>NZ_CAMYPD010000016.1 GCF_947286155.1 uncultured Tessaracoccus sp.
GTTTCGAAGAAGACGACGTCGCCGAAGTAGGCGCTGTGCTCGCCATCGTCGGGGAACCCTCCGACGGCGACAGCTCGGCCGACGCTCCTGAGGAGGAAGCCGCTCCTGAACCCGAGCCGAAGCCGGAGCCCAAGCCTGAGCCGAAACCAGAACCGAAGCCCGAGCCCAAGCCTGAACCCAAGCAGGAGAAGGTTGAGCACTCCCCCGCCGTCGAGGCCGCCGTTGCCCGCCGCGCTGCTGAGGCGTCGTCGGATGGCACCTACGTCACTCCGCTGGTGCGCAAGCTCGCCAAGGAGCACGGCGTCGATCTGACCTCGCTGCAGGGCACCGGCGTGGGTGGCCGCATCCGCAAGCAGGATGTGCTTGATGCCGCGAAGGCTCCTGCGCAGCAGGCCCCGGCCGCGGCGCCTGCCAACCCGGCTCCGGCGAAGGCGGCACCCGCGAAGCCCGAGCCCAGCGCCGAGGCACAGGCTCTGCGCGGCAAGACGGAGAAGCTGTCGCGTCTGCGCAAGGTGATCGCCGAGCGCATGACCGCGTCGCTGGCCACGGCTGCGCAGCTCACCGCCACCGTCGAGGTGGACATGACCGCCATCAGCCGCATCCGCAAGGTGGCCAAGGACGACTTCAAGGCCCGCGAGGGCGCGTCGCTGTCGTACCTGCCGTTCATCACGGCAGCGACGGTGGAAGCGTTGAAGGCGTTCCCCGTCGTGAACTCGACGGTGGACTTCGAGGCCGGCACGGTTACCTACGCTGAGGCGGAGAACATCGGCATCGCCGTGGATACGCCGCGCGGCCTGCTCGTGCCCGTCATCAAGGAGGCCGGTGACCTCAACGTTTCCGGCCTGGCCCGCAAGATCGGCGACCTCGGCGCTCGCACCCGCGAGGGCAAGGTTGGCCCCGACGAGCTGGCCGGCGGCACGTTCACCATCACGAACTACGGTTCGGCTGGCAGCCTGTTCGACACGCCGATCATCAACCAGCCTGAGGTAGCCATCCTCGGCACGGGTGCGCTCGTGAAGCGCCCCGTGGTGGTAACCGACGAGTTCGGCACTGACAGCATCGCCGTGCGCGACATGATGTACCTCTCGCTCACCTACGATCACCGCATCATCGACGGTGCCGTCGCCGCCCGTTTCCTCTCCGCCATCAAGGCGCGCCTGGAGGAGGGCGACTTCGGAGCCGAGTTCGGGCTCTAAGCTCGCGATTGCGTTCACGGCGGGCGGTCTGGGGCTTTCCCCGGCCGCCCGCCGCTTTGTTGACACCCCGCCGGCCCGGCGCGGACCCCGTCGGGTGTGCGCGTGCTGCCTACCCCCGGCAGGGGCAACCGCTACGCAGGCAGGGGCAACCTGTGCGGCTCTGTCCCGGAACATGTGTCACCTGCCTAGCGGTGACGAGGCACCGTCGGGAAGCAGGTGACACATGATCCGCTCTGTTGCCGCACAGGTTGCAGGTGCCTGGGCGGGGCGAGCTGTCGTGCAACCCGTGGGCCAATACGATCCCCCTTGACGCCAAGGGAACACGCCATGCTACTGTGGGAGCGCTCACACAGAGATGTGCAGCAATAGCCCGTCACAACTCAAGAACCATCTGCTCCCTCCGTGAATCACGCCATCTTTGCGCGTCACGTTATTGGAGCGCTCCCATATCGATCCAAAGGAGGATCACATGCTCACACCGCACACTCCAGTTTCTCGCCGTGGTTTTCTCGGTACGACCGGTCTTGTCGCAGGCACTTCCTTGCTGTCTGCCTGCGGGTCGGGACCCAGCAACCCAGACGGCGTCGTCACCATGGGCTCGTACCAGTCCGATGACGTCCCTAAAAAGGCCTTCGCCGAGATGATGGCTGGCTTCAAGCAGGGTGAAGTGAAGATCAACACGATCCAGCACGAGACTTTCAAGGAGGGAGTCAACAACTATCTCCAAGGGAATCCCGACGACACGTTCACCTGGTTTGCTGGCTACCGCGCCCGTAACTTCGCGGATAAGGGGCTCATCGGCGATCTCTCAGACGTCTGGGAGAAGATCGAGGGCATGCCTGACTCGATGAAGGTCGCGTCCTCGGATTCCAAGGGTCGACAGATCTTCATTCCCAGCACCTACTACCCATGGGCCGTCTTCTACCGTCCCAGCCTGTTCAAGGAACGCGGCTACTCCGAGCCCAAGACAATCGACGAGTGGCTCACCCTCTCCGAACAGATGAAGAAGGACGGCATCACCCCCATCGCCTTCGCAGACAAGGATGGCTGGGAGGCTATGGGCACATTCGACATGCTGAACCTGCGCGTCAATGGCTACGACTACCACGTCTCGCTCATGGCTGGTCAGGAGGCCTGGGATGGGGAACAGGTCAAGAACGTGTTCAAGGCGTGGAAGGAGCTTCTGGCATTCCACCAGCCGGACGCGCTGGGACGCACCTGGCAGGAGGCCGCACAGGGCCTCATCCAGAACAAGTCCGGCGTCTACGTGATGGGCATGTTCCTGCAGCAGCAGTTCGCTGAGGCTGGGTTGGAGGACGACCTCGATTTCTTCGTCTTCCCTGAGTTCGATTCTAAGATCGGCGCCAAAGTGGTGGAAGCCCCCGTCGATGGCTTCATGATGGCAGCTAAGCCCAAGAACGAGAAGCTCGCCAAGGAGCTGCTCGCGTACCTCGCCACACCCGAGGCAGTCGACGTCACGGTCAAGTCCGATCCTTCGGTGATCGCCGCCAATTCAAAGGCCGACCAGAGCACCTACAACGCACTTCAGAAGAAGGCCGTGACGATCATTGAGCAAGCCGAGGCTATTTCGCAGTTCTTGGATCGCGACTCGCGCCCTGACTTCGCCAACACTGTCGTCGGCCCCGCGCTGCAGTCCTTTGTCAAGGACCCTGCACAGATCGACTCCATCCTCACCAACGTCGAGGCCCAGAAGAAGTCGATCTTCGGGAACGAGTGACAGGAACCCATCCATGAGCAACACCACTGACAAACGACGGAGACACCGCAACCTTCTCCTGTCCAGGACAGACAAGGTAGTCCTGAGCCTAATGCTGGGTATCCCGGTCCTCGTTGTGGTCGGACTCGTCTGGGGACCGGCCCTGATCACCGTTGCCTTGTCGATGACGTCCTGGGACGGCATCGGCGGGCTCTCAGACATCAAGTGGGTGGGTGGCCAGAACTACGTGGACTTGGCCACCATATACCCTCCCTTCTGGCCTGCGCTGTGGCACAACGTGCTGTGGCTGCTCGTCCTCTTCGCGGTGTTTACTCCGCTGGGGATGCTCTTCGCGGTCTTTCTGGACAAGGAACTGCGCGGCACCCGCTTCTATCAAACAGCGTTCTACCTTCCCGTGGTCCTGTCCGCAGCGCTCGTCGGATTCGTCTGGCAACTCATGTACAGCCGCGACCAAGGTCTGCTGAACGCGCTGCTGGGCACGTCGATCGACTGGTACGGGGATTCCTCCATCAACCTGTGGGCGGCGATCATCGCCAACGGGTGGCGCCACACCGGCTACATCATGCTGCTGTACCTCTCAGGGCTGAAGGGCGTCGACCCAAGCCTGTGTGAGGCTGCCAGCATGGACGGCGCCAGTCAGACCAAGACCTACCTGCAGATCATCTTCCCGGTGATGCGTCCAGTGAACATCATCGTGCTGACCATCACCTTCATCGAGGGGCTGAGGGCATTCGACATCGCGTGGATCATCAACCGTGGCCGCAACGGACTGGAGCTGATCTCGACGCTGGTCACCACCAACGTCGTCGGTGAGGCCAGTCGTATCGGCTTCGGCTCTGCGCTGGCGACGATCATGCTGCTGATCAGTTCCATCTTCATCGTCATCCAACTCCGAGTGGTCATGAAGGGAGAAGAGTCATGACGACAACCACCGCCGGCAAACGCAACCAGGGCAATCGCCCGATGCGTATCCTCCTTCAGATCTTCCTAATGATCATGGCTCTCCTATGGCTGTTCCCGCTGCTTTGGGCACTGTTCAACTCGTTCCGCGATTACAGCTACACCCTGCAGCACGGATACTTATCGTTCGGTGGATTCACACTGGATAACTACGTACAGGCCTGGGAGCGGGGCGGATTCACCAACAGCTTCATCAACTCGGCCATTATCACGCTCACGGCTGTCGTGCTGACACTGGTCCTCTCCTCGTGTGCCGGCTTCGTGCTGGCCCGCTACAGCTTCCGCTTCAACCTCTCCATGTTGGCGGTGTTCGTCGCGGCCAACCTCCTGCCGCCACAGTCCCTCCTGATCCCCATCTACCGCATGTTCCGAGCAGTGGAGCTGCCCTATTGGCTCTCGTCCTCCGGCTCGTTGCTGGACTCGCACCTAGGCGTCATCATCGTCAACGTGGCGTTCCAGACCGGGTTTTGTACCTTCGTGCTCAGCAACTACATCAAGACGCTGCCGAAGGAGATCTACGAATCCGCCATGCTCGACGGCGCATCCATCTGGACACAGTTCGCGGGGCTGACGATCCCGCTGCTACGGCCGCCACTCGCCGCCCTGGCCACACTGCAGACCGCGTGGATCTACAATGAGTTCTTCTGGGCGACGGTGCTGATGCAGTCGGGAGACAAGTTCCCTGTGACAAGTTCTCTGAACAACCTCAAGGGCGCGTTCTTCACGGATTACAATCTCCTGTCAGCAGGATCCATCATCGCCGCCCTACCGGTACTTGCAGTGTTCTTCATCCTGCAGAAGCAGTTCGTCGCCGGCCTCACGCTGGGCTCAACGAAGGGATAGGAACAATTCGCATGAGCACCACGATCGAGGACGTCGCACGAGTCGCGGGGGTTTCTCGTGGCACTGTGAGCCGTGTGCTCAACGGTGCGTCGAACGTCTCCGAAGCTGCACGTGCAGCGGTCAACGAGGCGGTTGAGCAGACGGGCTATCGCCTCAACTCCCACGCCCGCGCGCTCGCCTCCGGCCGCAACCATGCCGTTGCAGTACTGCTCACGCAACCCTCCGACGAACTGTTCGACGATCCGACCATTCACGAACTCGTGAAGGGAGTATCGGAGGGCTTCGGCGACAGCTCGGACGCGCTCCTGCTCCTGCTCGCAGGTAGCGAAGTGGAACGACGAAGGACCGCCCCATTCCTCGACCGTCGCCGTATCGACGGCGTGGTGCACCTGACGCCACACATGACCGACCCCCTGTTAGACCGCATCATTGCCGCGGATCTCCCCGTTGCCGTGTGCGGTCGGCTCTCCGAGCGGTTCCTGGGGCCGAACGTTCGCACGGCGACGATCGACGACCTCACCGGCGCCACCGCAGCCGCCCAGCATCTGCTGGCCTGCGGTGCCCGCCGGGTGGCGATCATCACCGGCCCGGAGGATGCACCCGGCGCCGAGTTCCGGCTCAAGGGGGCACGCTCGGGGCTCGGCGCCCATTTCGATCCCCGGCTCGTCCGCCACGGGGACTACGGCCCCACCTCGGGTGCCGCGGCGATGGAGGACCTACTCCAACACCATCCGGATATCGATGCCGTCTTCTGCGCATCGGATCGCATGGCTGCCGGTGCATACCGTAGCCTCGAGGCTCATGGAAAGCGCATCCCAAACGACGTGCAAGTCGTCGGCTTCGATGACCACGAGATTAGCCGGGATCTCATGCCCGCGCTGACCACCATCCATCAACCCATCCAGCACGTCGGGGAACAGGCGATCCTCATGCTGCAGTCCATGATCGCAGGTAAGGACCCCGGTCACCGCTTGTTTCCGACACACCTCGTCGTGCGTGATTCCACTCTCAATCCAGCCCGCTGAACGTCCTTGCTTTCGGAAAGGAAACCCATGTCGACTCCCGACGAAACCCGCCGCATTCTCGAGTCCACCACCCCCGGCGATGGCGTTCCGCCCAGGGCCTGGCGACGCGACGAGCCGTACAGCTACTCCCTCGACGGCACCTGGCGCTTCCTGCTGTCCCCCAGCGTGGCGGAGGCGCCCGCTGACTGCGACGCCGCAGACTACGACGACAGCGCCTGGGACGAGCTCACCCTGCCGTGCCACTGGGTGCTCGAAGGCGACGGCAAGTACGGGCGGCCGGCGTACACGAACATCAACCTGCCCATCCCCATGGACCCGCCGCACGCGCCCGACGAGAACCCCATCGGCGACCACCGTCGCACGTTCGAGCTGCCGGAAGGTTGGGACCAACACCAGCAGGTACTGCTTCGCTTCGACGGTGTGGAGTCGCTCGGCATCGTCGCCGTCAACGGTCAGCACGTCGGAGTGCTGCGCGGCTCGCGGCTGCCTTCTGAGCTCGACATCACCGACGTGGTACGCCCCGGCACGAACACCGTGCACGTGCGCGTCGCGCAGTGGTCGGCGCAGACCTACGTCGAAGACCAAGATCAGTGGTGGCTGCCCGGCATCTTCCGCTCGGTCACCCTCGTCGCGCGCCCCGCAGGGTGCATCACCGATCACTGGGTGGACGCCGCCTACGATCACGCCACCGGCTCCGGCACGCTCACCGTCAAAGTGCCCGACGACGCCTTCCCGGTGCGCGTCCAGGCAGCCGAGCTCGACGTCGACGTCACCTGGAACTCGCCTGCCGACGTGCAGCCCATCACCATCGACGACGTGACCCCCTGGAGCCCCGACCGCCCAGCGCTCACCACCGTCGAGCTCTCCAACGCGACGGATCGCGTCACCGAACGCGTCGGGTTCCGCACCGTCGAGATCCGCGGTGACCAGTGGCTCGTGAACGGCACTCCGATCAGGCTGCGAGGCGTGAACCGCCACGAATTCCATCCCAAGAAGGGTCGCGTCTTCGACGAGGCAGACTGCCGCGAGGGCATGCTGCTGATGAAGCGCCACAACCTCAACGCCATCCGCACCAGCCACTACCCGCCGCACCCCCGCCTGCTCGACCTCGCCGACGAGCTGGGCTTCTGGGTGATCGACGAATGCGATCTGGAGACCCACGCGTTCGGCTTCGTCGGCTGGGAGAACAACCCCAGCGACGATCCCAACTGGCGCGACGCGTACGTGCAGCGCATGGAGCGCATGATCCACCGCGACCGCAACCATCCGTCGATCATCGCGTGGAGCTTGGGCAACGAATCGGGCAGCGGAGCGAACCTGGCCGCCATGGCCGACGCCACGCACCGTCTGGACCCCACCCGCCCCGTGCACTACGAGAGCGACTACGAATCCGCCTACACCGACGTCGTCTCGCGCATGTACAGCCCCATTCCGGAGCTCGAGGCCTTGTCGCAAGGGCAAACCACCACCGAACACGAGCGCCACATCCCCGAATCCAGCCTGCGCAACAAGCCGAAGATGCTGTGCGAATTCGTGCACGCCATGGGCAACGGGCCGGGCAGCCTCGGCGAGTACGTCGAGGCGTTCGAAACGCTCCCCGGCTGGCACGGAGGCTTCATCTGGGAGTGGCGCGACCACGGGCTCGCCACGCACACCCCCGACGGCACCCCGTTCTACGCCTACGGCGGCGACTTCGGCGAAGTCATCCACGACGGCAACTTCGTCATGGACGGCCTGGTGCACGCCGACGGCACCCCGTCGCCCGCGATGGCCGAGGTGAAGCAGCACTTCTCCCCCGTCGTGGTCGAGATCGGCGACGAGCTCACCGTGCACAACCGCTACCACGCCGTCGGCACCGACCACCTGGTCGCACGCTGGCACTGGGAGGTGGATGGCGAGGTGCGCTCCGAGGGCGTCATAGACGGCTTCGAGGTTGCCGCCAATACCAGCGCCACCTTCCCGCTCCCGACGCTCCCCGACGAAGCTCTTACCGCGCCGCAGTCGTTCCTCACCGTCTGCATCGAGGAACGCGACGAGCGCCCCTGGGCGCCCGCCGGGCACCCAGTGTTCGTGGCGCAGCAGCGCCTCGATGACACCCCTGTGCCGCGCGCCCCGCGCCCGACGGCCACCCCACTCATTGCCGCCGACGTGCAGGTGGGCCCGGCCACCCTCGACGCGCGCACCGGGCGGCTCCTCGCGCTGGGTGACCACGCCGTCGAGGATGCCGTGGTGGAGCTGTGGCGTCCCCCGACCGATAACGATTCCCTTGGGGACTTCAATTCCTACGAGGTGGGCGATTACCACACCACTCGCGGCGTCGGGGAAGCAGCTCCGTCGTCAGCGGAACGCTGGCGCGATCAGGGCCTCGACCGACTGATTCGCCGCACCACCCGCGCGGAAGTGGTGGGCGACGAGTTCGTCGTCGTGGAGCGCCTCATCCCGGCCCAGGGTAGGCACGGCGCCGAGGTCACCTACCGTTGGGCGGTGGCCGACGACGGCGCTCGCTGCCACATCCTCGTCGCGCCCATCCGCCCACGCACCGACGTGACGTGGCCGCGCATCGGCTACCACATGATGCTGCCCGGAGCCTTCGAGCGCGCATCCTGGTTCGGTAGCGGCCCTGGCGAGAACTACCCGGATTCGCGGGCGGCAGCCGTCGTTGGCGCCTACGAGGCCTCCATCGACGAGCTGGCCTTCCCCTACTCGCGTCCGCAGGAAACCGGCCACCGCGAGGGGCTTCGTCGGCTCACCATCGACGGCGCCAGCCACCCGCTGCGCTTCGAGACCTTCGGCCCCAACCTGCCGGGCTTCTCGCTGCTGCGCCACGACGCCCACGAGCTGACGGCAGCGGAGCACCCGCACGAGCTGCCGCCCAGCCGCGGCGTGCACCTGTACCTCGACGCGTTCCAGCACGGTTTGGGCAGCCGCTCGTGCGGCCCCGACGTACTACCGCGCTATCAGCTGTGGCCGCGCAACGCCGAGTTCGGGTTCGTCGTCGGGCGCTGAGCACAGCACACGGAGTTCAGGCGGCCCTCGCAACGGGTTTTGCCCGCGCGAGCAGGCCGTGCCTGGGCCCGAAAGCCCAGGCCAGCAAGAACATCGCCGTGCACACCAGCACGATCGTGCCGCCGGTGGGTACGTCGAGCGCCCACGACAGGTACAGCCCGACGAATGCACTCACCGCTCCGATTCCAGCTGCGGTGAGCATCATGGGAACGAGGCGGTCGGTCAGCATTCGTGCTGACGCAGCGGGCGTCACCAGCAGCGCGAGCACCAGCACGTTGCCGATGGTCTGGATGCTCATCACGACGGCGAGGGTCACCAGCACGTACAGCGCAATGTCGAGTGCCAGCACCGGCATGCCCAGCGAGCGCGCGTACTCCCGGTCGAGGCTCACGGCGACGAGTTCCTTGTGCAGCGCCATCGCCACGGCGAGCACGCCGATGGTCATGGCGAGCGAGAACCAGACGGCCTCGTCAGGAATGCCGGTGATCGAACCGAAGAGGAATGACGTCAGCGAGCCCGCGTAGCCGGGCGAGAGCGAAATGACGACGATGCCCAGCGCGAATGCTGCGACGAAGAACACGCCGATCACCGAGTCCTCCCGCAGGCGCTTGGTCTGCGAGAACACCGCGATCAACACGGCGGTGACTACGCCCGCGACGATGCCGCCCACGACGAGCGACCCCTGCAGCACGAACGCCACGGCGATGCCGGGAAAGACGGAGTGGGAGACCGCGTCGCCGATGAACGTCATGCCGCGCAGCACCACGTGCGAGCCGATCACGCCGCACACGGCGGCCGCCAGCACCGACACGATCAGCGCCTTCGGCAAGAACGCGAGCATGGGGTTGGTGAGGTCGGAGAGGAAATCCAGTGGGGTCAGCATGCCTCAGCCTCCAATTCCGGATGTGCGTGCTGGTGGGTGTTCGTCGCGTGGTGCACCATGCCCACCTGTTTCAGCAGCGGAGAGTGCGCTGACACGTCGAAGGTGCGCATCCACAGATCGGGCTGACGCAGCGCGTCGGGGTGCCCGGTGGCGATGACTTCTTTGTTGAGCAGCGTGAGACGGTCGCAGGCGACGATGGCGTGGGTGAGGTCATGCGTCGACATGAGCAGCGTCGTCCCCTCCGCGGCGAGTTCGGCGAATAGCCCGGTGAGCAGCTCCTGCGTAGGCATGTCGAGGCCGGTGAACGGCTCGTCGAGCAGCAGCAATCCTGGGTGCCGGGCCAGTGCGCGGGCGATCATCACGCGCTGACGCTGGCCACCGGACATCTCGGAGATGGGGCGGGCGCGCAGGTCCGTCATGCGCACCCGCTGCAGCGCCTCCGCCACGGCCTGCACGTGCCGCCGTCGAGGCAGGCGCAGGAAACCGATGTCGCGGGTGAGGCCCGTCATCACCACTTCCTGGGCGGTGATGGGAAAGTCCCACATCACGTCGTGGCGCTGCGGCACGTACCCCACGCCGCGGGGTGTGGCGATGGTTCCCGACGACGCGGGGATCAGGCGCATAATGGCGCGGAAGAGCGTCGTCTTGCCGGCTCCGTTGGGGCCCAGCAGTCCGTGCACGCCCCCCGTCTCCAGGTCGAGGTTCACGTCCGTGAGTACTCGGCGTCCGCCAAGCGTCACGCTGAGGTCACGCACGCTCAGTGCGGCGGTGTCACTCGGCATCGTTGAATACCTCGTCGGTCATGCGCTTCTGCCTGCGCATCACGAGCGCCACGACCACGCCTGCAATAACCACCAGCGCGACCCCGCCAGCCACCCAGGGCAGTGACGAGGCACCGTCGGCTTGTTCGTTCGCATCCTCTTGCGCTGCTGGCTTGGCGGATTCGGTGCCCTTCGATGCCGCGCCAGTCGACGCTGCAGACGGCGCAGCAGAGGGGCTGTCCGACGCGCTCGCGTCCCCCTTGTCCGAGGACTCGGCGCCCGGCCACGTTGCGTCCCTCGCGGCTTGCTCGTCGGTGCTGTCGCCCACGCTGAATCGCAGTACGGCTTCGGCGGAGCGCTCGGTTTTGTCGGTACCAGTGGCGTCGATGGCCACCTTCACCAGGTACGTGCCGGGCTTGGTGAACACCCAGTTAGCGTGCGTGTGGGTGTTGAGGTCCACCCAGATGTCGCCTGGCTGCTTGCCGTCGAATAGCACCTGCGGCGGGGCGAAGTTGCCCGGCTGGAGGAACAGCGTCAGGGTGCCGTCGCCGTCGATCTGCTTCGCTTCGAGGATGCGCAGCGTGACACCGCGCTCGGTGCTCTTCACAACCTCCGGGTCCTGCGTGTTCCACCCGAGCCAGACCACACCCGGCGCCTCGGTCTGCGGCACGGCCCATACCTCGTCGCCGGCCTTCGCACCGGTGAAGGCGTACTCGTCGCCCTCTGGCAGCGACAGTTTGGCCTTGTCATGCACCTTGAACACGACGTCGTCGAGCTTGCGCCACACGGCTTTACCGCCCTGCAGCTTCGCGGTGTCGTCGCGGGCGAGGAAGGTCCACTTACCGTCGATGAGACGCGGGCCGAGGTCGACGTGGCCTTCACCGATCGTCACGTTCCCCTCGCCCATCGCCTCGTCGGATTCGACGCGCTGCTGGAGGCCCGGTTCGTCGGAGCCGAGATCGGGTGACGGCGTGGTCTCGTCCGCGTGCCCGATCGTGGGCATCAGCGCGAGGAAGGCCGCTGCTGCGGCGAGGAGCGTACGTCTCATTGGTTGTCCTTTGTGTCGTGGTTGCCGAGCGGTGTACCGCCCAAGCAGCGGGCGAGTGAATCTGCGTTGGCCCGCATCATGTCTGCGTAGGTCGACACCTCTGGCGTGAAGGCGTCGCCCCAGATCTGGCAGATGGCGGTACCTGTGTGGTTCGCCGCTTCGCGCAGAGCGCCTGCCTGCTGGCTGGCGTTCGGTTCGACGAAGACCGCGGGCACGCCGAGGTCGGTCAGCGTGCGGGTGAGCCGGCGTCGGTCTGCCAGTGACGGTTCCTGCACGGGCGACGGGGCCACCACCGCGGCGATGTCGAGGCCGTACCGGTGGGCGAGGTAGCCGTACGCGTCGTGGGTGGTGACGAGGTGGCGGTTGCGCTTTGGAATGGAGTCGACGGATCGCTG
This sequence comes from uncultured Tessaracoccus sp., assembly GCF_947286155.1. Classification (GTDB taxonomy): domain Bacteria; phylum Actinomycetota; class Actinomycetes; order Propionibacteriales; family Propionibacteriaceae; genus Arachnia. Next base: position 11,856 of record NZ_CAMYPD010000016.1, read on the forward strand.
TACGTAGTCGTGCACCTCATCGAGTTCCGCGATCTCCTTCTCGGCGTTGGCGCGGTAGGTCTGCGCGTTGGCAGGGTCGGCCTTGATGAGCTGATCCCGGATGACCTGGACGTAGGCCTGCGCGTTGCGGACGTCTTGCCACAGGTGCGGGTCGATCTCGCCGTGCACGTGCCGCCCGAGCACGGCCTGCGGAAGCTGGTACACATCCTGACCAGGACGGGCGATGAAGCGGTACGCGGGGTCTCCTGGCACCGGCATGAGGGCTTTCGGCGGCACCGAAATCACCACGTCTTCGACGGGCACCGCACCCATTCCGGGCGGGGCGCCGGCGCCGTCGGACTCCTTGTCAGTGAACAGTTGCAGCCGTCCCGCCGAGAGGTCTGCCGTGATGTCCGCGTGCCCCTCAGACAGCACCACCTTCTTGCCCGTCGATGCGGGGTCGACGCCCACCGCGACGGTGAGCGTGCCGGTGATGGCGTCAACTGGCCGCGCGCTGGGGTTGCTCAAGTACTGGGCGCGAAACGTTAAGTGGTACACGCCCGGCTTCGTGAATGCCCAGCTCATGTGCGTGTGGGCGTCCATCGGCAGCGTCGTGCGGTCGCCGTCGAAACCCTTCGACGAGTCGAGCCCGTCCGCGCTATTAAAGACGCTCTGGGGCTGCCCGAAGGTGCCGGTGACGAAGCCGTGCGCCCCGCCCGGGCCGTCGGCTTCCACGAGAGCCATCTCCACCGCCGACGAGCGGGTGGCGCCAGGCTTCGTGCCATGCACACGCAATCCGAGCCACACGGTGTCGAGCGAGTGGTTTTCTACCAGCGGAATGATTTCCGCGGAGTACCCGCTGGCTTCCTCCGCGAGCGCAATGTGTGTCGCGTTGCGGGGAAGGTTCGCGTCGATGGAACGAATGAGCGACTGCTCTTCCAGCATCAGGTAGTTGGAGAACGCGAGCTTGGCGTTGACGATGCTGCGCACGTCTCTAAGGCTCGGCTCGTAGGTGTGTGGATCTGCGCCAGGCGGCACGAGTGCCACCACCTGCGCAGCGTCGCCCGCCACTCCTTCAGTGAGGTCAGCGAGAATGCCTGTGGTGGCGACGACGGTGAGGCGCCCGTCTGATGCAGCCGACGGTGAACGTCCAGGCGCCACGACGGCGACGGTGAGGGCAAGCCCCACCGCCGCCGCCTTCAGCCACTTGCTCACCGGTTGGCCCGGCGGGCAAGCACGGCGGCCGCACCGATGAAGGTGAGCAGCGCAACAGCCGCCGTCGATGCCGCACTTGCGGAGGAAGCTGACCCAGCGGAGGCAGGGGGAAGCACCTCTGCGCCGTCAGCGCCCGACTGAGGCATACCCGCGCCCGGCTTGCACGGTGAGCCGTTGGCGTAGGCCCAGGTGACCTCGTTGATCATGGCCTTGCCATCCTTCATGAACACACCGCCGTCGCCGGCTTCAGCTTGGGAGGAAGCAAGCTTGCCTGCTGGCTTGGATTGCGGTGCGCTTCCGCCAGACTTGGTGAACCACAGCTGGTCCACCACCTGACCGAAGTTTCCAGAGGTGAACACCCCTACCTTGCCCGGCCCGGAGGCGCTGACGAGGGAGAAACGCACCTCGCCGGTGCTTCCAGCTAGCAGGGATTCGTGCATGGTGTTCGCCCCGAGCCACGGCACACCCGATACCTGCGCGGATGCAATCATCCACACCGGGCTGCCCTTGCTGGCCACAAAGTCGATGCCGGCGGGAGCCGTGGCCTTGGCCGCGTTGCCGACGATGAACGTCTGCGACGCGGGGTCGACCCACTGTGCGGGAGATTTGCGGTCGTCCTTGAGCGATGGGACGAGCTTGCCGCCCTCGATCTTGGGTCCGAAGTCGAAGTGACCGTTCGTCGCGCCTTGCCCACCGGACCCCACCTTGAAGCGGAGGGTGGACGTCGTCGCCATGGGCTGGCCGGACTTCGACGTGGTGGACATCTTCACAGTGAGCGCGTAGTCACCCGGAGCGGAGAACACCCAGTTCGGGTGCACATGGGTGTTGGCGGGGATCGTCACCGAGCCACCGGACTTGCCGCCTGGCCCCGAGGGCTGCTTGGCGGTCTTGGCAGCGGCGATTTCTTCCTTCGTGGCGGGACGCACGTTGGTGTGCTTCTTGCACTCCCCCAGGCTTGGCTTCATGGTGGGTGCGTTGTCCGACGGTGTGCTCGTCGAAGGCGCCGACCCGCCTGCGGGATGCTCGCCTGCGGGCTTGCCGCCCGTCTTGTCAGCATCATTGCGATCAGGGGCGCTTGCCGGAGGTTGGGCCTTGCCGTCACCGGTGGATGCGTCCGCGTTGCCCTTGCCGCGGAACTGGTCGCCGACGGTGAACGTGTAGGTCTTCGGCTCAGAGTTCACAGCCTTGCCACCCGCGGTACCTTCCGCCACGACGGTGAACTTGTAGACACCTGGCTTGGCGAAAATCCAGTTCGCATGCACGTGCGCCGGGGCATTCACGGGAAGCGTCGCCCCGTCGACAAGCTGGTACTGGTTGCCATCCAGCAGCGCCGACGGACCACCGAATGAGGTCTGCCCGTAGACGTGGACGGCTCCCGGGCCTTCGACGGACTGGAAGCGCAGCGTCACCTTCGGATCGACGCCGCCGCCTTGCGTGCCGAGCGTGTCCCAGCCTGGCCACAGGAGGTTCGGATCTTGCGTCATGGACAGCGCGTACCCCTTCGGGCCGCCTGGCCATCCGGCCGGAATCTTCTCGTTCCAGGCGGCAGACTTCACGTGGAGTTCCACCTTGGCCGGGTCTCTACGAACGTGGGAGCCCGTGATGTCTTCCTTGAGATCCAACGCCAGCGCGCCCTGCTTGGCCGTGACATTGAATGCATCGACGTGGCCGCGGTCAAACACCGTCATCGCCTGCGGCGCAGGCTTGGGAGCAGGCTTCACAGTCGGCGCGGGCTTGGGCGACGGCTTGGCAGTTGGCACAGGCTTCGACGTGGGCTTCGCAGTCGGCTTCACCGAAGGCTTGGCTGTCGGCTTGGCCGTCGGTTCCGCGGTCGGCTTCGGCGAAGGCTTCACCGAGGGCACGGGCGAAGGTTTCACCGTCGGCTTCACGCTTGGCTTCGGCGAAGGCTTGGGTTTGGGCGCGTCGGTGGCATATCCCTTGCCGCGGAACTCATCGCCGACGGTGAACACGTACTGCTGCGAGGCGGACTCCACCTTCTTGCCGTTCTTCGTGCCCGCAGCTTTCACCTTGAGCTTGTAGACGCCGGGCTTGGTGAATATCCAGTGGGCGTGCGTGTGGGCAGGGAAAGTCTGCTTGCGGACGGCGCCGCTCTTCAGATCCAGCGTGCCGCCTTCGAGCAGCGGCTCAACACCGCCGAAGGAGCCGGTGCTGAACAGATGCACATTGCCCGGGCCCTTGACGTCCTGGAACACCAAATCGACGGCCTGATCGAAGCCCGTGCCCTGGATGCCTAGGGTGTCCCAACCCGGCCACAGCAGGTTCTGATCCTGCGTCATGGGCAGCCAGTAGGCCTTGGGTGCGCCGGGAACCCCATCGGGGATGTCCTGCAGCGCTGCGGATTTCACGTGGAGTTCGACGCTCTCAGGCGCGCGCTGCACGTGGCTACCCGTCGCGTCTTCCTTAAGGTTCAGTTGCAGTGCACCGTTCTTCACCGTCACGTTGAACGCATCAACGTGTCCCTTGTCGAGGATGAGCGGGGCGCTGTCAGCTCTCGCTGCCGTCGGCACAGCCACGGCGAGGAGCGCGGCGATCAAGCTGATGGCCACGGCCCGCCAGGCGGCGGGCGCGCTGCTTCGTATGCTCATGTGTCACTTCCAATCTCTGGCATTCATGAAAATCATTATCATTAGCTCCGGGTGGTTTTCAAGTTCAACGGGCGTAGGATGTTCGAATGCTGACGTTCGAGGAGCTCGGTTTGGGGGCAGCCGACGCGGAGTACATGGAGACTTGGGAGTACCAGCGCGCCATTCACGACGAAGTGGCCGCCGGGAAGCGCGGCGGGCACGTGTTACTCGTCGAGCATCCTCCGGTGTACACCGCCGGGCGTCGCACCACCGACGAGATGAAGCCGCGCGACGGCACGCCGGTGGTCGACACCGACCGCGGCGGCCTCATCACGTACCACGGGCCGGGGCAGCTCGTCGGCTATCCCATCGTCCACCTCGCAGAGGGCATGGGTGTGGTCGACCACGTGCGCAAACTCGAGGAAGCCATCATCAACCTGCTGGACGAGTACGGCATCGCTGCCGGTCGCGTCGCCGGCCGCACCGGGGTGTGGCTGCCCGCCACCCCCACCAGGCTCGAGCGCAAGATATGCGCCATCGGAGTGCGCGTGAGCAAACGCACCACGCTGCACGGTTTCGCACTGAACGTGCGTTCCAGCGCCGAGCGCTTCGGCAACATCATCCCTTGTGGCATCGAGGACGCGGATGTCACGTCGATCGAAGAAGAGCTCCCCGGCGAGTGGACGGTGCAGCAGGTTGCCCGCGATATTCGCCCCCACCTCACCGCAGCGCTTTCTTTCGCGGACTGATTGAGTAGGGTTGCATCGTGACTGCCGTGAAGCCTGAGGGCCGGAAACTCCTTCGAGTTGAGGCCAAGAATGCCCAGACCCCCATCGAGCGCAAGCCGGAGTGGATCCGCACCAAGGCGAAGATGGGCCCCAACTACAACGATTTGCAGCACATCGTGAAGTCGGGCGACCTCCACACCGTGTGCCAGGAGGCGGGCTGCCCCAACATCTATGAGTGCTGGGAAGACAGGGAGTCGACGTTCCTGATCGGCGGCGACCAGTGCACCCGTCGCTGCGATTTCTGCCAGATCACGTCCGCGAAGCCTGAGGGCTACGACCCGACCGAGCCGCTACGCGTCGCCGCATCTGTGAAGAAGATGGGGCTGCGCTACGCCACCGTCACCGGTGTGTGCCGCGACGATCTGGAAGATGAGGGCGCGTGGCTGTACGCCGAAACGATCCGCCAGATCCACCAGGTCAACCCCGGTGTTGGTGTAGAGATGCTCGCGCCCGATTTCTCGGGCAAGCGAGAGCTCGTGCACCAGGTGCTCGACGCGAAGCCCGAGGTGTTCGCGCACAATGTCGAGACAGTCCCCCGTATCTTCAAGCGCATCCGCCCCGGTTTCCGCTACGAGCGCTCACTCGACGTGCTCCGCATGTCCCGCGACGAGGGGCTCGTCACCAAGTCGAACCTCATCCTCGGCATGGGTGAGACCCGCGACGAGATCTCCCAGGCGTTGCAGGATCTCCACGATGCAGGCGCGGAACTCATCACCATCACGCAGTACCTGCGCCCTGGGCCGACGCTGTTGCCCATCGACCGCTGGGTGACGCCGCAGGAGTTCGATGAGCTGGCGGAGGAGGCCAAACAGATCGGATACGCTGGTGTGCTGTCCGGGCCGCTGGTCCGGTCGTCGTATCGCGCGGGTCGGCTGTACCGAACCGCGATGGAAGCTCGGAAGAAGTGAGCTCGGAAAGGCACCATGGCGAAAAGTGAACGCGCGAAGGCGCTAGCGGCCAAGCAGAAGGCGGAGGCCAAGGCGAGGAAGCTGGCGAAAAAGAATTCCTCCGACCCCAAAGACTGGGGCATGGTCAAACAGATCAGGGAGGTCTACCGGGTCACCAAGGAGCAAGACCCGAAGCTGCCGCTGTACCTCGCGCTCGCTTTCCTCATCCCCTTCGCCATCATCCTCGGCCTGACGATCTGGCTGTCGAACGGCTGGCTCGGCATCGTGTTGTGGGGCGTGCTTGCCGTCATGACCGGCATCATGTGCATGACGATCGTGCTCACGCAACGCGCAAAGAAAGCCACCATCACCCGCTACGAGGGGCAGGCCGGGTCAGCTGAGGTCGCCCTGTCGATGCTCCCGGAGAAGAAGTGGTTCTCCACCCCCGGTGTTGCCGCGAACCGTCAGCTCGACGTCGTGCACCGCACCGTTGGCCCCGGCGGATTGATCCTGATTGGTGACGGCGAGCCGGGGCGCCTGAAGCAGATGCTCGCGAGCGAAAAGAAGAAGCACGACCAGATCCTCTACGGCGTCCAAGCGCAGGTCATCCAGATGGGCAATGGGGCTGGTCAGGTGCCGCTTTCGAAGCTCACCGACCACATCAAGAAGCTGCCCAAGCAGCTGACGGATTCGCAAATCCAGGAGACGCGCCAGCGGCTGAAGTCGCTCGACGCGATGCGCCCGAAGATGCCGATTCCGAAGGGGCCCATGAATATGAAGGGTGCCCGCAAGGCCATGCGCGGCCACTGACGTGGCCAATATCGTCAACGCCGAAGGTATCACGCACGGCTTCGGCACCAGGATTCTCCTCGACGACGTCTCCCTCGGCCTGGGAGCCGGGGACGTCGTGGGCGTCGTCGGGCGCAATGGCGACGGCAAATCCACGCTGTTGCGCATCCTCACCGGCTCGCTCACGCCCGATGCAGGGCGGGTGACCGTCTCCAACTCCGCATCGATCGGCACGCTCGGCCAGCAACACATTGGCGACGACACCGACACCATCCGCGACGTCGCCCTCGGCGGCGAGCCCGACCACGTGTTCGCCCGTCACGCCGAGCAGCGCGCCGTCGTCGAAGCGCTACTGCCTGGCATTGATCTCGACCGCCCGCTAGGTGAGCTCTCGGGTGGCGAGCGCCGTCGCGTGGGGCTGGTCTCCGTGCTCCTCGGCCCGCACGACCTCCTCGTGCTCGACGAGCCCACGAACCATCTCGACGTCGAGGCCATCGCGTTCCTAGCAGGGCATCTTGCCGAACGCACCCGCGCAGGGCTGGCGATGCTCGTCGTGAGCCACGACCGCTGGTTCCTCGATGTGGTGTGCACCCGGATCTGGGAGGTGCACGACGCCATGGTCGACGCCTACGACGGCGGCTACGCGGCCTACGTGCTGGCTCGCGTGGAACGCCAGCGCCAGGCGGCGGCGAACGAGGCTCGTCGGAAGAATCTGGCCCGCAAGGAGCTCGCATGGCTCAGGCGCGGGGCGCCGGCGCGCACGTCGAAACCGAAGTTCCGCATCGAGGCCGCCAACGAGCTCATCAAGGGCGAGCCGGAGCCACGCGACAAGCTGCAGCTGGAGCGGTTCGCGACCGCGCGCCTGGGCAAGGACGTCTTTGACCTCATCAACGTGAGCTACGAGGTGGGCGGCAAGCGTCTGCTGCAGGGCCTGGATTGGTCGATCGGCCCTGGCGAGCGCATCGGGCTCGTAGGCGTGAACGGGGCGGGGAAAACGTCGCTGTTGGATCTGCTCGCGGGGCTCCGCTCCCCTAGCCAGGGCAAGATCAAGCGCGGCCAGACCATCCGTTTGGCCTACCTCTCGCAGGCCGTTGGCGAGCTGGATGACGACGATCGGGTGCTGCAATCCGTGCAGCGGCTCAAGCAGGAAACCAAGCTCGCCACCGGGCGCGAGGCCAGTGCATCCAATCTGCTGGAGGAATTCGGGTTCACCGGCGACAAGCTCGTCGCACGCATCGGAGATCTCTCCGGCGGCGAGCGGCGACGGCTGCAGTTCCTGCGCTTGCTGCTCACCGAGCCGAACGTGCTCATCTTGGACGAACCGACGAACGACCTCGATATCGACACGCTCACCGTCATCGAGGACTACCTCGACACCTGGCCGGGCACGCTCATCGTCGTCTCCCACGACCGCTACTTCCTGGAGCGCGTCACCGACGTCACCTACGCGCTGCTCGGCGACGGCACGTGCGGGCTACTGCCTGGTGGGGTCGACGAATACCTGGCACGCCGGCGTGCGGCGGTGGAGGCGGCGAACGAGCCCGCCCCGCAGGCGAAGCAGAAGCAGCCTTCCGACGCTGCCCAAGAGCGTGCGCGCAAGAAGGAATTGGCGAAGCTCGAAGGCCAGCTCGACAAGGTCGAGCGAGAGATCGCCGAGCTGCACGAGCAGATGGCGGCGGCTGCAACGAACTACGAACGCCTAGCCACGCTCAATGCCGAGCTGCAAGACGCTGAGTCTCGGCGGGACGCCATCGAGGAAGCCTGGCTAGAGGCAGCGCAGTAGCCGTTACGCACCGTCGCTGAGCATGGCGGCGATGCGGGCGCTGCGGGCGTGCCATTCCTCCGACGTGTGCGGCTGCTCCAACACCTCGACGCCGCTGGGCGCCACACACCACGCGCCGACGGTAGCGACGACGACCTCCCACGCCTCGACGTCCGTGACTGATTCGCGCCAGCAGGTGAGCCAGTCTGCGACCTGGCGCTCGTCCGGCTCATCGCGTGGGTGCAATGTGCATCGTCGGGCTTCCGGGGATACGTCTATGCGCTGGACGTCTGCGTGCACAAGCGAGGTGAACAGCGTGGGCTGCAGCGGTATCGGTTCGGGCGCGGAGCGCACCACGACGCGGGCGTCGTCGCGCTCCCACGAGCGTAACCAGGCGCGAGCACCGTCGGGGCGCGCCGTGAGGAGCAGAGGCGATACCGCATCAAGCGAAGCGGTGAAGCGAAGGCGCACGTTGCCGTCGCTGGCCTCAGCGGATCCGCCTCCGATGCGCGCTTCGTCGAGCAGTGTTTGCAGCGCGGTGTCGTCGACGGGGCTGGTCCATCGTTGCTTCCACCGGGAGAGTTTGAGCAGCACGGTGGCGGCACTGGCGGGCAGCGTGACTTCTAGCCGTGGGTCCAGGATGCTGCGGGCGCGGCCCTCGTCGAAGATCGTCTTGCATTGTTCGACGGCGCGTCGCACCGCCACCGCGTCGAGGTCGGGCCGAAGCGTGATGTGGGCCCGGTAGGTGCGTGCGAGCCCGCCCGCCGTCACTGGGCGGTCAACGCTCGCCTCGACGACCCCGTCGACTGTGCGGAGCTGCTCGACGAGAGCCTCCTCCAGGCCGATCCGGGCGACGCTCTGGGCGCCTTGCGCCGCCGTTCCGGCAGTGACACGCCCAACAAACCCCAGGCCCCGCAGCAGTTTCGACACCTTCATGCCCGTACCTTTCCGTTGAACCCAAAGATAGATCAAGTTCGTGGTGCGTCTGCCCGCCACGAACTTGATCTATCTTCGCCATGTCGAAGGTCTGGCGTCTCAATCTGTCAGTGGCCATACCTACCCTTGGGCACATGTACACGACATTGGCTGTCTCCGGGTACCGCTCGCTGCGCGACGTCGTGCTGCCGCTCGGGCGCGTCACCGTGGTCACCGGCGGCAACGGAACAGGAAAATCCAACCTCTACAAGGCCCTTCGCCTGCTGGCAGCCTGCGGTCGGGGCGGGGTGGTCGGGGCCCTCGCCGCAGAGGGCGGGCTCCCGTCGGTGTTATGGGCAGGCCCAGAACAGCTCAGCGGCGCCAGACGCACCGGACGCGTGGAGGGCACGGTGCGCTCCGGGCCCGTCAGCCTGCGCATCGGCGTGGGCGGGCAGGCCACCAGCTACCTCATCGACCTAGGTCTGCCCCAGCAAGGCCGCAGTACCGCGTTCAACCTCGACCCGGAGATCAAACGAGAAGCCGTCTGGCTAGGGCCTATCCTGCGCCCAAGCACCATCGTTGCCCGCCGCAAACACGCCGCGGCGGAAGTCCGCGACGAAGCCTGGCAGCGTGTCGCAGCGCTGGCCCCCTACGAGTCGCTCCTCGACGCCACCGCACTCGACGTGGTGCGAGACATGCGCGACGAGCTCGCCAGCTGGCGCTTCCACGATTGGCTGCGCACTGACCCCGACGCTCCCGCCCGGCGCCCGCACGTCGGCACCCGCTCCCCCAGCTTGTCCGACGATGGCGGCAACCTGGCCGCCACACTGCAGACCATCATCGAAGCCGCGAGCGCGCCCGTCGGGGCACTCATCGACGACGCCTTCCCCGGGTCCGAACTACATATCCACACCGACGGCGCCTTGTTCGACGTCGCCCTCACCCAGCCCGGCATGCTGCGCCCACTGCGGGCAGCCGAGTTGTCCGACGGCACGCTGCGGTACCTCATGCTCGTCGCGGCCCTGCACGCGCCCCGGCCGCCGGCGCTCATCGCGCTGAACGAACCGGAGCAGAGCCTGCATCGCTCCCTCATCGAGCCGCTCGCGCGCCTCATCGTGAGCGCCGCGCAGCGCACGCAGATCATCGCCGTCACACACAACGACGAGTTAGCAGCCGCGCTCGAGCAGGGTCCCGACACCGAACACATCCGCCTGACGAAAGACCTGGGCGAGACACTCGTCGAGGGGCAGGGGCTGCTCTCGAAGCCGCAGTGGGAATGGGGACGCCGCTGACGCTTCGTCACCCTGGCGAGTGCGGGTTCGTGCGCCTGTTTGATCCACTCCACAGCGCGGTACTAAAGTTCAACACATGATGAATTCAACGAGTGTTGAACCTGCGGTAGAAGTGCAGGATCTCCGTATCCGACGAGGCAAAGTGGAGATACTTCACGGCATTTCTTGCAGCCTTCCTCGAGGGTCGATCACCGGTTTGCTTGGGCCGTCAGGCTGCGGAAAAACCACACTGATGCGCGCTATCGTCGGCGTCCAACACATCACGTCAGGCTCGCTGCGAGTACTGGGCCTCCCGGCCGGCGAGAAAGCGCTACGACATCGCGTGGGCTACACCAGCCAGTCAGTCAGCATCTACACCGATATCTCAGTGTGCGCGAATGTGAGGCACTTCGGCCAGCTCGTCGGAGCGAGCCGCGACGATATCGACATGGCCATCGAGCGCGTCGAGCTCTCGGACTACGCAGATCGGCGCGTGGATCAGCTCTCCGGCGGCCAGGCCGGGCGAGCTTCACTCGCATGTGCTCTCGTGGGCCGCCCTGAGCTGCTCATCCTCGACGAGCCCACCGTCGGCCTCGATCCCCTCACCCGAGAGGAGCTCTGGACTACCTTTCGCTCCCTGGCCGCCTCCGATACGACATTGCTGATCTCCAGCCATGTGATGGACGAGGCCGTCCGCTGCGATTCTGTACTGCTCATGCGCGACGGCAGGTTTCTCGCCCACGAACCGATGGCTGAGATTCAGCAGCGCACCGGCACCACGAACCCCGAAGACGCATTCCTCGCCCTCGTCAAACACTCCACCGCCAAGGAGCAAGCATGACCACCGCCCCTCGCCACATGTCACCAGCAGGCGCATCTGCCGAAACGCCATCGTCGCGCAGGCGCAGCCACCCGTTCACGACGATGGGCCGCATAGCCACCCAGCTCCGCAACGACCGGCGTACCGTCGCCCTCATCCTCGTCGTCCCGCCGCTGTTACTCGTGTTGCTCTACTACGTGTTCCTCGACGCTCCCGTGCCGCCTGGGCAGAAGCCCGTGTTCGGCAGCGTCGGCCCCATCATGCTCGCGGTGCTTCCGATGATCCTCATGTTCATCGTCACCAGCGTTGCCATGCTGCGCGAGCGCACGTCCGGCACGCTCGAGCGCATCCTCACCACACCGCTGTCGCGCTGGAACCTCGTCGCCTCCTACGGTGCGGTGTTCGGCGTCCTCGCCCTCGTACAAGCAGCGATTCTCGGCTGGCTCATTCTCGGGCCGTTCGAAGTGGAGCTCGAAGGCCCGTGGGTCATGCTCTTCGTTATTGCCTTGCTCGACGCCCTGTTCGGCGTCGCATTTGGGCTACTCGCGAGCGCTTTTGCAACGACGGAGTTCCAGGCCGTGCAGTTCATGCCGGCGTTCGTCGGCCCACAGATCTTCCTGTGTGGCCTGCTTGTGCCCATCGAGCACATGCCCGACGCGCTAGAAGCAGTGGCGAAGTTTCTTCCCATGACCTGGGCTGTCGATGTGGTGCGCGACATACTCACCAACGCCGAGCTCAGCGCCGGCATGTGGTGGCGCGTCGGAGGGCTCGCCGTCGCCGTGGTGGCGGCACTGTTCCTGGCGGCACGTTCCATGCCGAGGCAGACCAAATGACGCCCCCCGCCAAGGGTGAGCAGACCCGTCGCAGAATTCTAGAAACTGCCTCGACGCTGTTCTCACAGAAGTCGTTCGATGCTGTGAGCATGCGCGCAATCGCAAAGGAAGCGGGAGTGGACCCGGCGCTCATCAGCCACTACTTCGGCTCCAAGGAAGGGCTGTTTGAGGCCATGCTCGAGCAGTCCATCGGGGTCGACGCAATCGCAGCTGAGATGTTTAGCGGCGATGTCACCGAACTAGGTGCGACGATCGTTCGCACCGCCGAAAAGCTGTGGTCCTCTGAGGCTGGCAAGGGGGTGATTGCCATCATGCGTCGTGCGTTCGCCGACGATTCCCAGCTCGTCCGCCAGTTCGCGACGAGGGCGCTCCTGGGGCGATTGGTTGAACACCTCCCGAACGATGAGGACGGGATACTGAGAGCATCGCTGGTTGCTACGCAGATGTCCGGGTTGTTGTTTGCACGGCACGTGCTGCGCATTGAGCCGCTCGCCAGCCTCACAGCCGACCAGGTGGTGGCGCTGATAGGCCCCGCAGTCCAGCACTACTTGACCGGGGAGCTCAGCGACGAGCGGTGAACGCCGGAGCCCTCTGACACGCGCAACGCACACTTTCCCCGACCTTAGGTGGTAGATCGCCGCCCAACTATGGGCGCTGATCTGCCACCTAACGCCCAGTGCTGGCGGGCTGGCTTGTTTGAGACCACATAGACTCGATGCGAACGCCGATTCCTAGGAGGCACCGTGACGCTCACCATCCCAACCATCAACTTTGCCGACGGCACACCGATCCCGCTCGTCGGGCTCGGCACGTACGGGCTGCAGGGCAACCCTGGCGCCGACGCCGTCGCTGCCGCCCTCCAACAGGGTTACCGTCTGCTCGACACCGCCGCCCAATACAACAACGAGACTGCCATCGGCGAGGGTATTCGTCGAAGCGGCGTGCCTCGCGACGAAGTGCTCATCACGACGAAGGTGGCCGGCGGCAGCCACGGCCGAGCCGCGACGCGCACCGCCGTCGACGAGTCCCGTCGCCGCCTGGGCGTCGACACCATCGATATCATGCTCATTCACTGGCCGAACCCGTCGCGCGGGCTCACCGTCGAGACGTGGGAAACCCTCGTGCAGCTCAAGGAGGAAGGCGCCATCACCCACATCGGGGTGTCGAACTTCCGCCCCGAGCAGCTCACCGAGTTGCATGACGCCACTGGGGTGTGGCCGGCAATGAATCAGATTCAGCTCTCCCCCGCGCTGGCCCGTCACGAGGCGGTCGAGTTCCACGCTGAGCACGGCATCGTCACCGAGGCATGGGGCCCGCTCGGCAAACGTGAAGGCCTTCTTGACCAGCTCGTCGTCCACAAGATCGCTGCCAAGCATGGCGTCGACCCCCGCCAGGTGGTGCTGAAGTGGATTGTTGATCGAGGCATCGTCGTGATTCCAAAGTCGAAGAATCCGGAGCGTCAGGCCTCCAACGCCACCTTCAATTTCGAGCTCGACGACGATGACCGCGCGCTGCTCGCCAGCCTCGACCTCGGGGAAGAACACGCCTGGGACAGCCGCGAGCACGAGGAGTGGTGAGGTCCGTCCGCGACGAGCGCACCGCGAGTCACATTGGTCCCCGCGCGTAGGGTTGTTGATATGAACATGCCGAAGAACGTCCTCGTGATTGGTGGCCACGGGCGGGTTGCGCTGCGAACGCTGCCCTTGCTCGCCACTGCCGGCCACGATGTGGAAGCGCTCATCCGGAAGACCGAGTATGAGCCTGACATCGTGGCCCGTGGTGCACGGCCTCACATTGCCGAGATGCTCAACTTTGATGACGCCGAGTGGGATGCGCTGCTGCGTGACAAGGACGTCGTCATTTGGGCGGCGGGCAACGGTGGCAGAAACGGCGTTGATCAGACGTATGCCATCGACCGCGATGCTGCGATCGCGTCGATCGACGCAGCTGCCCGCGCTTCCAGGCAGCCCCGGTACCTGATGGTGAGTTTCGCGACGTCGTTCGTGCACCCCGTCGATGAGGATGATCCCTTCCACCACTACGTGTTGGCCAAGCGTGCCGCCGACCAGCATCTCCAGAGCACCAACCTCGACTACGCCATCGTCGGCCCAGGTGCCCTCACGGATGACGATGAGCCCACCGGTGTGCGGCGCTTCGATCCCACCAGCGCTGTGCCGGAATGCACGGACACGAGCCGGGAACTGGTTGCTCAGGTGCTGGCTCACCTGGTTGAAGCAGATCAGCTTCCAGACGACAGGTTTGTTGCGTTCACCGATGGAACAGACCCAGTAGCGAGCCTCTGAACTACTTCCTGTTCACGACGACGGTGCCGAGCAGCAGGTCATCAAGGTGACGGCGCTCGGCACCAATGACGATCACGGGCAGCACGAGGCATTTCAGCAGCGAGCGCACCGTCGGACGCCACCAGCCCAACGGGCCGCCATCCACGCGGGTCACGCCGATGCGGGCCAATAGTTGCCCGAACGACGACCCCGTGAGCGTAGTGAAGATGGAGGATTCGACGAAGAACACGGTGAGCGGCACAAATGTGCGCCAGCCCGACCCCGTCATGACCTCGGTGCCGAAGAGCACGATGGCGACGAGCATCGACGCAAGCCAGTCGACGAGGACCGCTGCGCATCGCGCTCCCCAACTCGCCAGGCTGCCGCGCCCCGTCTCCGGGAGGCCGATGCTCTCCCCTGGATACCCTTCGTCGTTGTCCACGCGCGTGAGCCTAGCCGGTCGCACGGCTGTCAGCCACTCGCGCTAGCACTGTTCGAACCGCGTCGAGCGTGATGGCTCCGCCCGTGGACACCGCTGACGATCCGAAAACTGGGGTCCGTAGCATGATGTGTGGAAACTGAAGGATGAAGGGGTTCCCATGTTTAACGACGCCGCCGAGCTGATCCGCTACCTCAAGGACGAGGACGTCGAAACCGTCGATGTCCGATTCTGCGATCTGCCCGGCGTGATGCAGCATTTCACTGTGCCTGCAGCCTCCTTCGACGAGCAGGTATTCGAGGATGGCCTCGGCTTCGACGGCTCATCCATCACTGGCTTTCAGAAGATCCATGAGTCGGACATGACACTGCTGCCAGATCCGACGACGGCCTACCTCGATCCCTTCCGCCGGTCCAAGACGCTCAACGTGAACTTCTTCGTGCACGATCCGCTCACCAAAGAGCCCTACTCGCGCGACCCGCGCAACATCGCACGTAAAGCTGAGGCCTATCTCCTTTCGACGGGCATCGCCAACACGGCGTTCTTCGCGCCCGAGGCCGAGTTCTATGTGTTCGACGACATTCGCTTCGACGTGTCTGCGAACAGCTCGTACTACCACATTGATTCAGAGGCCGGCGCCTGGAACACGGGACGTGTCGAGGACGGCGGTAACCGCGGCTACAAGGTGAAGTACAAGGGCGGTTACTTTCCCGTCTCCCCCGTCGACCATTTTGGGGACCTCCGCGACGACATCGTGCGCCACATGGGCGATGCGGGGCTCGTCGTGGAACGTGCCCACCACGAGGTCGGCACTGCGGGGCAGGCGGAAATCAACTGGCGGTTCGACACTCTGCTCACTGCCGCCGATGACGTCATGAAGTTCAAGTACTTGGTGAAGAACACCGCCTGGCAGGCAGGAAAGACCGCAACCTTCATGCCGAAGCCCATCTTCGGCGACAACGGCTCCGGCATGCACTGCCACATGTCGCTGTGGAACGACGATCAGCCACTGTTCTACGACGAGCACGGTTACGCCGGGCTGTCCGACGTCGCGCGCTGGTACATCGGCGGCGTGCTCCACCACGCGCCCGCGCTGCTGGCATTCACCAACCCGTCGGTGAACTCCTACCACCGTCTGGTGCCTGGGTTCGAGGCGCCGGTGAACCTGGTGTACTCGCAGCGCAATCGCTCGGCGTGCATTCGGATTCCCATCACCGGGTCAAACCCCAAGGCCAAGCGCGTCGAGTTCCGCTGCCCCGACCCGTCGTCGAACCCCTACCTGGCCTTTTCCGCCATGCTGCTGGCCGGCCTCGACGGCATCCAGAACCGGATTGAGCCGCTCGACCCCGTCGACAAGGACCTCTACGAGCTTCCCCCGGAGGAGCACGCCCAGGTTCCGACGGTGCCGACGAGCCTGCCCGCCGCGCTCGACGCGCTTGAAGCAGACCGCGACTTCCTGCTCGCAGGCGACGTGTTTACCGACGATCTCCTCGACACCTGGGTGGAGCTCAAGCGCGCAGAGGTGACCGCGATCGCGCAGCGCCCTCACCCCTACGAGTTCGAGCTGTACTACGCGCTCTGAGGTGGCTGGGCTACGGGGAGAGACGCACTTAGCACCCACTGCCCAGCATGCCTGGCAGCGGTGAGTTCCCCGCCAACCTGTGCGACGCGCTCGCGGAGCCCCTGCAACCCCACCCCTGCGGAGGGGGACTCGTTCCCAGCAGCGTTGCGAAATGTCACCTGGATTCCTCTGCCCTCTGCGACGAGCCGCGCCCGCACCTCGCACGCCGAGCGTCGCTGCGCATGCCGAAGGATGTTCGTCGTAGCTTCCAGCATGAAGTACCGAAGGACAGCGCTCTGCGCCTGAGCGAGGTCTTCGAGAAGTTCCGCTCCTTCGACGTCCACCTCAAACCCAGCTTCACGCAGCGTGGTAGTCAGCCTTACAAGCAAATCAGATAGCTTCTCGTCAGCGCCGTGATCAGACTGGCGGCTATCCCTGAGGAGCTGCACTAATTCACGCAGTTCCTGCACAGCATTGCTCGTGTATCGGCGAACGGCTGTCAGCGCCGCAGTCAGCTCTTCGACGTCATCGCTGCCGTCGGCTGCCTCCAACTGTAGGGAGATACTCGCCAGGTTGTGCCCAACAAGGTCGTGCAATTTCCTCGCGAGCGCAACTCGCTCATCACGACGCATCGCCTCCAAAGAGGCAGACAGCTGCTGTGCGCTCTGGCGGCGCGCAACTTCCGCAAGCAACGTCCGTCGAATCACAAGTCCGATGAGAGCTCCAACGACGCCCAGTACTAGCGCTAGTACCATCTGAGCGGACATCCGTCCGACGGGATTCCCGAGCGCAAGCAGTACACAGGTAAGCGCGCTCAATGCCGCAGCCTTCCCGCCAGACATCGAGGCGAACACGCTCACAGATACAGGAACCAAAGTGAACTGAGCAAGCGACATGTCGCCCAGTGCAAGTCCAAATACGAGCGAGAGCAGGAAAGCAATAATGCATCCAGGCGGATGCCACGGTGATAGGGAAATCGCGATGGACGCAGTCAGCAGCCCTCCCCAATACAACACCGGGTCGTCTGGTTGACCCACGACGTTCATTGCCCACCACAATTCCAGGAGTAACAGTCCCGCACCAGCGACAGGCAGCAATACCCTCACTGTTCGGAGTGCCCACATCCCCATCGTGGTTACCGGCCTCACCATGCGATCAAGCCAGACTTCGCTGCTGCAATCAAGATTTGTGTTCTAGTACGAACGCCCAGCTTATTCGCAATCGTACTCACATATTGCTTCACCGTTGATTCTGCTAGAAAGAGTCGCTCTGCAATCTGTTTGTTAGTTGCTCCATCGGATAAAGCATGCAACACATCAATTTCACGTTGTGATAATACGGTGCCATATCTTCTCGAGGATTGGCTGCCACCAATAAGCATTCGAACAATCTCGGGGGACAACGGCAGATCATCTGCCGCAGCGGCGTACAGTGCCCGAACCAGCTGCTGCGCTGACGCGGTTTTCAACAGATATCCTGCTGCTCCCAACCGTAAGGCAGTAACCACCAGAGAGCGATCATCAAACGCTGTTGAGATCATCACCTTAGTGTGTAGCTGGTATGGGGCCAGCCGTCGTAAGACTTCTAATCCGTCAACTCGAGGCATGTGCAGATCCAGGAGCACAATGTCGGGTGCTGTACCAATGATGGTTTCTGCTGCTTGTGAGCCATCGTCGATACTTGCAAGCACCTCGAGGTTGGGAGCATGGCGGTTGAGGATAGCTCGATATGCAGCAAGCGTGCTTGGTTCGTCATCGACGAGCACCACCGTATGGCACAGTGGCTGGACTGCGTCTTGCATCATCCGAGCGCCACCACAGCTGACACGTATGCGTCGCGCATGCCCCCAGGCACAGTCAGATCTTGCTGAAACAATGGCTTCGCTTGGTTCCCCGTTGCATATGCATCAACGTGGAGACCATCAACATCATGATCACCAAACGCAGCCAACAAGTCTCCATGCACGGACAACTGCGCAATGCCTCGCTGGAGTCTGAGGGTTGCTACTTCCATCGAGGGAAGTTGGACGACGGAGACGTCGTGGTAATCAGAAAGAGGACGGACGCTCGGATTCATCGCCGTATGAGCGATGTAGATTTTGCGATCTCCGACGTTCACCACTGGGGTCAACCAAAATGGTGATGTTGCGGCAAGTTCGAAGCGTTCAAGTGACCCAGAATGCAGGTTTAGCCGGTAGAGTTCCCGTGATTCCTCATTTCGCTGTTCATCGAATGCCCCAGTAAATATGGCGTGATCATCCACAATAACCGGATTCTGCCAACCCAGTGGAGGCACTGGAATCTCTTGTTTCCAACGTTCACGCAGGTTATCTGGGTTGAGGCGACGCGCAATGAATCTGTTTGGTGATCCATTGCCGGACTGCCAGTCACTCGCAATGTCCGTGAACAACACCACATCATGTTCGCTCACGCCGACCCCCGAGGTTCCTTCTTTCGCGAAGCGAGCCTCTGCGACGGTGGCGCCATCGAGCGAAAAACGAGCCACATGTGCCACATCGTCCACCGTATCCATAGTGACGACAGATCCTTCACCGGCTGCCCAACCAAAAATGCCGCGCGCATCAATGGGAACAGTACTGACCTTACACAGTTGCGGATCGAACAAAACGATATGAGACTCGTCACGTCGCTGATTACCGGTGGCGACAGCGATCAGCGTATCCCCATCGCGTTCCATGCCCCGTGAAGGCTGCAAGCCCTTCACGGCAATGTCCTCCTCCCATAGCAGCTCTGTGTTGCGAAACATCTGCAACTTGGCATCACTCGACTCACTCGACCACAACACAGCATGCGTGGCATCATCCGGACACGATTGCGACATGCGCTGGTGGGAGCAGGCGCTCATCGCTACTCCCACCGATACGATCATGGCTGCAGCCACCACTTTGCGCATCAATACTATTTCTTTCTCCATACAAGTTGCGTCTTGCTCGTGGTAACAAGCTCCATGGGATGAATTGCTGGACCCCACGCAGCCGTATCAAGATCGATGTTGAAGTTATCTTTAAACGATGCCCAGACTAGCTGAGAACAGTAAAAACGTTTTCGCGTCTTCTTATTCAAGAAATTAAAGTTATATGGTTTTCCGTATTGCTTATTTGCCCAGTCGGCAGCCCGACCATCTTGAGCTCCTGACGTAAATCTAACCGTAACCCCATACGCCTGCCCTTTACTACGGTACCAATCATTATTGCCACGCGTCACTCCAATATCAATTGATTCCACTACCTGAGTTGCATTCAGAATAATTCCGGCATGCCCCGTCGGAATAAGGTGCTTATATCTATCTGGAGTCACAAGAATCACCCCTTTCCTTCGAGGATACTTCCCATATGCCGTGTATGGTATCGGTTCTCCTATGCGTCCGGGGGAAGACTGGAACTTATCTGGTTCCACAGGAAGGTTATCGGCCATACGTATTTGTTCTGCCAATTCCTGATCTGCCTGCCCGCTTTCTTCGGCGTAAGCACTCACCCCGCCCAACAAGGTAAGGCCAAGCACCACGGTAAGTAGCCTCGTTGCCCTCATATCCGCTCCTCACTGATGACGAATTACAGTACAGATCACCCTACGACTTGCAAAGCACGCCGACTACCTACTTTCGTAGGTAGTCGCAAGGTCGCTGTGAGCTCTTGCACAGCAAGTGACGCCTCGATGCTCGATTCTCCGCCGAGCCCGGTGGTTGAGTAGCGCCCGACGCTCGCGTATCGAAACTGGACTGCGAAGTGCAGATCCGCATCCACACCGAACCCGCTCCCGAGCGACGTGTGGCTGGGGGAAGTAGTCACGCGGGCTCCGGAGTCTGAATCCAACGCACCCACATCCTCGGTCGGCAGGGAAGACCCTCCACGTTGGGGTGAAGGCACCGCTTTCTGCCGTGACACCCGGCCAGACCATGGTGATCTACGAAGGTACCCACGTACTGACGCAGACCACAATCGACCGGGTAGACCGGATAGCATAAGCCTGCGTGATAATTGGGCGCCGCCCTGATCCTGAGGACCACACATGAGGCCCATTGACCGCTCGGTACAGATTTTCATAGACCTCGGCTGGGATGCAGCCACCCGCGAGGACGCCCCTACCCTTCCGCTGGGGACGAACGACCAACAGCGTACCGCGCTCGCGGGCCTGCAACAGGGGACCCCGAGCGTGGACATTGACCCTGGAATGCTCGGCATGTTCGCTATTCGGTTGGGGGTGAACGGGCGCAGGGCAGCCGAACTCGCCAAGGGCTCAGACCAAGCGCTCTTGGACTGCCTTCTGCAACGCGATGAGAAGTTCGCGCTCGCGTTTGCCGAACGCGCGTGCTGGCTGTGGGCGAACACGGATGCAATGAGCGAAAACGTGGCTGTGGGACTCATCCTCAAACACGGCTTGGAGATGCCCTACACACTTCCGTCCCTCGAAGCCTGGACTGTGACGGCTCACCAAGGACTCACAGGTCAAACACCTGGGCGCGGCACATGGATTCCGTCCCTCGACGATCTGCGCCCGTCATTTGCCACTCACCTGCGCGCCGCACTGGCGCTGGTTGTCTCCGTGGACGGCCCGTTGGGTGCAGTGCTGCTCATGGGGGTTCAACAGGGCCTCATCAGTCGTGATGAGGCCCTTCAACACGCCATCACCGGACTGGACACCGCCCCCAAACCTGGGGACCGCAAGGAACTGGTGCGGATTATCACGGATGAGTTGAGCGCCAGCGATACCGAACTGTTAGACCGGGTGGCTGCATTGGTTCCTGCGATCAGTGCGGGTGAGGGGCCGGTGGTGGAGGCGCTCGCACCTCGGCTCATCTCATTCGTCCCTCCCGAGGGAGTTGCTGAGGTCACGCTGCCTGCTCTGTATGCCAAAACAGTTAAGGCAAAGCGTGCGGTGGTTGAGGCACTGGCACGCAGAAACGACTTGGGGCCTGAGCAGATTGACCAGCTTGTGGACCGGGTGGGCGAGCTGACTGCGGAGAACAATGCGGTGTTAGCGAAGCAGGCACAACGGGTACTGGACGGCTGGGGAGCAGTGGTCACCAAACTCGCTGTTGAAGAACTCCCCACACGCACGGCTCCTGGTTGTAAGGCCGAAGAGTTTGACGCCGAGGAGTTCAACCGAGTGTGGCCACCTGATGCGGGAACTGCTTCCCGTATCGACGACGGCGTCCTCATCAGTGCACGCTGGGACGACCCTCATGCGAGTCACCGCAGGTTGATGTGCCACCTCACACTCCCCACGAACCAGACATTGACACTGAGCACCTTCACGGGGGCATTCCTGAGTGAAGGGTGGGTTCTATCTACCGAGGACGAGCGCGTGTTCTTTGACGGTACGCAGGTGGTTGCTGAACCGTTCGGCAACAAGGAACGCAATGCGTGGCAGCGCCGGAAGAACAAGCGAATCACCGACCAACAAACGCGTTCAGATTCACTGTTTGGCGTGTGTTTGACCGATCTTGCGACTGACGGTGATGTGACTATCCCGCGTAATGAAGTAGAGCAGTTGGTCGTCTCGGGAAAGCTCGGATGGGAGACCGTCCGAGCCGTAGTGCCCCAATTGATGCCAGGTGGGGCGTGGAGTCCCGCACGTGCCATTCACGATCTCGAGACGAAACCGGAACTCCTTCCCGCGCTGTGGCCCATGCTCACCGAGCCATTGGTTTTCGCTGCCGAACACGCACCTGTGCCCAGATGGGTCAACCGGGTACTCGACGTGATAACTCTGCACCACCAGATCCTTGCTGAAGCCACCCGACGCGGTTACATTCCCGCGGACGCGTGGAATGGCCTGCACACCTTTGTCTCGCAGAAAGGTTCGAGTGTTGCACTCAAGAAAGCGAGAGTTCTCAGCGATGCACTCCGCTCACATCCCTACAGGGCGTCATGCTCGGAACCCTGAGAGCGGTCGGTGGTGAGGCCGGTATTGGACGATCGTTGGCGGCACCCCCTCGTTCGTCCTCGATTGATTGCAGAAGTGGCCGAGGTGGCGAGCGCAGTGGCGTCAGAGTCAGCGCTTGACGGGGCGCAATCGGGCGTGGAGTCAATCAACGTTGATCTGGGGCCAAGGTCTCGCACTCTGCTCACCATCACAGGGGCTCAAAAGAAGCGGAATAAAACCCAGGACTCTTCAGCGCTGGCCCCGAGGGAGAGAGGATCTTCGAGATGGGAAGATCACTCCGATCGGACTAGTGCTCCAAGTCGTCGCCCGAGGGTTGTGGCCAAGGGCGGATGTACCATTTCACTCTATCCAAGTGCATCCGAAGTGACGCCGGATCATTGCAGATGATCTGGGCGATGCGATGGAGAGGAAAGCCTATGCAGTCCACTGTCAGCCTAGGTCGTCGTCGGTTCTTTGTCATCTGGTCGTTCGTGATGCCCATCCTCATGGCGATCCCTGTTGGTGTCGGGTTTTTGTTCCCGCAGCTGCGCATGGCGGCGATGATCGCAGCGATCGTGGCGACACTGGTGGTCGGCCTCATCTGTTATGGCGCGACCACCACACGGGCGCTGTCCAAGTGGGTGCTGGGTGTGCTGCTGATTCTTTCCATGGTGCCGTTCATGCTCGGTGCAGGTGAGCTCGGCCCGAACCTGGCCCTGGAGAACGCTGGTGAGCCCGTCGAGGTGCGGGTGACCGAGATCGATCGTGAAGAACGACCTCCGAGTGGCAACGACTCGAGCCCCACCGTCACCTACACCTATTTTTTCGAACGTCTAGACGGCGGCCCGGATCCCGGCGTCATCGTGTACCGCGATGACGGCGGTTACGACGGACTGGTCGAGGGTTCCACAACCATCCTGCTCGTTGACCCGACTGGTCGCCTCGAGTCTCAATTGCTGAGCGAGGTTGACAGTTCGTCGTCGCTGG
Organism: uncultured Tessaracoccus sp.; assembly: GCF_947286155.1. Taxonomy (GTDB): domain Bacteria; phylum Actinomycetota; class Actinomycetes; order Propionibacteriales; family Propionibacteriaceae; genus Arachnia. The sequence goes on from NZ_CAMYPD010000016.1 coordinate 34,854, forward strand.
GAATGCTGGTCTTCGGAGTGATCGCAACCGGCGTGACCTGGGCTATTGGTTGCCTTACCTACGGGCCGCGTGTGCGCCGGATGAACACCTAGCGAGGGCGCACCTCCACCCGGTGGTTGAGCAGCCCGCCACACCACAGTGGTTGAGTAGCCCGCCGAAGGCGGCGTATCGAAACCCCACGCACGGAAAGGTAGCTCGATATGGCGACTTCGTCGCCTACTCAATGAGCGAGGCTCTGTCCGCTGATGGAGCCGAACCCGACGTCTCCAACAACATCGATGAACTACTCACACCAGCGGCACGCCAAAGAGGTCCAACTCACCGGATGAACTGCTGCACCAGACACCCTGGGACTGAGACAAGTTCCGGCGTTCCCGGCCGAGATAAGATTTTTGTACCTATCTGGAAATACAAGAACCACCTCGCCCAACGAGGTAAGGACAAGGGCCAAGGCAAGTAGCTTCACTGCTCTCATGCCCCGGTCCTCACTGATCACGAAGTATGCTACGGAGCCTCCTACGAACTGCAGGCCGTACCGACTACCTACTTTCGTAGATAGTCGCAATGTCGAGTGTGGATGCACCCCACACACAGCTGCTCAAACCGCTTCGAAACCGCGAAACCGTGGTCTCGTCGGTCACTCGCCCGTGATCGCCAGCACCACTATTGGCTCCCCCACAGCGAGCCACGCCTTGGCGTGCCATGCGCCATCCGAGAAGAATTGATCGAGCTGCTGCGAGGCCACGAACGGCCCCTCCGGGGCACGGGAACGAACCGCGTCATGGAGGTCATCAGGCAGCCCCACCTCATCAGCTGAGACCGCTCGTGCTGCGACCGCCGTTGCATCGTCCAGCTCAACCACAGCATCGATCCAGTACAGGGTTGGCCCGGGAACCCTGGAATCACCGAGTGTGCCGCTCGTCCAACTCGCGGCAGTAGCGCCTGCCAGCTTCGGTAAGCGTCGCACAAGTGGTTCGAGATCGTCACGCAACACACCATCGCCTTGTTTCTGCATGGGTTCCTCTTTCCTCGAAGGTGCGCAGCCCACCATTGCCAAGGCGCCGAGAATGATCCATCGCCGAGGGAGCTTCCAAGACACGTTCAATGCTTCCTTTCTTTGTTGTAACTGAGGAACATCGGGGTGGTTAAGCCTATAGACAAGGTGACAGTTCACTTTCTCGAGCCGAGCGAGTCGAAACCTTATAGTTGCCATGCCTTCTCTAACGTGAACGCTAGCCAAACTCCACGGCTGGTGTCCGTCAATGGTCGTTTGCCGTTTCTCTGCCTCAGGATCGCACGGCTGTGAGCCTCGCCTCCTACCTGAACCTGAATTCTGCCTGTTTTGCCATCTAAGCTACGGCTTCTGCAACTCATGCGACGTCGTTACCAAGGCGCCCGCGGCAACTAACCCAATATCCACACGCGTTTGCTCAGGAGGGCATTTTTCCCTTGTTTTGGGAAACCCATGTGAGTATTGGGTTGGTTTCGTGAGGCGTCTCGATACAGCAGCTGCGCTGCCTACTCGACGGTCGGGGTTGCCCGGCGGTTGAGTAGCGAGCGCAGCTCGCGTATCGAAACCACCTCGCTGCATCTCGATACGGCGACTTCGTCGCCTACTCGATGGCCGGGAAAAGTGCGGCCGTCGCCTACTCGATGAGCGGGTTAGGGGCCGTCGCCTACTCGACGATCAGGTGACCACCCGGTGGTTGAGCAGTAAGCTCAACCGATGCGGTGGCCGGGGGCGCCCGCGCCGGTGATCAGTGTCGAGCCTTGGCACGCGCCAATCGCGGCGTGGTATCGCTCGAGCCAGTCATCGGCGAAGGCCTCGGCGTCGGCGGCGCGCACGAGCGCCCAGACGCTGCCACCGAAGCCCGCACCGAACGACGAAGCCGCCGCGGCCCCACCGCGCAGCGCCGTCTCGACGAGCGCCTTCGTCTCCGGAATCTCGTTCTCCAGTCCGATCACCGCAAGCGCCTGCGATTCGGCGCACAGCGCGCCGAACTCGTCGACGTCGCCTCGCTCCAATGCGTCGAACGCTCGGGGCACAAACTCCCCAGACTCGCGCACGAACTGCGTGAGCCGACGTCGCTCGTATCCAACCGCAGTACGGGCGAGGATCTCGTCGGGGCCCACTCGCTCCAACACCTGCTGAACGCTCGAAGCCTCCGCACCGGTACGCTCATTCCAGTTCGCCAACCACGAGCGCAGCGTGGCCGGGCCGCGGTTGTACAGCTCTCGCGCAGCCCCCGTCTTTTCTGCTAGCACGCCACTCACGCCGACGACGAACACCCACCCGTCGGGCAGAGAGACCTGCCCCAGCTTCGACGTCGGGTCGAACTGCACGTACGACACTTTGCCTGCGGTGCTCGCCAACATGCCGGTGTGGTCGAGCGAACCGCCGCTCGTCCCCACGCCTGCCGCGCCGGCGAGATCCCCGTAGCGTCCGCCGTTCTCAATGGCCGCCAAGTATCCGGCCAGCGCCATGCGGTCGTCGCAATGGGTGCGCCACGGCTCACTCTTCGTGAATCCAGACATGTCGGCGAGGGTGAGCGCCACGGAACTGAGCAACGCCGAGGAGCTGCTCATGCCCGATGCCGGCGGGAGATCCGCCGTGATCGTGAGCGACGCCGGCGCCACCGGCCCGAAGTTCGAGGTTAGCCGGTCAATGACCGTCTGCACATAGTGTCCCCAATGCCCCGGCGGCAAGGCCGGGGACACTCCAGCGTGCAGCTCCACCACGTCGTTGGGGAACACCGACGTGCGGGCGCGCACCCCGTCGCCGCCCGGCTCCGCTTCAGCGGTGACACCGCGCTCCACCGCGCACACCAACACTCGCCCGCCGCCATAATCGGTGTGCTTGCCGAGCACCTCGATACGGCCGGGAACCCACCACCCTGCGCTCATAGGCGCACGTGGAACTCGGCCAGCCGGCGCTCCACCTCAGCGATATCATCGCGGCGGGACAAATCCAGCACGCCACCCGCGAACGGAACGACAGCCACGTCGTCGAGCAAGGCCACCGCGTCCACGATCTCGTACTCCCCACGCGCCGACTTCGCAATGCGCCGGCAGGCGTCGAAGATATCCGGGGTGAACGCGAAACAGTTCATACTCACCAGCGCATGCGGCCCCGCAGCTTCCACGACGGCGGCATCGGGCTTCTCGACGATGGAGCGCAGCCTGCCCTCCGATTCGTCGATGAGCGCAAACGCGGCGATCCGTTCCTCCGGAATATTGCTCTGCTCCACCAGCGCGCTGCGGTCGAAACCGAGCAGCGCGTTACCGCCCCGCTCAGCCAGGGCACGCAGACCGTCAGCTGGGTACAGGTTGTCGCCGTTGACGACGATGCAGCCCTCACCCGCTACGGCATCCGCAGCGGCGGCGACTGCATCAGCGGTGCCCAGGGGCTCCTCCTGCACCGCGAATGCCACGTCAAGGCGCTGTGGCCGCACCTGCTCGAAGTGGGCACGGAACTCGTCGTGATCCGGCGCGACGACGAGCACCGCGCGGCGAATCCCGGCGTCGGCCAAGGCGGAAAGCGAGTAGTCGACGAGACGGTGCTGGCCAATCGGCATGAGCGCCTTGTAGCCGGCAGACGCGGCCGCGCGCTGCGCGTCGCTTAGCTCGCCACTGCCCTCAGCACGCATGCGGGTTCCAAGGCCACGGGCCAGAACAACTGCGGTGGTAATCATACGAGCTCCAAGTGTTCGGCGACGGCGTGCGCGATGGCGTCTGCTTCGTCGCGGGTGGGCATTTCAGCAAAGACTCGCAGCACGGGTTCGGTGCCGGAGAACCTGATCGTGGTCCAGCCGCCGTTGGTGAAGTACACCTTGCAGCCGTCCTCCCAGCTGATGTGGTCGACCTCGTGGTCGAATGCGGGAAGGTCGTGGTCGGTGAAGACGCGCTCCTGCAGCGCTTCCTTCCGGCTCGGGGTGAACCCGTAGGCTGCCTCCACCATGACGAGCTCTCCGTAGCGTTCGACGAAGTCCGCATACATCTCGGACAGCTTCTTGCCCGACGCGGCGACCGCTTCGACGAGCAAGCTGCCGGCGTGAATGCCGTCCTTCCCGGGGATGTGCCCGCGCACGGTGAGGCCGCCAGAGGATTCGCCGCCGATGACGGCGTTCGTCTCCGCCATCTTCGCGCTGATCCACTTGAACCCCACCGGCACCTCATAGCACTGTTGCCCGTGCGCCTCAGCCACCCTGTCGAGGAGGTGGGTGGTGGACATGTTGCGCACCGCAGGGCCTTCCCAACCCTTCTGCGTGACCAGGTATTCATACAGCAGCACGAGCACCTGGTTAGGCGTGAGGTAGTTACCCTTGTCATCGATGATTCCCAGACGGTCGGCGTCGCCGTCGGTGGCGATGCCCATGGCGGCACCGGAATCGACGACGGCGCGTCGCAGCGAGTCCAGGCTTCCGGCAGCCGGCGACGGCATGCGCCCGCCGAACAGCGGGTCGTGGCGTTCGTTGATGACGTCCACCTCGCAGCGGGCCGTGAGCAGCACGGTCTGCAGCGCGGTCTGCGCGACGCCGAACATCGGGTCCAGCACGATGTGAAGGTGCGCGTGGCGGATCACGTCGAGGTCAAGGCTGTCCATGATGGCGTCGAGGTACCAGTTGATCGACGTCTGCACCGTCACCAGTTCGGAGGCCTTCGCCTCGTGCGGTTCGACGCTGCGCACGTCGTCTTCGGTGAGGGCGTTGCATTCGCTGGCCAGCTCGTCGGTGATGGCGAGCTCTGCGTCGCGCCCGCCTTCGGTGAAGAGCTTGAACCCGTTGTAGAGGGCCGGGTTGTGGGATGCTGTGACAGCCAAGCCGTACGCGCAGCCCTTGTTGCGGACGGTCCACATCCCCATGGGCGTGGGTACGGGGCGTCCGATCACCGTCACCGGAATGCCGTTGGCGACGAGCACCTCGATGGCCCACCACGCCGCGACGTCGGAGAGGAAGCGACGGTCGTAGCTGATCACGAGCCCCCGGTCTACCACGCCTTCGCGGTGCATACGATTGCTGAGCCCCTGTGCCAGGAGCCGAATATTTGCCCGATTGAATTCATCGCCGATGATGGCCCGCCAGCCACCGGTGCCAAACTTGATCATGCCCAGCCAATCTTCCCGGGCTCAGCCTGTGCAGCCTCCACCCGCCATTAGGTTTAGATCTTGAACCAAATGTAGCGCACGACAGTACATCATGTCTGCATTCGAGACGAAATCACGCACCTACGTTGCGCGCACCACCGTCGGGTCCCGGAACACCCGCTCGAGCGCCATCACTGCGCCGCCCCTCGCCGCAGCCTGCAAGCCGTGCCCACACGTCGTGACGTCGACGTGAGTACCGGGGTCGATGCTGGCCTGATCGAACCGTCGCTGCAACACCGGCACCAGCAGCTCTCCGAAGTAGCCGAAGTAACCACCCAGCACGAGCACCTTCGGATTGAACAAATCGACGACGCTCTGCAGCCCGCGCGCCAGATCCTCGGCAGTCTCCCCCGCCGCCGATGCGATAGCCTCATCACCCGCCTGCATCTGCGCCCGAAGCTCGTCGAGCTGCTCTCCGAGCGAACCATCGGGGCTCACGTTGATACCGGCTTCCGCCAACCGGCGGCAAAACGCTGGCCAGCCGACGGCGAGCTCCAAGCAGCCCCGGCGCCCGCACGGGCAACGCGGCCCGTCGGCATCCAGCGTGGTGTGCCCCAGCTCGCCCGAGTACCCAGCGCCTCCGCGCAGGAGGCGCCCGTCGGCGATCACGCCAAGGCCAATACCCGCCCCACCGGTGACGTGCACCAGGTCGCGCACATTCCCGTCACGGTGGTCGACAAGGGAGCTCAGCGCGGCGAGTTTCGCGTCGTTCTCAATGTAGATAGGCAGCGCCCCGTCGAGCTCGGATGCAAACGACGGTGCCACCGGCGCGTCGGTCCACCCCAAGGCTGGCGCCAGTCGCACCGTGCCGCGCTGATAGTCGATGAGCCCGGGAGCAGCCAGTGTGCAGGCCGCTACCGGGGCGTCCAGTTCGTCGAGGACGCGGCGTACCAGCTCGGCGGCCTCACGTACGACGCCCTCCGCGTCGCCGGGGTCCGCGGAAAGCGCCACCGTGTGTTCCACCACGGGTTCCCCGACGAAGTTCACCACTGAGAGAGCCAGATGGTGCTGTGCCAGTTCGATGCCCAGGCCGCGGGCACCGTCGGGGCGGAGCCGAATTTCGATGCCAGGGCGCCCCACGCGTCGGTGATGTTCGACGTCACCTTCCTCAATGAGACCCACACCGGCGAGCCCGGCGATGACGTTCGTGATGGTGGCCTTCGACAGCCCTGTCTCGGCAGCGAGTTCGGCCCTCGAGCGTCCGCCATGGTCGCGGAGATACCTCAGCACCAAGCCGAGGTTGGCGGCACGCATCTGCGCGTGCCCGATCGGTCGCTGATGGCCCGCGTGCGGAATTCCAAAACCGTGATGTTCGTCCATGATGCGTTACTACCTACGTCGTGCCCACAAAGGCCGTGGGGCCGCATCCCGGAAAGACAGGGGTGCAGCCCCACCAGGGCTCTCGTGGGTTTCTTACTTCTGCATCGTGTCGGTCTCGAGGAACCGGGTGTGGAAGTCGAAGGCGTGCGCAAGATCATGCGGGGTTTGCATGGTGCCGGCCTTCTGGTTCGCCATGTCGACGTACTCCTGCAGGAGCGGACGGAAGTCCGGGTGAGCGATGGAGATCATCTTCTCGACGCGCTGCTTGGGCGCGAGGCCGCGCAGGTCGGCGTACCCGTACTCCGTGATGACGACCATCACGTCGTGCTCGGTGTGGTCGATGTGCGACGCGAACGGCACGATCGCGGAGATGGCACCGTTCTTGGCCTCCGACGGGGAGATGAACGACGAGATGAAGGCGTTGCGGGTGAAGTCGCCCGAGCCGCCGATGCCATTCATCATGCGCGAACCTGCCACGTTGGTGGAGTTCACGTTGCCGTAGATGTCGGCTTCGATGAGGCCGTTCGTGGCGATCAGGCCGAGGCGACGGATCACCTCGGGGTGGTTCGACACCTGCTGCGGGCGCATGACGATGTGCTCGCGGTAGAAGCCGGCGTTCTCGTTCATCCGCTCGGCATATTCGGGCGAGAGCGAGAACGACGTCGCGGAGGCCACAGACATCTTGCCGGAGTCGATCAGGTCGATCATGCCGTCCTGGATGACCTCGGTGTAGGCCTGAATGTTCTCGAACTTCGAGTCGAGGAGGCCTGCCATCACGGCGTTCGGCACGTTGCCCACGCCGGACTGCATAACGTACTGGTCGTACTTGAGGCGCCCAGCGGCGACTTCACCCTCGAGGAAGTCGAGGAAGTGGCCCGCGATCTGCTTCGACGTGTCGTCGAGTGGCTTGAACGGTGCGTTGCGGTCGGGAGCGTCCGTTTCGACGACGGCGACCACCTTCGACGTGTCAATGTCGATGTAGGGGGTGCCGATGCGCTGCCCGGCTTCGGTGATCGGGATGGGCTTGCGGCCGGGAGTGTTGCCGATGCGGTAGATATCGGCCATGCCCTCGAGGTTCTCGGACTGCCAGGAGTTGACCTCGATGATGATCTTCTCGGCGGAGTCGAGGTATTCGACGTTGTTACCCACACCAGACGAGGGGATGATGTTGCCGTTTTCGTCGATGCGTGTGGCCTCGACGATGGCGACGTTCATCTGGCCGAAGAATCCGTAGCGCACCTGCCAACCGGCGTGCGAGAGGTGCACGTCGTCGTAGAGAATCTTGCCCGCGTTGATGCCCCTACGCATGACGGGATCAGACTGGTAGGGGGAACGGAAGCGCACCGCGTCGGCCTCGGCGAGCACACCGTCGCAGTCGGGCGCGGTGGAAGCGCCGGTGAAGACGTCGATCTGGAATTCTCGACCTGCCTCGTGCTCAGCCTTGGCGCGGTTCGCGATGGCGGTGGGCAGGGCCTTGGGGTAGGCGGCGCCGGTGAATCCGGACAGGCCGACGCGATCACCATGGTTGATGAACTGGGCGGCCTCGTCGGCCGACATGACCTTGCCGCGCAGGTCGGCGTTGTCGATACGGGACATGTGCTCAATCTCCTTGTTCTGTCCTATAGAAGAGACTCGCTCCACTGCGAGATCGGACGTTGGACCGGACAGGTTTCGTCTAGTCTGGCACGAAAACAGGCGCAAGAGAACCGTCGCGGGCGACGTGTTCCATGCCGGTCGCGTTGCTCGAACTCGCAACTATGAATATATCGGCTGCGTTTTGGGCGCCGACGCCGGCCCTCCTTCGTCGCGTAGCATGAGGCTATGCGCGCAATCGTCGTTCGTGAAGAGTCCGTATCCGTCGAGAATCTCGAGGAGGCGTTTCTGCCCGACGCGCCCGTCACCGTCGACGTGCGTTGGTCTGATCTGAACTACAAGGATGCCCTCGCCGTGACTGGCCGCAAGGGTGTCGTTCGCACCCATCCGCTCATCGCAGGCATCGATGTGGTGGGCGTGGTCCGCGAGTCTCGCGACGAGCGCTTCGCACCCGGTGAGTGGCTGATCCTGAACGGCGCTGGGCTGTCCGAGACGCTGCATGGCGGCTACGCCACCGTCGCCAAAGTCGATCCAACCCTCGCCGTGCCGCTGCCCGAAGCGTTCTCCCCCGCACGTGCTGCCGCGCTCGGCACCGCCGGTTTCACCGCCGCACTCAGCGTCCTACGCCTAGTGATGGAAGGCGTCTCCCCTGACCAGGGTCCGGTACTGGTCACTGGGGCGACGGGCGGCGTCGGCTCCATTGCGACGATGCTCCTCGCGGCCGCAGGGTTCGAGGTGGCGGCGGTGACAGGGCGCCCCGATGAGTTCGGCGACCTGCTCACCCGGCTTGGCGCCAACGAGGTGCTGCACCGCGACGCATTCACAGGCCGCGGCAAGCCGCTCCAGCGCGCCACCTACGCCGGTGTGGTCGACTCCGTGGGCGGCGAAGTGCTCGCGAACGCCATCGCGCAAACCGTGCCCGACGGCACCGTCACCGCTTGTGGTAACGCAGCCGGGCACGAGTTGCCGTCGAGCGTGATGCCGTTCATCTTGCGCGGCGTGACGCTCGCGGGCATCAACTCGGTCACCGCTGATGCCGACGACCGCGCCGATGCCTGGCGCGTGCTGGCCCAGGGCGTCGATCAGCAGCTGCTCGACGAGATGACCACGTGCGTCGGGTTGGATGACACGATCGCCGCCGGCGAGGAACTGCTCGCCGGTAAGCGGCACGGCCGCACCCTCATTCGTGTGGGCGACTGATCGGGCACAGCTCACCCAGGCTGGCGCGGCGCCCGTCGCGTGCCCCGGCCACCCCGTCGCGATGCCATAGGATGAACGCGTGGCGAAGAACGAAACCTGGCGTGATCCGATAGCTGTCGCCATGTGGGTGATGGTGGCCGTCGTGTTGTGGCTCATCATCATGGCGAGTCCGCAGCTGGGTCGGCTGGTGTGGGAACAAACGCATGGTGGGGCTTCCACCGTCGCGGATCCACTCGCCGCTCCCCCGTGGCTGGTCTACGGGCTGGTGGCGGCCGGCGTCGCGATCGTCGCGGTGATCGTGCTGTGCGTGTGGCTGCGGCTTGGGCTGTGGTGGCTGCTGCTGACAGTGTTGGTATCGAGCCTCACCTATGCGCTGCGCGGCGCGCTGCCCGAGCCGCTCGGCACGGTGATGTTCCTCGTCGTGCCGCCTATCGTGGCAGCGCTGGTGTTCAAGCCGAAGTCGTACGCGCCCCGCGACTGAGCGCTACTTGATGCCTGCCTTCTGCAGGAACTCCTCCATCCGCTGCATCGCAGCCGGATCAACGTCGACGTGTGGCGCGTCCGCGTCGCCCTTCCAGAGCTCTGCGGTGGCCGCGAGTACCCGCTCGGCGCTCGCACGCTGCTCGGCCTCCTGCAGCGCGGGCACTTCCTTCGCCGTGGCGTCGATCGCGGCCTTCGGGTCGCCGACGATGCGCCGCTCTGCCTCGAGCATCCCGTCGACGATTGCCCGCACCCACGGCTCCTTCGCGCGCTCCTTCGTCGTGATGAGGCTGGGGCCCACGAGTACGGGTTTGGGCGCGATGGGCAGCGAGGCCACTTCGATCCCCTGCTGTTCGAACTGCACGAGCTCGTTGTTCCTGAATCCGACGATGGCGTCCACCTTGCCCGTCGAGAGTGCCGCCACCGACGTGAACCCGATTTCCACGAGCTTCACGTCCTGTTCCGTGAGTCCGGCGGTATCCAGCGCGGCGAGCGCGGCGTAGTAGCTGGAGCCGAAGCGACCGGGGATGCCCAGGGATTTCCCGCGTAGGTCCTCCAGCGACGATGCTCCTCCCGCGATCATGATCTCGGCCGGGTAGCGCTGGTAGGCGGTGGCGACCACCTCGAGGTCGCCGGCGATAACGGCCTCGTCGGCTGAGGCGAACACGATGTCTTCGCGTCCCAGCTTCACCGCCTCGAACAGCCCTTCTTGTTCACCGTGGTGGCGCAGCGTCACGTCGAGATTGTCGAACAGGCGCTCCTGCACCCCCAGGTAGAACGGGCAGAACTGCACGTTCGGGATATAGGTGAGCCCGACTGTGATCGCCTCGCGCTCGGCTGGCTGCTGCGACGGGCTACATGCGGCGAGCCCAGCCAGGCTCGCGCCGGTGATGAAGGTGCGGCGGTTGATGGTCATGTGTCCTCTCCTTGGACGCGGTTGGTGGCGGCTCGCTCGCACAGCGCGACGAGCCAGTAGAGCACCATGGCCACCGCTGAAATCCACACGATCACGGTGAACACCCCGACGGTGTCGGAGGCCTGCCGAGACAGCGTGAGCAGAGTGCCGAGCCCCGTGCCGCCCATGACGAATTCGCCGACGACGGCGCCCGTCATGCCCAGCACGGATCCGGCTCGGATGCCCGCCAACACGGAGGGCGCGGCCATGGGGATCTCGACGACGATGAGGCGCTGCCAGGGGGAGGCGCCGTCGAGCACGGCCTGTTCGAGGACGCGCATGTCGAGATTCCGGAACCCGACGATGGTGGTGGTCACCATCGGGAAGAACGCGACGATCGCGCACAAGCACGCGATCGGCACGGTGCCGTATCCGAGCCAGAGGACGAGGAGAGGGGCGATAGCGACGAGCGGCACGGTCTGAGACAGCGCCACCCACGGCTCAAACACCGACGCCAACCGGCGCGAGTGTGTGACGAGGATGCCGATCGTCACCGACGCGATGACGGCGATACCGACCCCAAGCAGGGCCGGACCCACCGTCGGCCACAAGTATTGGGAGGCGACGCCGTTCACGGCCTGCTGCCCGACGCGGGTGGCCACGTCGAAGGGGCTCGGCAGGAGTAGCGTCGGAACGAAGAGGCTCACTACCCACCAACAGGCGACGAAGACGACCGCCGAGATTGTGGGCACGACGATGCGTTCGGTACTGGTTCGGGGGCGCGAACGCGCGGGGAATGCGGTCCAGAACCGCGATCTCGCTGCCATCCGGTGTCCCTTCTTCCAATACCGGGGCAGCAAGCGGGCACGCGCGATGTAGGGCGCGAGCCGTTCGCATTCCTCCCATCCAGACTCTGACTGTCGGCCTCGGAGTTTCACCGAGTCAACCTGTTGCTGCGTAAGGCAGCGCGAGGGTCGCGGGCTGTCACCGCCGGTTCGGACTTTCACCGACCCCGGAATACGTGCCGCTCACTGTACCCCACCGCACCTCGGCATCGTCACTCGCCCCAGAAGTAGCGCTCGACGACGGCCGCCGCTCGGCGCGCGTGTCGTCGGGTGATCTCGACGAGCTCACTCGCCGGCCCGTCGATGCCTAGCAGCGTGTTGATGGCCGCGAGGTCTCTGGGGTCAGTGGGGAGCGCGTCGGCGGCGCGGCCACGCACGAGCATCACCGCGTCGCGAACGCTGCTGGCGTGCCGCCATGCCTCCTGCAGCGCGTCCGCGTCGGGGGCCGCGATGAGCCCGAGCGAGCGGGCGGCGTCGAGGGCTGCGAGCGTCGACGTGGTCTGCAACTCGGGGTTCGCATGGCCGTGCTGAAGCTGCAGCAACTGCACGGTCCATTCGATGTCGGCCAACCCGCCCGGGCCGAGCTTGAGGTGGCGGTCGCGATCGATACCGCGCGGAATGCGCTCGCGCTCCATGCGCGATTTCAGTCGACGGATCTCTGTCACCTCCGACGGCGCGAGCCCCTCGGGCGGGTACCGGTAGGGGTCTGCGTCGTGCAGCAGCTGTGCGACGAGCGCGGCATCGCCGGCGCCGTGTCGGGCGCGAAGGAGCATCTGCCGCTCCCACGTCGCGGCCCATCGCTCGTAGTAGGTACGGTATGAGGCCAGGGTGCGCACCTGCGGGCCGCTCTTCCCGCCGGGACGCAGGTCGGAATCCAGCGTCAGCCCGTGGTCTGGGCCAGGACGCCCGAGGATCTCGGCGGCACGTCGGACGAGTTTCGTCGCCGCTTCCAGTCCGGCGGCGTCGGTGCCGTCGGGTACCACGAACATCGCGTCGAGGTCTGACGAGTAGCTCATCTCCGAGCCACCCCAACGTCCGAGCGCGATGATGCCGAGCTCCGGCGCGGCGTGTTCGCGTCGGGCGATATCCAGCGCAGCCTCGAGCGTCGCGTCCGCCAGCGACGACAGCGCCTGGCCGCATTGGGCGACGTCGACGCGGCCCAGCACGTCGGTGATGGCGATACGGGCGAGCTCGGAACGCCGCAGCGCGCGCATGGACGCGACGGCGCGGTCGGCGTCGTCGTGGCGGGCGGCGGTGGTCTTGAAGGCCGCGACGAGCTCGTCGCGCGGGCGTGGCTGAAGGTCGTCGTCGGAGGCCAGCAGCCGCACGGATTGCGGCACCCGCTGGAGCAGCGCGACGGCGAACCGACTCGTGGAAGCCACCGTCGCGAACCGCCTGGCCATGTAGCCCTCGTCGCGCAGTGCCCGCAGGTACCAGCTCTCCTCCCCCAGCGCTTCCGAGAGCTGACGAAACGAGAGCAACCCGAAGTCGGGGTTCGGCCCGTCGGCGATCCATTCGAGCATGGCTGGCATGAGGTGCCGACGGATCTCCGCTGCCCGCGACGTACCCGTCGTGAGCGCCTCGATGTGGGTGAGTGCGGCTCGCGGGTCGAGAAAACCGAGCGCCTTCGCGCGCGCTCGGGCAGCGTCTTGGCTGAGCAGGGCACCCGACGGTGATTGCGCCACCACATCGAGCAGGGGCGAGAAGAAGATGCGCTGACGCAGACGTCGCACATCTCGTCGGGTGGTTTTCCACTGCTCCCACACGTCCGGTATCCGCGCGGTGCGTGAGAGTTCCGCGAGCTGGTGCTCGTCGTCGGGAACGAGGTGGGTGCGCCGCAATCGGGCGAGTTGGATGCGGTGCTCGATCACGCGCTGGATGCGGTAGTCCTGCGCGAGCTTGGCGCCGTCGTCGCGGCCGATGTATCCGTGTGCGACGAGGGCCTCGAGGCCGTCGAGCGTGCCTTGGCAGCGGATGCGTTCGTCGGAGGTGCCGTGGACGAGCTGCAGGAGCTGCACGGAGAACTCGGTGTCGCGCAGGCCGCCGCTGGCGAGTTTGATGTCGCGGTCGGCCTGCGACTTCGGGATAAGTGAGATGACCCGCTCGCGCATGGCGCGCATCTCGGGGAGGAAACCGTCGGTGTGGGCGACCTGCCACACCTTGGGCGCAAGCATGTCGACGAACGCTTGCCCCAGTTGCAGGTCGCCGGCGGCCGGGCGTGCCTTCAGCATGGCCTGGAACTCCCAGGGCTTGGCCCAGCGTTCGTAGTAGTGGCGGCATGATTCGAGCGTGCGTACGAGCGGCCCGGCTTTGCCTTCGGGGCGCAGCGCGGCGTCGACAGTCCAGATGGTGCCGGCGCTGGTGCGGGCGGAGCAGATGCGCGCTTGGGCGGCCGCGATGCGCGTGGCGACGGCGAGGGCGTGGTCGGTGGGCACGTCGTCGCGGGCGGGCTCTGCGACGTAGAGCACGTCCACATCCGAGATGTAGTTGAGCTCCTGGGCGCCGGTTTTGCCGAGCGCGATCACCGCGAGTTTCGCGTCGGCCCACTGCGGCACCTCGGCGCGCGCGAGTGCGAGCGACGTGTCGAGCACGGCGTCAGCCACGTGCGCGAGCTCGTGCGTGATGTCGGCGAGGAGCGCCGTCGGATCCTCTGCCTCGAGGTCTCGCGCGGCGATGAGCGTGAGCGCGGCTCGGTTTGCCACGCGCAGCTCGTCTGCGGTGTCGGCACAGACCCCGTCGACGATGGGTAGGCGCTCCGCAAAAAAGCGGCGCCAGTCGTCGGCACTGCGCGGGCGCGGTGGGTCGCGCAGGAGATCCAGCAGGTGCTCTTCGCGCCCGAGCGCCGTGGCCAGCACCGACGATGCACCCGCGACGAGGAGCACGCGTCGCGCCCAATCCGCGTCGCCCAGCAACTCGCGATGCCGCCCGGCCTGCACGATGGCGTCGAGGGCGTGGAGTGCCCCGAAGCGGTCGCCTACCGGGGCGAACCAGTCGAGATCCAACTTGGCGCGGACGTCGTCCGGCCAGGATTGCCAGATACGCGCGGCCGAGGTGGGTTGGGCGAATCCTCGCCGCGCAAACTCAGCTTGGGGTGAGTGGAGCCGCGCCATGGAAGGAGTCTACGGCCCTCGACGCGTCGGCTACAGGCGTGCCCGGCTAGGCTCGATGCATGTTTCGCCCCACCGATGCCGTCACGCAAGCGCTCCGCCCGCTCGTGGATGAGCGCGATCTCGATGCGGAATTGTCGGCGAAACGCCCCGACCTGACGCAGCTGCTGCTGCGGGCGGCGTCGGAGCATGCAGAGCTGCCGCGCCCCCTCGTCGCTGCGGCTACGCGCGCGGCGTGTGGGCTGTTGGGCGAGCGTTTCGGCGGCCACGCCATCGAGTTGCGCGTGCCGCCATTTGCGGCGGTGCAGTTGAGCTTCGGTTCCGGCCCGCGGCACACGCGTGGTACCCCGCCCAACGTCGTCGAGATTGATCCGACGGTGTTTCTCGCCCTCGTGACGGGGCGCGTGGCCTATGCCGACGCTGCGGTCCGGGCATCGGGCGCCCACGCGCACGAGGTGGCGCAGGCGTTCCCGCTCACATGACGGCGATGTTTTGGTCAATCTCCCATTGCGAGGTCTGGCGGCGGTAGTCCTCAAACTCCTCGTGCTTGTTGCGTAGGAAGTGCTCGAAGACGTGCTCGCCGAGGGTATCCGCGACGAGTTCCGAGCCCTCCATCACCCGCAACGCGCCGTCGAGGTTGCGGGGCAGCTCGTCGATGCCCAGCGCCTGGCGTTCGCGACGAGACAGCGTCCACACCGCTTCTTCCGCCTCAGTCGGCAGGGGGTATTCGCCCTCGATACCCTGCAGCCCTGCGCGAAGCAGGAGCGCGTAGGCGAGGTACGGGTTCGCGGCGGAATCGATCGCCCGATACTCCACGCGCGCACTCGATGCCTTGCCAGGCGTCCACTGCGGAACGCGCACGAGGGCGGACCGGTTGGCTCTCCCCCAGCACACATAGCTCGGGGCCTCGTCGCCTGCGGCGAGGCGCTTGTAGGAGTTCACCCACTGGTTCGTCACCGCAGTGATCTCGGGAGCGTGCCGCAGCAGCCCCGCGATGAAGTGCCGTCCCACCTTCGACAGCTGGTATTCGTCGGCGGCGTCAAAGAACGCGTTCGTGTCGCCCTCGAACAGCGACAGGTGCGAGTGCATGCCCGAGCCTGGATACTGCGTGAACGGCTTCGGCATGAACGTGGCATGCAGACCGCGTGAGGCTGCGGCCTCGCGCACCGCCACCCGGAACGACATGATGTTGTCCGCCATCGTGAGCGCGTCGGCGTGACGCAGGTCGATCTCGTGCTGTCCGGGGGCGCCTTCGTGGTGGCTGAACTCGACGGAGATGCCCATGTCCTCGAGGCCAAGAATGGCCTCGCGTCGCACGTCGTTGGCTCTGCTCAGGGTGGTGTGGTCGAAGTATCCGCCGTTGTCGAAGGGCACTGGCGGGTTGAGCTGGCTCAGCACGAAGAACTCAATCTCGGGGTGCACCTGCAGGCTGAACCCGGCGTCGGCGGCTTTGTCGACGGCGCGTTTCAGTACGTAGCGGGGGTCGGCGAAGCTCGGGGACCCATCACGGAGCCGCACATCACAGAACATGCGTGCCGTGACAAGGCCGGATTCGGTCATCCACGGCAGCACTTGGAACGTAGAGGGGTCCGGGTGGGCCACCATGTCGGCCTCGAACACGCGGGCAAAACCCTCGATGGCCGAGCCGTCGAAGCCGACGCCTTCCGCGAGCGCCACCTCAACCTCACCCGGCCCGATAGCCACGGATTTCAGGTTGCCCAGCACGTCGGTGAACCACAGCAGGATGAATCGAACCTGATGCTCTTCGATGAGTCGAAATACGGTTTCGGCCTGAGTGTCCATGGGCCCAAGTGTGCCGTACGGCGCACCGTCGCGGCGCTCACACCACGGTTTGTTGGACAACTACACTGCGGGGTATGAGTCAGCCCGGCTGGTACCCCAACCCGGAAGGCCGCGGTACGCCGCGGTACTGGGATGGTGCCCAATGGCACGACGAGAAACCCCAGAAGTCGTCGCCTGCGGGCTGGATCGTCGGCGGCCTGCTGCTCATCGCGACGGTGATCGTCGTTCTGGTATTGCAACCTTCGAGCATCATGAAACCTCTCGCTGCGCCGCCAGAAGATTCCCGCTCCGATCGTCCGAGCGTGAAGCCGTGGGATGAGCGCACGCGAGAACCCGACGAGCCCGCGCCCACCGAGGACGGCGGCGCCAAACCTGAGGACTGCCCCACCGTCGGTTACCCGACGAGTGAAGTGGACGCGAATGGGCTGTTGCATGGCGGCGGGCTCACCGTCGTGGCTCCGAGCGCCGACGGTTGGAGCAACGAGCCCACATATATGCCGTGGATGGCGGAGCAAAACTCGGTGACACGGCAAATCGTGCCGGGCTGGGTGGCGTCGATGGACATCGGTACCGTGCGCGCCGAGGACGGGTTCCGCAACCCGAAGCAGGCTGCGGCGGCGATGGTGTCGTGCATGGCGTCGTCGTGGATGTACGACGGCTTCACTGGTCGCGAAGACCTGGTCAATGAACAGGTGGAGATTTCCGGGGTCACAGGTTGGCATATTCAGACGAACATCTATGTGGACAGGGAGGACGGCATCGAAGGCGACCTACTGGATGTGTACGTCTTCGATCTCGGGCGCGACGGTGAGCTCAGCGTCGTGGCGGGCTGCGCCACCATCGACGATGCCTCCTCCATCGAGGAGGTTCGCCAGTCGCTCGACAGCATCGCCGTCGAGTGAACCCGCTCGAGACAAGCGCTAGGGTGAAACTGTGAGCATCATTACCCCGCATACCGTCTCCCCCGTCCGCCCAGTTCCCGCGTCGATTGCCCGGCCGGAGTACGTCGGGAAGGAAGGGCCGACCCCCTACACCGGGTCGCATGTGCAGTCCGACGACGTGATCGAGCGCATGCGGGTGGCTGGCAAGATTGCCCACGACGCGATGCACGAGGCCGGCAAGGCCGTCGCGCCCGGCGTTACGACGGATGAGCTCGACCGCATCGCGCACGAGTACATGCTCGACCACCACGCCTACCCGTCGTCGTTGGGGTACCGCGGCTTCCCGAAATCGATCTGTACGTCGGTGAACGAGGTCATTTGCCACGGCATTCCGGATAGCCGCCCGCTCGAAGACGGCGACATCGTGAAGATCGACTGCACCGCGTTCTACGACGGTGTCCACGGCGACAACTGCTACACGTTTCTGTGTGGTGATGTGTCCGAGGAGCACAAGCTGCTCGTCGAGCGCACGCAGGAGGCGCTCAACCGCGGCATTAAGGCAGTGAAGCCCGGGCGGCCGATGTCCGTGATCGGGCGGGTGATCGAAAGCTACGCCAAGCGCTTCGGTTATGGGGTGGTGCGTGACTACACCGGCCACGGCGTGCACACGCAGTTCCATTCCGGGCTCGTGGTGCTGCACTACGACGAGCCACGCCTCGACACGCGCATGGAGCCGGGCATGACCTTCACCATCGAGCCGATGCTCACGCTCGGCAACTACGAGTCGGAGGTCTGGGACGACGACTGGACCGTCACCACACTCGACAAGTCGTGGTGCGCCCAGTTCGAGCAAACCCTCGTCGTCACCGACGACGGAGCCGAGATCCTCACCGCCTGAGCTGCTCCCGACTGTTTCCCCGCCCCAAACAAAACTGCAAAACTCGACAACAGCTGGATGCCTCACGCTCACCTGAGCGGGGACAATTCCGTCTGATGGCGAGTTTTGCAGTTTCTCCCTCCAATGATTGAGCCGCGGGCGCAGCCCGCGAGTCGAAATCATCCGCCAGATGTGGCTTCGATACGCGCCTACGTCGCTACTCAACCACCGGTGCCGAAGCGACTGCCCCCGACCGTCGAGTAGGGCCGCAGGCCCGTATCGAGACGCAGCAACGAGTTTCGACACGCCACTTCGTGGCCACTCAACCACCGGTGCTGAAGCGACTGCCCCCCCCCGACCGTCGAGTAGGGCCGCAGGCCCGTAT
>NZ_CAMYPD010000017.1 GCF_947286155.1 uncultured Tessaracoccus sp.
GAGCGTCACGATCCTGCCTTCGCCAGCTCCGCATCGATGGTCTGCTTGAATACCTCCGCGGGCTGCGCGCCAGCAATGAACTGCGTGTGCACGAGGAATGATGGCACGGAGCTCAGCCCGAACTGCTGCGCTTCGTACGACTCGGCCAGCACCGCGTTGCGCAGATCCTCCGAGCCTAGATCTTCCTTGAACTTCGCCATGTCAGCTACGCCCACACTCTGCGCAACCTCCGTGACGACTGCCTCGTCGACGGGCGGGTGGCCCTTGTTAGGCAGCTTCACAAACAGCGCGTCCATGAACTCGATCTGCTTACCCTGCTTGCCCGCGGCGCGCGCCGCGATGGCAGCGTACTCCGAGTCAGGCCCGAACACGGCAAAGTCACGGAATTCGATGCGCACCTTGCCCTCATCGACGTAAGACTGCAGCTGAGGGAGCGTCTCCTCGTTGAACGCGGAACAGAATGGGCACCGGTAGTCGAACCACTCCGTGATCACGACGGGCGCGTCGACATCGCCGATCGCCGCAGCGTCGTCGGGATTGCGCTTAGGAATGGAGAGCAGCAGTTCCTCTTGCGACTGCTCCTGGCCTTCTTGGCCCTGCTCCTCGCCACTGGGTTCCTGCTGCGCAGCGCCGTCGTCGGTCGCATCGTCAGGCGAGGGGGAAGCTGATGGCGCGGAGCTCGTCGGGCTCGAAGATGGCGACGATGCTGCCCCGCCGCGAGACGTGAGTAGCGCGGCACCACCGATCATCAATACGGCAATGACAACGCCAACCACGATGTACAGCGGCTTAACCTTGTGCTCCACGTACGCACCTTTACTGTTTCCGGGTAGAGAAAGGGCTAAACTGAACAGTCAGCCTATTCTCGAGTGAGGATCACATTGACCATATCGCGGGATGCACTAGAGCACGAGATCGCGGTCGAGCAGGCGCACGTCGATACGGTGTACGCCAACCTGGACATCGCCGCGGCGAGCGCGAAGGAATTGGCGCGGCAGGGGCGGGAAATTTTCGTCAGCGATCGTGCTGACTTCGTGCGCGAGGAAGACGGCACCGCGCTGTTCGAGCGCGACGCGTTCGCTTACCAGGCCGCTCGCCGGATGGCGGTGCTCGACGCCGAACACGAGGGCCTAGTATTCGGGCGACTCGATCTCACCGACGGCGAAACCCGCTACGTCGGACGCCTCGGAGTACGCGACGACGACTACGAGCCGCTCGTGATCGACTGGCGCGCTCCCGCCGCCGAACCGTTCTACCGCGCCACTCAGGCCAACCCGATGGAGGTCATCCGTCGACGGGTGTTGCGCTGCCGCGAAGAGCGCGTGCTGGGCCTCGAAGACGACCTGCTCGACACCTCCGTCGAGACCGACCTCCCCATCTTCGGCGAGGGCGCGCTCATGGCCGCCGTCACCCGCTCGCGAGGCCGTCAGATGCGCGACATCGTGGCCACCATCCAGGCCGAACAGGACGAGGCAATCCGTGCGCCGTACCGCGGGGTCACCGTCATCGCGGGCGGCCCGGGCACCGGAAAGACCGTCGTGGCGCTGCACCGCGCCGCATTCCTGCTCTACACCAACCGCGCGAAGCTCGAGCGCGGCGGCGTGCTGGTCGTCGGCCCGAGCGCGGTGTTCATGAACTACATCGAGCGCGTGCTGCCCAGCCTCGGTGAAGACTCCGTCACGCTGAAGGCCATCGGGCAGGTGGCAACGGATACCGTCGGGATGGCGAGCGAACGCACCGACGAAGCCCTCGCCGCCACAGTCAAGGGCTCGTGGGCGATGCTCAAGGTGCTCCGTCGGCTCGTGCGCCTGCCCATCAACGACGAGGACACTCCCCGCGTGCGGGTCACCATCAAGGGCGAGGTGCTCACCTGCGAGGGCAGAGAGCTCGAACTCATTCGCGATCAAGTGCTTGCCTCCACGCGCTTCAACCAAGGACGCGAGCAGGCGCGTGAGCTCATCGTCGAAGCTCTCGCCGCGAAGCTCCCCGACGACGTGGATGTGGAAGACACCAATGTGCCCGACTACATCCGCGAGCACCCGTCGCTCACGATGTTCATGCACGCCTGGTGGCCGGTGCTGAGCGCTCCCAGGGTGTTGGCGCGCCTGGCTGATCCGGGCGTCGTCGCAAAGGTCGCGCGAGGGCTGAACAAGGAGGAGCAGCGGGCGCTCGTCGAGTCGTTCGCATGGCTCGATGGCGTCGACCCGGTGCAGGAGACCCCGCGGCACTGGTCCGTCGCTGATATCGCGCTGCTCGACGAGCTCGTCAGCATCCTTGGCCCGGAGCCGGAAGAAGAGGAGTTCGACCCGCTCACGCTGCTCGACGGTGATGTGAACGAGCTCGTCAGCATCGCCGACCGCATGGCGAAGCGGGATGCGGACGACCTCGACGACGACCCCCAGCACACCTACGCCCACATCCTCGTCGACGAGTCTCAGGACGTGACGCCCATGCAGTGGCGGATGCTTCGCAGGCGCGGCCCCCAGGCTTCCTGGACTATCGTCGGCGACCCGGCCCAGTCGTCGTTCCCCCGCCCGGAGGAAACGCAGAAGGCGCTCGACGAGATCGTCGGGCGTGGGCAGTACCGGCGCTTTGTGCTGTCCACCAACTACCGCTCCCCCAGCGAGGTATTCGACCTTGCGGCGAAGGTCATCACGAAGGTGCATCCCGACGCGCTCCTGCCCCGAGCTGTGCGCAGCACTGGCGTCGAACCGAAGATGCTGCACACTGCATCAGACGCACTCGACGACACCCTGCGCGCAGAACTGCTGGAGCTGGCCGGGCAAGTGGTGGGCACCATCGGCGTGGTCGTGCCGCCATCGAGGTTGGAAGCCGTGACGAAGCTCGTGCTGGGCGACCCACGGCTGGCAGCATTCGAGGAACGCCTCCTCATCGTCACTGCACTGCAAGCGAAGGGCCTGGAGTACGACGGGGTGTGCGTCGTCGCTCCCGACGAGATCATCGCCGAAGCGCCAGGGGCTGAGCGGGTGCTCTACGTCGCGCTCACCCGCGCCACGCAGCGTCTGGTGACCATCGACGTCAACTCGTCGAACTGGCGCGAGCTCCTCGCCTAACTACTCAATGTGTGAGATCTATTGCGGGTTTCCGCAATAGATCTCACATTGTGATGCTTCGACCATGGTGTGGCGCGGTCACGCGTCGCGAAACTTTCATGCCACGCCGGATACAAACGCGCGCGAGTACACCCAACGCAAGGGGGAGACGCACGCCGTCGCCGATGCGCTGTACGAGATGGAGCAGCCGCGCACCTCGGCTGACGCGGTGCCAACGAAGCCCGAGTGTGCGCTGCTGGCCCTGGGTGACCGCTTCGACCTGCTGGCTTCGATGTTCGCCCTGGGCGCGAAGCCGACCGGCTCGTCGGATCCGTTCGGTCTGCGACGCGCCGCGCTCGGCTTGGTGCGCATCCTGCGCGAGGTGCCCGGCATGGAGAAGATCACGGTGCGCGACGGCGTCGGTCACCTCGGCGTCGGCGGCGTTCATGACCCGGACGAGCTCGGCGACGTCGCGGGTGTCCAGATCCGTGAAGCGCGGGTCGACGCCCTCGGTGGCCAGGTTGGTGGGCAGTTCGGTCATGACCCCATCCTCCCGCGTTTCAGGGCCGCGGTGACTGAGGCGGGGTCAGCGCCAGCCGCCACTGTCCATGGCAAGCTTGGCAGGCCACGGGGAGTTACGAACAGACGTCGCGATGCCGCGGAGCCGATCGGCGGCTGTGGCGCGGGCGGCGTCCATCTTTGGCAGGGTGAGGCATGCAATACCCGCAGCGACGAAGCCGAGGACGGCGACCAACAGGCTCACGATGGCGACAACGAGGCCCGCTCCTCCGGATGGGGCTGCAAATACAAGGCCGACGACCGCAAGCACCACCCCGGCGATGGCGATCTCGAGGCTGATCACGGCCACCAGTAGTCCCACGAAATAGCTGTCGTAGTCACCCTTGAGGTCTCCGAGGATCTCGCAGAAGTCCTCGATGGCGTCGCGCAGGTTCTGCAGCTTGGTGGGCAGGGACTGGATTTTGTCGCGATAGTACTGGGTGTTCTCGGAGTCCCAGTCGTCGCCACGTGGGCCCAGTGAGCCCTGTCCCACGGCGGATTCTGCCGTCGCGAAGTCCACCCCGCAGTACTGGGGGCCGGTGTTCTTGACCGCTGTGTAGTCGTTGATCTCCCGGAGGATCGCCTCCACCATCTCGACAATCTTGGGCAGGATGTTGCTGAACTCACGCACCGCCTCCTGCGCCTTGTTCTCAGCCTTCTGCTTCATCCAGTCCGGCACCAACGGCTGGCCGAAGATTTTGTTCAGCGCGTCTTGGCAGGCGGGGCCGATCTTCCTGTCGGCCTCTGCCAGGTTACGGTTGATCTCTTCAATCTTGGTCCGGATCTCTTCAACGGTGTCGCTCATGTCCTCACAGTCCTGATGTTGCGATGAGAATGGAGATCTGCGCGGCATACTCTGTGTTCGCCGACTCCATCTCCAAGTAGTTCCGGCCGGTCTCCGAGATCGCGTCGGCCAGCGAGTCAAGCAGGTCCCCACCCGCGTCCAGGGAGACGTCCATCTCATCAAGGACCGCATTACGGGCGTCGTCATAGGCAGCTTTCACGGCAGTAAGATTGGTGTCGGCCGCAACATTGAACTGGATGGCACTCGTCGATGAGTGGACGCCCCGCACTGCAGTCTCGGCGTCCTCAAGGTTGCCCTTCTCCTCCACGAACCATTCCAATCTGGTCTTGAGTTCCTCGAATCCCATGTTCCCTATCCCTTGTTGTGGTCGTTGCGGCTTGCCACGACGTCAGCGAGCCGTGAACGGAGATCTGCCAACTGCCCGAGCACCTCGTCCTTGGGAGCCTCTTGGGACATGGCCCGGAAGGCCGCGACGATGTCGTTCTCGACGTCGGCGAAATCTGCCGTCCGCAACCACGATTCGTTCACCTTGATCTCGTTCGGCATGCCACCCACGGTCTCAATCGTGATGTGCCGGTACCTGTCCCCGACCTCCACCGGTTCCTGGGGCGTCGGGTTCCACGAACCCAGCGCCTGGAACAGCGAACTCACGTCCCGGGAGAGTTGCAGGACGTCGTCGCGCAGTTCGGTCGGGTATCTCACCCCTTGCTTCTGGGGCGCGAAAGCGGCCACGTCGACGGCTGCGGCCTGCGCATGCTGCTCCGCGTAGGCGTAAAGCAGCGCAAAGCCGAACTCCTCCACCTCGACGAATTCGGCCCAGTCATCCGCAAGCTTCACAGCGGCAACCGCGCCGGCCTGATCAAATTCGAAGGCGAACGCCTCGGCAGGTTCACGTGCTTCCTCCATGCCCGAAACGGTAACACCCGACAGGTTCAGGACCCTGGACTCAGGGCGCGACATAATGGGCCAATGACCAACGACGCAGCCCCTCGATGGACATCTGAGAAGCAGGTTCCGTTCCTCTGGATAATCCTGTACCTGGGCAGCCTGGGACTGGGGCTGGCGCTCGCCGGGCTGACCATGCCGGTGCCGGGCGGCGTGGTCCTCCTGGTCCGGGTCGGGTTCGGCACGGTGCTGGTGCTGTGTCTGGTGCTGGTGGCGATTGCCAGTTGGCGGCAGACGAAGGCGCTGCGCGAGCTGCGCAGGGTGTCGCCCTCACCCTGGCGCTGGATCGCTCTGCTGGCAGCAGTCGTGGCCGCGGTGCTCGTCTGGACCTGGGCGACGGGGGTGCAGGCCGAAGCCTCCGAGAAGCTCGCGAGGCTGGGAACCACGATGCTCACCGCCGTCCTGCTGGGCCTGGCCATCTCGGTCGGCACTCACGCCTTGGTGAAGATCCTCGCTGCGGGTACTCCTGATGCTCCGACTCGCTGACGCTGCCGTTGGCTCCAGAAGCTACCGTCCGCTTCAGACCCCGCCCGCATACCGCGGGCTTTACACACAGCGGCAGCGCCTGCAGACAGGGGTAGCGTCTGGCAACAGCGGTAGCGTCGACCCATGGACGAGACCCTCACCGAGTTGGTGCTGCGCGCAGTGGAGCTGGTGCCGCCCGGGCGACTGGTCTCCTACGGCGACGTCGCGGCTCTGCTCGGGACCGGTCCCCGGCAGGTGGGCGCGGTGATGGCGCGTGAGGGGCACGGCGTACAGTGGTGGCGCGTCACCAACGCCTCCGGCGACCTGCCCCCGCACCTGATGGCCGACGCAGCCAGGCACTGGGCTGCGGAGGGGATCACACTCAAACCCAATGGTCGGGGTGCGCGCATCAGCCAGTACCGGGTGGACCTGGGCAGGTTGGCCGACGACTTCCACGCCGCGACGGCGGACCTGCCGGAGCTGCCGTGAGGGGAGGCCGTTCGAGGCTCGCACCTCGCACCTCACGGCAACTGGACGTCAGCGGAGCGGGACCGCACCCGGGGTCTCCACACGGGCGGCCGTGACCCCACAACCGGCGGGGCGGCCCGCGCACACCAGCACGGGGGCGTCGTCGGCCAGCCGATGACGAGGGTGCCGTCGGCGGCGGCGGGAGTGAACGACTCCACCCGGTCCCCTGCGACGGCCGCGTCACCCAGGAGAACCCGGCCGTCGGCCACACCCAGACGCAGGCTCTCGGCGTCGGACAGCACGACCACCGTGTGCGGCGCAACCGAGACCGAACCGTCCACCACCGGCAGCGATGTCCCCGAGACCAGGTCCTCCACGCTGGAGACATCGAGGTGCGCCGGCAGTTCTATCCGGTGCGTCGCCGCGTTCCCGTACTCCGGCCGGGTGGTGTTGAAGCCGATGAGGTAGTCGCCGTATCGGCTGGTCAGCAGGTCGGGATAGCCGGAGTAGCGACGTGCCGGACACTCAGCGGTTCAGCAGGCAAACTCCAAACGACGGCACCAACAGGAAATCCCAGTTCATAACGGGTATCGGCGCTATCCGATAGCACCGCGCCGCACTGGGGTCGTGTATCCATCGTGACCGGTTGTGCGATGCAGCACCTGGTTCCACACTTCGCTGGTGGCCATCGCCCGGTTCTGGGTGAAGAACTGTAGCCCGGCTGCCCCACCGTCGATGAGCGTGTGGCACATGTCGACGGCGTGCCCCAGCCCGAGACTGCGCACGTCGTCCGGGTCTGCCTGACGGAGGCGTTGCACGAACGCGGGCGGCAGCGGTTGGCCCGAGAGGTGCTCGAAGCGCTCAATCTGCGTGATGCGGGTGAGTGGCATCAGCCCGGCGATGATCGGGATGGTGCCGCCCATCGCACGCGTGCGCTCCACCATCGCGAAGTAGTCGTCGGTGTCGAAGAACAGCTGCGTGATGGCGTACTCCGCGCCGGCTTCCTCCTTCTCCAGGAGGATCTGCGCGTCGAGTTCGGCGTCATTGGTCTCCGGGTGAGGGCTGACGAACGCCGCCACACCGACGCAGAAGTCGCCCTCGCTTTTGATGAATCGCACGAGCTCCGTGGCGTTGCGCAGCCCGTCGGGGTGGGCCTTCCACTGCCCTCCCCCGGGCATGTCGCCGCGAATGGCGAGGATGTCGTGCACGCCGGCTTCGCGATACAGCTGCAGCGTGTGAGCCACCTCGGCCTTCGATTGATCGACGCAGGTGAGGTGCCCGACCGTCAGCGGATTGCCAATCTTCGCGATCTCCTGGGCGGCGAGCATAGAGCGATCCCTGCGCGACCCGTCGGCCCCGTACGTGACGGACACGAAGTCCGGCCCCAGCGGCGCAAGCCGCTCGACGGTCTTCAACAGCGCGGGAATCTCGGCGTCGTCGCGAGGGGGGAAAAACTCGAAGGAGCGCAGCGGGCGGGTTCGGTGAGCGAGCAGGTCCGCAACGGTATTCGCAGAGCGTTCGGGCATGGGGGAAAGCTTAGGCAAGCCATACTGTGTTCCGACTAGACTTGGTCCATGCTTCGAGACTTGGCGCCCGAGAATCCATTGAATGACGCGTTCCTGGCACGCGTCGACCAGGACATCACTCGATTCCTCGACGAGCAGGCGCCGCTCGTCGCAGAAGTTGGCACCTCCGAGCTCCTCGCCAACGCACGCGACTACTCGACAGGCGGCAAACGCCTACGTCCCGCATTTTGCGTGTGGGGGTACCTGGCAGCTGGCGGCGACGAACACCATCTCGACGAGGTGTTCCGCGTCGCGGCATCACTCGACCTCCTCCACGCCTCTGCGCTCGCCCACGACGACATCATCGACGACGCCGACACCCGTCGCGGCAAACCCGCCGCCCACAAGCAGTTCGCGCTCTTGCATGAGCGCCGAGGCGGCCGTGGCAACGCGCATGATTTCGGCCAGGCGGCCGCGATCTTGCTCGGCGACATGCTGCTGATGTGGAGCGCGCAACTCTTCGACGAGTCTGCCGCCCCCAACCTGGAAGCCGCGCGCACCGAACTCTCACGGATGCGCGCCGAGGTGACCGCCGGCCAGTTCCTGGACATCTCCGCAGCCTACGGGGTGGCCGACGATGACGACGCGCTCGCCGTCGCGTCGAAGGTGCTCGAATACAAGTCGGCGAGCTATTCAATGCGCCGCCCCGCGCTCATCGGTGCGCGGCTCGGCGGTGCGAGCGATGCGCAGTACGACGCCCTCGCCAGCTTCGGCTCGCACATCGGTCACGCCTTCCAGCTGCGCGACGACGTGCTGGGCGTGTGGGGCGACGAGACGCTCACCGGCAAACCAACCGGCGGCGACCTGCGCGAGGGCAAGGCGACGGTGCTCGTGCTCACCGCGATGCGCCGCGCCGACGAGCAGCAGGCGGCCACGCTGACGTCGGTGTTGGGCGCGAAGGACTGCAGCGATGACGACGTCGAGCTCGCCGCGAGCGTGATCGAGGCGACGGGGGCGCGGGCACACGTCGAATCGCTCATCGACGAGCACCTCGAACAGGGTTTGGCTGCGCTCGCTGCCACGGACTTTCAGGAGGTGGGCCGCGAGGGTCTCACCCAGCTGGCACAGCTGAGCACGCGCCGTGCTTACTGAGGGACTGCGAGGACTGAGCACCCGTGAGGTAGAAGAGCGGGTTGCGAAGGGGCAGGTCAACACGCTGCCGTCGCGGTCGGGGCGCTCCACCTCCGACATCATCCGCGCCAACGTCCTCACGCGCGTCAACTGCATCCTGTTCATCCTGTTTTGCTGCGTACTGCTGACGGGCCGCATCGAACAGGGCTTGTTCGCGGGCCTCATCGTCGCGAACTCCATCATCGGCATCGTCCAGGAGCTTCGCGCCAAGCGCACGCTCGACAAGCTGGCGGTCGTGGGCGAGGCCAAGCCCACGGTGATCCGCGACGGGGCCCGTCGCGAAATCGTGCGAGATGAGGTGGTGTTGGACGACGTCATCAGCATGTCGCCCGGCGACCAGATCGTCGTCGACGGTGAGGTCGTGGCCGCCAGCTACCTCGAGGTGGACGAGTCGATGCTCACCGGCGAGGCCGACCCCATCCCCAAGACGCCCGGCGAAAAGGTGTATTCGGGCTCCTTCGTCGTCTCTGGCAGCGGCGCATATCGGGCGACGCAGATCGGCGCCGACGCGTACGCAGCCCAGATCACCGCGCAGGCGTCGCGCTTCACGCTGGTGCGGTCCGAGCTTCGGCAGGGCATCGACCAGATTCTGAAATACGTGTCGTGGATGCTCATCCCCATCGGCGCGCTGTCGATCGTCGTCCAGTTCACCCACCCCGGTGTCGAGTGGCGCGATGCGGTGCTCGCGATGACCGCGTCGCTGGTGCCCATGATTCCCGAGGGCCTCGTGTTGCTGACGGCGATGGCCTTCGCGCTGGGTGTGATCCGGCTCGGGAAGCGCAACGTGCTCGTGCAGGAGTTGCCCGCCATCGAGGGGCTCGCGCGCGTCGACGTGGTGTGCGCGGACAAGACGGGCACGCTTACCGAGAACGCCATGACGCTGGGCGAGGTCATCCTGCTGGGCGCCCCACAAGAAGAGATCGACGAGGTACTCGCGCAGCTCGTCGCCGCCGACGACACACCCAACGCGTCGATGCAGGCCATCGCCGACGCGGTGCCCGCAGCGGCGGCGCCGTGGCGGCAGACCGCGAGGGCGCCGTTCACGTCGGCAAAGAAATGGTCGGGAGTGAGCTTCGAGGATAAGCACATCGTGCTCGGCGCTCCCGACGTGCTCGCGACGGGAGCCGTCGCGCAGCAAGCCGAAGAGATCGGGGCCACGGGCCGCCGCGTGCTACTACTTGGGCGTGCCGCTCGCCCCGTGGACGACGAGGCCGCGCCGGGCGACGTCGAGCCGCTCGCGCTCGTCGTGCTGGACCAACTGGTACGCCCCGACGCCGCCGACACGCTGCGCTACTTCCGCGATGAACGCGTGCAGCTCAAGGTGATCTCCGGCGACAACGCGAACTCCGTCGGCGCCGTCACGCGCTCGCTGGGCGTCGACCTGGGCGACGTCGTCGACGCCCGCACCCTCGTCGACGCTGACGACGCCGAGTTCGAAAAGACGGTCGAACGCGGCGGGGTGTTCGGAAGAGTCACGCCGGAGCAGAAGCGCCAGATGGTGCAAGCGCTGCAACGAGGCGGGCATCAGGTGGCAATGACCGGCGACGGCGTCAACGACGTGCTGGCACTCAAGGACGCTGACCTCGGTATCGCGATGGGATCAGGCGCTTCCGCCACGCGTGGCGTCGCCCAGCTGGTGCTCCTCGACGACAAGTTCGCCCAGCTCCCCCACGTCGTCGCGGAAGGGCGACGGGTGATCGGCAACATCGAACGCGTCGCCAAGCTGTTCCTCACCAAGACGATTTACTCACTCACTCTCGCCCTGGTGTTCGGCCTTCTCACGGTGCCCTACCCGTTCCAGCCGCTGCACGTGACCGTCGTGGGCTGGTTCACCATCGGCATTCCCGCATTCTTACTCAGCTTGGCGCCGAACCACGCCCTCGCCAAGCCGGGGTTCGTGCGCCGCACGCTGTCGCTCGCCATCCCAGCCGGGATTATCGTCGCCTGCAGCACCGTCGTGACGTACCTGCTGGTGCGCGGGCGCGGGCAGGTGGCCGAAGCGCTGCAAACTCAGGCGACGACGGCCGCGCTGATCACGATGATCATGGTGGCCACCTGGGTGCTGTCGGTGGTGGCCCGGCCGTATCACTGGTGGCGGGCCGGGCTCGTCGCGTTCGCCTACGGGTTCTACGGGTTGCTGATCCATCTTCCGTTCAGCCAGCGCATTCTCGAGCTCGACACCTCAAACATGCGAGCCATGCTGCTCGCCTATCTCACTGGCGGCATCGGCATGGCCGCCGTCGAGGTGATGTGGCACGTGCGGGCGCGGATACTCGGCGAGGAGTCCCGTATCCTGCCGAGGAAGTCAGCGTAGGGCCAGTTACGGTCGTTCCTGCAGCCCCAGTTCAGCCGCGACGTCAGCAGCGCTTACCGTTTCCATGTCTCCACGACGAATCGCCTCTGCCTCTTCACGCAGAGCTTCCGCGTAGTCCATCTGGTCTTTCACCGGAACCACGCTTGTAGACATGTAAACACCATACGTCACCGGTGAAGGAAGCGGTACACACTGCCGAGAACCGCTCTCCCCCATGAGCACAACTCACAGCGCAGGGCACACCTCACATCAGATGCGCCCTGCGCCGTGAGCGACGTCGATCCTTACCGCTGGTCGAGCACCGCCTTGGCGGCGGCGAAACGAGCGATCGGCACGCGGAATGGCGAGCAGGAGACGTAGTCGAGCCCAACTCGGTTGAAGAACTCAATCGACGCGGGGTCGCCGCCGTGCTCGCCGCACACGCCCGTCTTGAGCTTCGGCTTGGTGCTGCGCCCCTTCTCCACACCAATCTCGACGAGCTGGCCGACGCCGTCGATATCGATGCTCTCGAACGGGTTCTGCTCGAGCACGTGGTCGATCACGTACTGGGCGAGGAACCCGTTCTCGGCATCATCACGGGAGATGCCGATGCCGGTCTGCGTGAGGTCGTTGGTGCCGAAGCTAAAGAAGTCGGCTTCCTCGGCGATCTCGTCGGCAGTCAGCGCCGCCCTCGGCAGCTCGATCATGGTGCCGATCTTCACCTCGATACCGGAATCCCCGATTTCCTCGGCGACGGCGCGCTCGACGATCTCGCGCTGGAACTTCAGCTCCTGCCGCAGCGCGACGAGCGGGATCATGATCTCCACCCCGACGGTGTCGCCCTCTCGTTCCTTCACCGCAATCGCGGCGCGGATGATGGCTCTCGCCTGCATATCCGGGATCTCCGGGTACAGCATCGCGAGGCGGCACCCTCGGGTGCCGAGCATCGGGTTCTGTTCGTGAAGGCGCTTCACCTGCGCGAGCGTCTGCCGCGCCTGATCCAGGGCATCTTCGTCCTCACCGGTGAGTTCGAGGCGCTGCACCAGCAGCGACTGCTCGACGAGGTTGGGCAGGAATTCGTGCAGCGGCGGGTCGAGCAACCGCACCGTGACGGGCAGGCCCTTCATCGCGGTGAAAATACCCTCGAAATCTTGCTGCTGCATCGGCAGGATCTCCGCCAGCGCGTCGGCCCGCGCTTCCGGGGTCTCCGCGAGGATCATGCGCCGCACCGCAGGCAGCCGGTCGCTTGCCATGAACATGTGCTCCGTGCGGCACAGGCCAATGCCCTCCGCACCCAGCTCCCTCGCCTTCGTGGCGTCCTCGAAGTTATCTGCATTGGCGCGCACACCGAGGCGACGGATCTCGTCGGCCCAAGCGACGACGTTCTGGAAGTCTTCGTTGATCTGCGGCGGCACCAAGTCGATGGCTTCTCCATAGATATTGCCGGTCGACCCGTCGATGGTGATGACGTCGCCCTCGGAGAAGACGTGCTCACCGATGGTGAGCTTCTTCCCGGCCGCGTCGATCTTGATGCCCGATGCACCGGCCACACAAGGCTTGCCCATGCCGCGAGCCACCACGGCCGCGTGCGAGGTCATGCCGCCATGAGCCGTGAGTACGCCCTGCGCCACGATCACGCCGTGGATGTCGTCGGGTGTGGTCTCGTAGCGCACCAACACGACGGGTTCACCGCGCTCGCCACGCTCGGCCGCGACATCTGCGTCGAAGACGACCTCACCGACGCCGGCGCCCGGAGACGCAGGGAGCCCCTTGGCGACGGGCTGCTTGCCGTGCTCCGGATCGATACCCGGGTGCAGAAGCTGATCGAGCTGTCGCGGCTCGATGCGCTGCAATGCCTCTTCCTTGGTGATGAGGCCTTCGGCGACGAGGTCCGAGGCCACCTTGAGCGCAGCGGCGGCCGTGCGCTTCCCATTGCGGGTCTGCAGCATAAACAGCTTGCCGTCTTCGACGGTGAACTCGATGTCCTGCATGTCACGGTAGTGCTGTTCGAGCTTGTGCATCGTCTGGACGAGCTGCTCATAGGCGTCGGGCAGCACGTCCTTCATCTCCGCAAGCGGGCGGGGCGTGCGGATGCCGGCGACGACGTCCTCACCCTGCGCATTCACGAGGAATTCGCCATACAACGCCTTCTCACCCGTCGATGGGTTCCTGGTGAAGCACACGCCCGTGGCGGAGGTGTCGCCGCGGTTACCAAACACCATCTGCTGCACGTTGACCGCCGTGCCGAGCTCGGCGGAGATACCGTTCGCGCGACGGTACACGTCGGCCCTGGGGTTGAGCCACGACTTAAACACGGCGTTGACCGCGCGGTGGAGCTGCTCGCGGGGGTCACTCGCCCACTCTCCGCCCAGATGCTCGACGGAGATCTCCTTGAACGTGCGCACCAAGCCCTTGAGATCGTCGGCGGTCAGATCCGTGTCTTGTGACACGCCACGCTGCATCTTGAGCTGCGTCAGTGCGTCCTCGTAGGCGTGCGCGGGCACACCCTCGACGACCTCGCCGTACATCTGGATGAAGCGCCGGTAGCAGTCCCAAGCGAACCGCTCGTTTCCAGCTTCAGCAGCGATAGCGTCGACGGACTCGTCGGAGATACCGAGGTTCAAGATGGTGTCCATCATGCCGGGCATCGAGAACACCGCACCGGAGCGGACCGACACGAGCAACGGTTTCTCGCCAGACCCGAGTTTGCGGCCGGTGCGCTCTTCGAGCCGCTCGAGCGCTGCGTCGATGTCTCCGGCGAGGCGCTCCGGCCACTCACCGCCGCGTTTCATCGTCTCCACGCACGCGGTGGTGCTGACGGTGAACAGATCTGGGACGGTGATCCCGATGCGGTTCATCTCCGCGACGTTGGCCCCTTTGCCGCCCAGCAGCGACTTCATCTCGGCATTGCCGTCCGCAAGATCGTAGATGTAGCGATCGTCACTCATTGGTCAAGACTCCTTTGACTCGCCCTGAAGTTTCTTTGCTCCGTTCGGCTCCAGCGTACTCAGTGCATTGTCTGTGCGTGCACTCGGGCTTGTATTTCTGCGCTGGAAGAGCTCACGCGTCAGCGCCATGCGCCCCGCAGCGCACACCTGGTGGCTGGCGGAGTACGCCGCCAAGGCGTCGGGCGCGTGAGGAGACGAGGTCGACGATGCGGCTCGCGTTTTCTTCCAACGCAACGCCGGTGGTGTTGAGCACCGGGCAGCCGAGGTCGCGCATCGTTTGCGCCACCTCGTCGAGTTCGTCGTAGATGTGCGCCAGATCGGCGTAGCCGTCTCGATTGCCGAAGCCGCCCATGCTGCGGACCCGCTGATTGCGGATGATTTGGAGCCGGTCGGCGTCCATCGTGAGGCCGATGATGCGCCATCGGTCGACGCTAAACAGCTCGGACGGTGGCGCAATGCCTGGCACCAGGGGTACGTTGGCGGCTTTGTACCCGAGGTAGCCGAGGTAGATGGACAGCGGTGTTTTGCCCGCTCGGGATGGGCCGATGAGCACGATGTCGGCTTCGCGGAGCTGCTCGGGAACCGACCCGTCGTCGTTGCGGACGGCAAAATCCATGGCGCTCACGCGGGTGAAGTAGTCCGCTTCGACCCCGACGGGGCGCCGCATCACCTCTTCGGCGCGCTCGCCGCTGGCTCGCTCGATGGCGGCGATCGAGTCGGTCATCAGATCCGCGTGCGGCAGGTCGTAGTCGTTGCAGAAGCGCTCGACGAGGTCGGCCATCGAGGGTTTGACGAGTGTGAACAAGACGACGATGGGCCGTTCGAGCGGCAGCTCCGCGAGCGCCGTCTCCACGTGCTCCTTCTTGCTGACTCGGCGGTGGCGCACGATGTCGATGTGTTGATCGGGAAACTGCGCCAGTGCGGCACGGGCGATGCGCGCGCCCGTCTCCCCCGTGGAATCAGCGATGATATGAACTTCGAGCGGCTCCGTCGACATGCACCCACACTATCGGGACCACGATGCACCGACGCGTTCGACTATCTCTAAGGGCCGAACACACCTCTCAACTACCGGGTGTAGTATCAAGCAAGGGCAGACTATCTGCCACGACCTCATTCAAGGAAGAAGTGGTCACCACCATGTTGCACAAGTTGAGAATCCGAGTCCGCGGCTTCGTTGCCGTCATTCTTGCGCTTGCCCTCACCTCCTGTAGTGGCGGGGGTGAACGAGGAGACGTACATCTGGGAGGCGAGGCGACGCTGCAGTTGCCCGACCTGGGCGGCGAGAAATTCGTCGGCATTCCGGGCGATGTCCTTCTTGCGCTTGGGCTGATCGTCTGCGCATTCGGCCTCGGGTTTGGGCTCATCACGTACATGCAGCTACGTCACATGCCCGCTCATCGCGCCATGCTCGACGTGGCAGAACTCATCTACGCAACGTGCAAGGCCTACCTCAAACAACAGGGGCGATTCCTGCTGCTGCTCTGGGCATTCATCGCGACGATCATCGTCGCCTACTACCTCTTCCTGGTGGACTTCGGCTTCGGCAAGACCCTCGTCGTCATCGCGTTCTCCCTCATCGGCATGGCCGGTTCGTACGGCGTCGCGTGGTATGGAATCCGGGTCAACACCCTGGCAAACGCTCGCACCGCGCACGCGTCGCTGCGCGGCAAGCCCTACCCGTGCCACGACATCCCGCTGCGTTCGGGCATGAGTATCGGCATGGTGCTCATCTCCGTAGAGCTCGCGATGATGCTGGTGATCTTGGTGTTCCTCCCCGGCGAGATCGCTGGTGCTTGCTTCCTCGGCTTCGCCATCGGTGAATCGCTCGGTGCTGCGGCTCTGCGCATTGCGGGCGGCATCTTTACCAAGATCGCCGATATCGGCGCCGATCTCATGAAGATCGTGTTCAAGATCAAGGAAGACGACGCTCGCAACCCAGGCACGATCGCTGACTGCACCGGCGACAATGCCGGCGACTCCGTCGGCCCTTCTGCCGACGGGTTTGAAACCTACGGTGTCACTGGTGTTGCACTCATCACCTTTATCCTTGTGGGCGTCGGCGACACCGCGGTGCAAATCCAGTTGTTGGTGTGGCTGTTCGTCATCCGCGCCGTCATGGTGATCGCTTCCGCCATTTCCTACTACATCAACCGCGCCATGACGAGAGCGAAGTACGCGGACGCCGACGATATGGACTTCGAGCAGCCGCTCACCAACTTGGTGTGGATCACGTCCATCTGCTGCATCGTCGCGACGTTCCTCACTTCCGCGCTGCTCATCGCGCATATGCCAAACGGCATGTGGTGGAAGCTCTCGCTCATCGTGTCGTGCGGCACCATTGCCGGCGCGCTGATTCCAGAGCTCGTGAAGGTCTTTACCTCCACGAGCGCCAAACACACCCGCGAGGTCGTGGTCTCCGCACACCAGGGAGGCCCGTCGCTCAATATTCTCTCAGGCCTGGTTGCCGGCAATTTCTCCGCCTACTGGATCGGGCTGGCGATTGCGGGCCTCATGGGGATGGCCTACGGCATCTCGATGCTGGGGCTGGGCGACCTCATGCTCGCCCCAGCAGTGTTCGCCTTCGGCCTCGTCGCGTTCGGATTCCTGGGCATGGGGCCGGTGACGATCGCCGTCGACTCCTACGGACCCGTCACCGACAATGCGCAGTCCGTGTTTGAGCTCTCCACCGTCGAAGACGATCCGCAGGCACGCGCAGAACTCGCCGACGATTTCGGGCACGAGGTTGATTTTGAGCGCGCGAAGTTCTTCCTCGAAGCCAACGACGGCGCCGGCAACACCTTCAAAGCCACGGCCAAACCCGTGCTGATCGGCACCGCGGTCGTAGGCGCCACCACCATGATTTTCTCCATCATGATTGGGCTCACCGAACACCTCACCACCAACCTGGACAAGCTCTCGCTCCTGCATGCCCCGTTCCTCCTCGGCATCGTGGCCGGCGGCGCCATGATCTACTGGTTCACTGGCGCCTCCATCCAGGCCGTCACCACGGGCGCACACCGAGCCGTCGAGTTCATCAAGGACAACATCCAGTTGGAAGGCATGGAGAAAGCCTCCGAACGCGATTCGGCCCGCGTGGTGGAAATCTGCACCAGATACGCACAAAAGGGCATGTTCAACATTTTCATGGGCGTCTTTTTTGCCACGTTGGCCTGTGCGTTCTTGGAACCGTTCTTCTTCATCGGTTACCTCATCGCGATGGCCGTCTTCGGGCTCTATCAGGCGGTGTTCATGGCGAATGCTGGCGGGGCCTGGGATAACGCCAAGAAACTCGTCGAGGTGGATCTCGATGCGAAAGCCACTCCCCTGCACGACGCGACCGTCGTCGGCGACACCGTCGGCGATCCGTTCAAGGACACCTCGTCTGTGGCGCTCAACCCCGTCATCAAGTTCACGACGTTGTTCGGCTTGCTCGCCGTCGAACTGGCCGTCGCGCTGCCCGCGCTGGGCGCCGCGTGGCTGCCGCCGGTGCTGGCGGTGGTGTTCTTCCTCGTCTCGGCCGCGTTCGTCGTGCGCTCGTTCTACGCTATGCGTATCAACCAGAACATGGAAGATCTCGACATCGAGAAGGCGGTCGATCCCACCCCGTCGACGCCGTAGCCCGAAGGAGGCGTGCGCATGGTGGCTCGGATGATTGTGGTTGCGGGGGCCCTCGCGCTCACGCTGGTCGCTGGAAGTACTCTGGAGCTGCTCGTGATACCCGTGCCTTGGGCGCTGGCGGTGATCGCACTCGGCTGGCGCTTGGGCAGCGGCAACCCGGCGCGACGTCAGGCGTGGGCCGCAACAGCACTGGCCGCGCCCCTGCTGGGCCTCGCCGCCTTCGCACTGTGGTTGTGGACGGCCCTGCACGATCCCTACACGCCGGAACCGGCCCTGCTCGGGCTCCTCGCGCGAGTGGGCGCAGGCGCAGCCCTGGCCATGCTCGGATTCGGCGCCCTGCGCCGCTTCGAGACCCGCGCCCACCGGCCCACGCCCCAGCCTGCCAACCACTGACCGCCTAAGCGCAACGTCATTGCTCTCGTGTCAGCCTGCAATCGACAACAGCGTCCCTTCGGCATGCATACCTCATCAACGCGGCCATCGTGATTTTCGGGGGTAGTTCTGTGAGGCACGGCCCCGAGCTTTTCTGTCCGGAGAGGTTCGGTACGCGCTTGGCTGACTGGCTTGTCATTGTTCTCGGTCATGCTCATAGTCATTCTCCGTCAGATCAGCTTGACCTCTTGCGCAGACCATTTGACGCCCCTCCATGTGCCCACCAGCCAGCGCCGCCAGAGATGTTGCCGACTTTCTTCACATCCAGGTGGAGCGTGTGACTTGGATAGTAGGTGATGATCTCGCCAAGCCGACGCAGGTGTTCCCCCTTATGGAGTGCCGTCTCGGATCCGGTTCAACCCGAGCCAGGCCAGCCACCCTGCCACCGTCCGAACACTACACCGGGCATGGCGTCGATCAGTGAGCTCGCGGGCGATCCGACGTGCTAACCACCCATGCTTCCGACACCAGAACGCGACCAGCTCCGCTACTGCCACACTCAGACGTGTTGGCCGGTGCAGCGGAGCACTCTAGCGGCCCTCCAGCCCTGCCGCACCGGCGGTTTGATAGCGGACGACCCATTTCGATCATGTCAAGCGGGCCCGTCGTTATGGCCCAACACTATCGGGACTGCAATGACCCCATACATTCGTATACTAACGGCATGTCAGAGAACAGGGCTACAGTCTGCACATTCGCCTTCGATGCGGAGGGGAAGGTGACGGCTGCAGAAATCTGCGACGGATGGAGCCAGCAATTGGCAAAAGGAAGCCTCAATGAGGCCCTTCTGGCCGATTATGTAATGAGCCGAGCCGATGCCGCCTCCATCTCGCTTCCCGCCATACCAGCTACGATTCGCCGACTGCCGAAGAACGTGACTACTGAACTGAGCGCGCGGACCCGTTCTGTGATCGAGGATGCCCTCGCCGCCCTTGCCGAAAGCAGGAACAGTCCCGTCCAGAAAGAAGAATCATCACCTGAAAGCATCGAAGTGCACGATTCTGATCGGCATGTGATTCTCACCTGTGTGGGGGATACCGTCGTCAGCTGCGAGGTAGATACGACTTGGGCGCGGGCGAAAGATTGGACCGACATCGAGGAAGTACTCGTCGAAGCTTTTGCGCAGGTCGAGGCGGCGGAGTCGTTTACGCCTACTCGCCGTTGGCTAGCACAGTTGCACCAGATTGCCCAGGAATTCACTGAATACCAGGAAGGTTGACCACATGGATTACGACACCCTCAAGCACAGGTTCGGCTGGTTCAAGGAAGAGGCAGACCGACTCGACGAAATCTCTGCACGCCTCGACTGTGAGAGAAGGAATGTCGAAGGCATACACCTCCATATGACGAATGCATACTTCAGCAGCCTTCAGACCGAATACAACGGTCTGCATGAGGCTCTGACCGGTGGCAAAGGTTCTTTGGACGAAGGATCGACGCTGACCGACAACTACGCTGGGGCCATCCGCCGTACAGGACGGACATACCTGAAGCAAGAAGCCGAGAATGAGGAGGATGCGACCAGAATCACCAAACTGATGGACAACGAGAACTTCTGAAAGGTGTCTGAGATGGGTAACGATGTTGACTATGAAAACTCGCTCAAAGAACTGAGCACCGAGATTACCAACCTCGAGCGCGACTTGCCTGCAGCTGTCGACCGAGTGTTCGAGGAACTATCTCACTGGGTGCCTGGGTTCGTCCTGGACCCGGCCCGTAACCAAGTCAACGACGCGATGGCCAGCCTGCCGCAACATGCGCAGAAGGCGCGCGATTTCTGCTCGGACGAATGCGGCAAAATCTATGACGTTCATTCTATGACTGATGCAGCTAACGTCTACCGGACGCTCAAGGTGTCCGAGATCGCCCAACTCGTCGATACACTCGTCGCCAGCAGTCCAGATTGGCAATCACCGGCGAAGGACATGTATTCAACGAGACGTCTTGTTGCTCAGTCAAAGGCCCGCACCACGTCATCAACGATCAAGGACATGATCAGTGTTTTCGACGATCTCGATTCTGCTACTGATTCATACTTCCTCGGCGCGACCCTCTTAGTCGCAGGCATCATTGTCGCGGTCGTGGGCATCCTCCTGGCAATCCCGTCTGGAGGTTGGGGACTGGTGGTGTCAATCATCGGCGGACTGATCACGCTGGCTGGATGGTTCACGCTTCCCGACATGTCTGGTGAATTGACGGCTGCTCAAGAGAAATTCTCCAGCCTCGCGAGCGACCTCAAAGCAGTGTCGTGGGGCGAACCAACTACAGACGCGGCCTGGAGTTGGTAGCTTGACCAACCGCACGCTCCTCGAAGCCACGACGCTCGTTGGCGCAGCAACGCTCACACTCAGCGCCGGACTCGCCATCACCCTCAGCCCTTGGTTCCTCGGGCTGACCGTCGGGGCGCTGCTCGCACTCGCCGGCCTCGCTGCCATCCTCAGGTCAGCAACGAGGCTGCGAGTGCGAGCCAATTTGGATGCCGAGGTGCCTGGCCCACCACCTAGTGTGATTGCTTCCCTCGCCGGATTGCTCGCACTAGCCGTACCAGTAGTCGTCCACGTTAAAGTCGGAATCCTCTCGTCTCCGGCGAGCGTGGCAGTGCTTATCGCCTCAGCGCTGGTGGTGCTCGGAGCAGCAATATTGGCCTTCCGCTGGTGCCGCTGACACGCAATTTCGACACTGCGGTAGTGTTCGTGATCCGCTCCTTCTATGGCGTGCACATCAACCATGCGTATAGAGGACCTGCAGCTCGAGGATGCCGTCGATCCCATGCCCTCCACCGTGTGACACTTTTCAACTGATGCGTTCGCTGAGCCGCGACTCGCCGGGGCAGCGCACCAGCTTCTTGATGACTCACCCATAGAATCAACAACGGTACGGGCCCACACGGCCTCCTTCCCCGACCGTGATGGAGTGTGAATGAGCAGCACTTATGACCCGTTGGTCGGTCAGGTGCTGGACGGTCGCTACGAGATCGTCGCGAAAGTGGCACGTGGCGGCATGGCCACGGTGTATCGAGCGCGCGACTTGAGATTGTCGCGCATCGTCGCGCTCAAAGTGATGCGCGCCGATCTCGGCGAGGACGACGAATTCGTCGCAAAGTTCGACCGCGAGGCACGCTCCGCCGCCGTCCTCTCCCACCAGAACGTGGTGAGCATTTTCGATCAAGGCACCGCGCAGGGTCAGCCCTACATCGTGATGGAGTTCGTCAACGGTGAGACCCTGCGCCGCGTGGTGAGCCGCGAGGCGCCGTTGCGCCCTGAACGGGCGCTCGCCTACATGGAAGACATCGCATCCGCGCTCGCCGCCGCGCACGAGGCCGGTGTGGTGCACCGCGACATCAAACCCGAGAATGTGCTCATCTCGCACCGCGGGCAGCTCAAAGTGGTGGATTTCGGCCTTGCTCGACGCATCGGCTCGCCGCAGATGACCGCGACGGGGGTGCTCGTCGGCACGGCAAGCTACCTGCCGCCGGAACTGGTGACGCACTCGCGTCCCGACGCACGTAGCGACATCTACTCCGCCGGCATCCTGCTGTTCGAGCTCCTCACCGGCACGAAGCCCCACACCGGCGAAAACAACTACCAAATCGCGTACCGACATGTGAATGTCGACGTGCCCCGCCCCAGCGAGCGGCTGCGAGAGCGCGGGCGACGAAATTCATGGCCGTTGCCGGATTACCTCGACGCACTCGTCATGGCCGCCACGGCACGCGATCCCGAGCGGCGCATCGAAGACGGGCGAGAACTGCTGCGAGTGGTGCGCCGCTGTCTCCATGAGCTCGAATCCAGCGGCTACGCCGACAACCCGGCGCTGGCCTCAAGCCTCATGCCTGAGCCGTCGGATGGCGACATCACGCAGCCCATCACCCCGAAGCTGGAGCGGCCCCGCCCGTCGGCGAGTTCCCAGATTCCCTCGGCATACGCCGCGTCGCCCGACGACGTCGCCCCCGCCAGCAGTTCGTCGCCCGAACCCCAATGGCAGCCGGAACCGCACACAAGCTCCGCAGCACTCGCCAGGGACAGCCGCTCCCCCGCAGCCGCCCCGACGCGACGCAGCCAACACCGCGCCCCTCAAAGCCAGCGCACGCCGGTGTTCCAGGTGTCTCGCGCAGCTGTGCACCGGCGGCGACGAGGCATCGTCGCGCTCATCGCCCTCATCGTGCTCACGGTGGGTGCGGGTACAGGCTCGTGGTGGTTCGCCTCGGGACGATACACGGCCGTGCCCGCGTTAGAGGGTCAGACGGAGGCCGCTGCGCAGGATGCGGCCGAGGCAGCGGAGCTTCGGCTCGACACATCGTCGGCCTATTCGGAGGACGTGCCCGCCGGGCAGGTGGTGAGCACCGACCCTCGAGCAGGCGACAAGGTGCTGCGTAAGTCGACGGTGCTCGTCGTCATCTCGCTCGGCCCGGAACGGTACTCGATGCCGAAGGTGGTGGGGCTCACCCTCGACGAGGCCCGCACGGCGCTGCAGTCGGAAAAGCTGCAGGTGGGGAACGTTGAAGAGGTGTGGAACGAGGAAGCGCCGGCGGGGCAAGTGCTCAAAGCCTCGCAGGAGCCTGACGCGCAGCTGAAGCGCGGCACCAGCGTCGATCTGGTCGTGTCCAAGGGGCCCGAGCCCATCGAAATTCAGGACTACACAGGGCAGTCCGCGACCAGGGCGAAGAAGGAGCTCGAAGAGGCCGGGTTCACCGTCAAAGTCTCGGAGGAACATGACAAGACCGTGGAGAAGGGCAAGGTGATCTCCCAATCGCCGAAATCCGGCCACGGCAAGCGCGGTGACGAGGTGCAGCTCGTGAGCTCGCTGGGCCCGGTCATGGTGACGGTGCCGGACGTGCGCTACAAGTCGACGAAGGACGCCGAGAAGGCGCTGAGCGATGCGGGGCTTACCTACGAGATCGAGCGCGCCAATGAGTTCCCGCTGCCGCTCAATATTGCGGCAGGCACCAACCCCGGAGCGGGCACGAAGGTGCCCGAGGGCAGCAAGGTGATTCTGCAGATCACCTGACCGATGTAGCCCACGACGACCGCCTGGCCCACTACCCTGTTGGTACGGAGAGGAAGGTCGAACGCTTATGGACAATCCCATCGCGGTGGTCATCATCGTCATCGTGGCGCTGGCGGTAATCGGCTTCGGCATTTGGGGGTTCCTGCGCTGGCGCTATGTCAAACAGCTACGGGATTTGGGTTGGGAGTTCGACACCTCGCCCGCCATCCACCACATGATCGGGCTCAACCACGCCCCATTCGGCGCAGGGTTCGACCGGAAGGTCGACGATCTCATCTATGGCACCGCGCCCAACGGTGTGCCGTTCAAAGCCATCGAGTACGACTACGACCAGTGGGGTTCCACCCACTACGTGCTGTTCTTCCCGCTGCCCAAGTCGCTGCCGTTCCTCTACGTTCGCCCCTTGGCCCGCGAATCGCGCATTCCTGGCAAGCCCCGCGGCGTGGTCATCAACGCTGGGCAGCATGAGATCATCGCAGGCGGCGACGAGTACGGCCGCGCCATCGGCCAGCTCATTGTGAACAATCTTGGGCCCCTCGCCGCATTCGAGCTGAGCATCGATCATGCCAACCTGGTCGTGTTCGACGTGGCCGAGAAGGTTGACGACCTCAAAGTGGCCGTCAACGCAGGCTCGCAGATCGCGGCCGCCGTGGCGAGCGCGTGCGAGCCCTACTCGGCCCCGCCGGCTCCGGACCACCTGTCCTTCAACCGTCGCCCCCACTGGAGCTATATCCCCCGTGACGACAGCTATCTCTCCCGGATCAACCACACCACCGGCGGCTACGACCATGAGGCCAGCAACATCGTGTTCGGGGAACGCGACGGCATCTCGTTCCTTCGGCTCACCCACAACTGGAAGACGCAGAGCCGCGATTCCGACGGCGACACAACCGTTGAGCATCACGAGGAAATGCTGTGCGAGTTCTGGACGCGCTTCCGATTCGGGCCAATCAACCTGGGCAGTGGCATCTTCGGATTCCGCAATGACAAGGCCGGCATCCAATTCGAGCTGATCGAATTCAACAAGGCCTACAAGGTCACAGCTGCCGACAAGCGTTTCGCCTACGACGTGCTGCACCAACGCATGATGCGTTGGCTCCTCGACGTCGGCGCACCCAAATTTGAAATTCATCCGCGAGGCAGCATCACCGTGCGCGGCTTCGACGACTGGCGGCTGGAGGATCTCGAAGCCGCCAACGCGCTCCTACACGATTTCTTCGCACGCGTGCCCGACGTCGTGTGGAAGAACCTCGGCGTCTGGCCGCGGCCCGTAGCCCGCCACGAATGGGTGTAGCCGGCAGGCTCAGAACTCCTTGACCGCAAACTCCTGCACCGGGTTGTGGCGACTGCCACGCAGCTCGCGCAGGCGCTTGGCGACGGTGAACGCCATCTCCAGCGACTGGTTGCGGTTCAGGCGCGGATCGCAGGCGGTCTGGTAGCGCGTCGCGAGGTCTTCCTCTGTGAGGCTGAACGCCCCTCCGACGCACTCGGTGACGTCGTCGCCGGTGAGCTCAACGTGGAGGCCGCCTGGCCAGGTGCCCAGCTGCGAGTGCACGTCGAAGAACCCGTTGACCTCCTCCGCCACATCGGCGAACGAACGCGTCTTGAAACCGTTGGCAGTCTCGAAGGTGTTGCCGTGCATCGGGTCACATACCCAGGCCACGTTCCTACCCGTGGCCTCGACTCCGCGGATGAGGCCGGGCAGCACATCACGCACCTTCTTCGCTCCCAAGCGGGTGATGAAGGTGATGCGCCCGGGCTCGCGGTCTGGGTCGAGGGCGTCTGCGAGCGCGATCGCTTGTTCCGGGGTGGTCGTCGGGCCGAGCTTGATGCCCAGCGGATTGCGCACCTGGCGCAGCAATTCGACGTGCGCACCGTCGATCTGGCGGGTGCGCTCTCCGATCCACAGGAAGTGCCCGGAGACGTCGTAGGGCTGGCCGGTTCGGGAGTCGATGCGAGTGAGGGCGCGTTCGTACTCCAATAGCAGGGCTTCATGGCTGGCGTAGAAGTCGACGGTGTTCAGCGACTCGTCGCGCACCCCACAGGCCACCATGAACGCCAGCGCGCGCTCGATTTCCTCAGCGAGTTCCTCGTACTCGGACTCGACGCGGGAGTCTCGCACAAACTCCCCGTTCCACAGGTGCACCGCGCGAAGATCGGCCAAACCGCCCTTCGTAAAGGCTCGAACGAGGTTCAGCGTCGCAGCCGATGAGTGGTACACCTTCATGAGGCGCTCGGGGTCGTGCGCACGCGACTCGGGTGTGAAGTCGAGCCCGTTCACGGCGTCGCCCCTGTAGCTGGGGAGTTCGATATCGCCGCGTTTCTCGGTGTCCTTAGAGCGGGGCTTGGCGTACTGGCCAGCGATTCTGCCCAATTTCACGACGGGCACCTGCGCGGCGTAGGTCATCACCACGGACATCGA
This sequence comes from uncultured Tessaracoccus sp., assembly GCF_947286155.1. Taxonomy (GTDB): domain Bacteria; phylum Actinomycetota; class Actinomycetes; order Propionibacteriales; family Propionibacteriaceae; genus Arachnia. Next base: position 25,714 of record NZ_CAMYPD010000017.1, read on the forward strand.
CAGCTGCACCATGAGCTTGCGCTTAATGGAATCCGCCGAAAGCGCGTCGAACGTTTCGGCGCAGTCGCCGCCTTGCAGCAGGAAGGCACTGCCATCAGCCACGGCCGCGATCTGTTCGCGCAGTTCGTCGCACTCGCCCGCAAACACCAGCGGAGGCTGCATTTCGAGCGCGTCGACGACGCGGTCAACCGCGTCTTGGTCGGGATAAGTGGGCTGCTGAGCCTGTGGTAGCGCCCGCAAAGCTTCCCGTGACATCAAGCTGGACATGCGCACGAGGCTACCCCATGTTAGGGCGAGTGCTGTTACGCGTTCGGGTCATGGATGCCCTGGTCGATGGCGTAGAGCGTGAGCTCGACGCGGTTGTGCAGCTGCAGCTTGCGCAGCACATTCTGCACGTGATTTTGCACGGTACGGTGCGAGACGAAGAGCGCATCGGCGATCTCGCGATACGCCAGCCCCTTCGCCACCAGGCGCAGCACCTCGATTTCTCGCGACGTGAGCGTCGGACCTTCGTCGTTGTTCGCCCGAGCGGTGTTCACCATGCGTCGGAACTCGCCAAGCACCAGGCCGGCGAGGCCAGGAGTGAACACGGCATCGCCAACGGCAGTGCGCTGTACGCCTTCCACAAGTTCCTGCTTGGATGCGGACTTCACGAGGTAGCCCTTGGCACCGGCCTTCATCGCTCGCAGCACGTCGTCCCGCTCACCGGATGCAGACATGACGAGCACCTGCAGGTCGGGGAGCTCTTTGATGAGGATGTCGATGCAGGTGGCACCATCGGGCTCGGGAATCTGCAGGTCCATGACGAGCACGTCGGGTTTCACCGCGCGGGCGCGTTGCAGACACTCGGTGCCGTTCTTCGCCACCGCGACGATCTCGAAACCCACTTCGGTGAGGTCTTCGCTCAAGGCATCGATCCACATGGGGTGGTCGTCCACCAACATGACCCGATTACGCTCAGGCTGCGTCACTGTCATCACTCCACATCGATTGGGACGCGCAGCTCCCACTCCGTTCCCGCGCCAGGCGCGGATTTCAACACCGCGGAGCCACCGATGGCTGAGATTCTACCGATGATGGAGTCACGAATGCCGAATCGCCCCTTTTCGGCGGCTCGCTGCGCCGCCTCCGCGCTCATCCCTGCCCCGTTGTCGCGCACGAAGATAATCACCTCATCGTCGACTTCCTGATCGAGCAGAATCCACGCCTGCGCGTCGTCGCCGGCGTGGCGCCGCACATTCTTCAAGATCTCCTGCACGGTGCTCTCAATCTCTTCGACAAGGTAGCGCGCGACGAGCACCTCCCCCGCCATCGTGGAGACTGTCACCCTCGCCGACGAGTATTTGTCGAGCGCCGAAGCCAAGTCCACCTGGGCCTGGCGTGCGACATTCACCACGTCACGGTCTTGAAGATGCACGCGCAGCTGCGATTCTGACTCCCGTGCCAGTGTGGCGAGCCGCATGCCGACGGGGCCCAGCGCGGGACCCTCCCGCTCGACGAGCGCCAGCACCTGCAATGCGCCGTCGTGGACGATCCGTGAGAGCCGCTCGCGTTCCGCTAGCGATGCGGCTTTGATGCGCTCTCGTTCCTGCTCGACGATGATCTCCCTGAACTGCGTGATGAGCACGCCCACACAGGAGGCTGTCAAGATGGTGATAAAGGCCATCCCGGCCCGTTCGAGCGTGAAGTGTGAAGGAACCACTATGAGCCCGCCGCCCAGCGTCACGGAGCTTACGACGCCGGCCGCCGTCGACCAGAAAATAGCCGCATAAATTGAGGCACCGCACACCCAGTAGCCCGCCAGCGTCAGTGGCGCGCCACCTGGTGGCACCGCGAGCGGGGTCATCAGCACCAACGCGAGCGTGACGAGGCAATCGACAACAAACGACACGGGCCGCCGCCACGATGGCTTCATGAGACACAGCGACGCGAAAGCCGTCCAGCAGATGATGACTAGGCATGCCAGCGTGACGAGCCAAGGTCGTTCGGCACGCGGCATCACCAGGACGATATTGACACCGATCGCGTGCAGTCCAAGCAGCGAACGCGCGACTACCGCAACCTGGTACACCCGTCCGAGCACATCTGTGCGCGCCTGAAACCACACACCCCTGGCGTTCAGCGACGCCAACGGAGCGCTCAAGCGGGGCGGCTCGGGACGAGGCTCATCCTCGTCGCCATGCTCCTGAGCGTGCAGGATGAGCTTGATGTCTCGTTCGAGCTCGTCCCCGAACTCGTCACGAGAGGTCACTGCTGGGCTACCTGTTCAGCCGGTGCGCTCTCCTCGGGCGGTTCCCCTCCACCGGGGTAAGGCAGCACGAACTCGCTGGTGTCCTTCCCCTTGAGGTCGCCGTGCTTCACCCGCGTGCCATACACGTCGAGATACTCCTGCCCAGTGAGGCGCTGGATCGCCGCCATCGTTTCGTCGGTGACGTAGCGATGCACCTTCAAATCTGTGCTGTGCGCGTACTGGGGAAATCGGAGGGGTTCTCCCACAACGACGAGGGGCCGTCGGACCCACGGGATGCCGAATAGGCCTTTGACCGTCTCGGTTCCCACCACACCGACCGGCAGAATCGGGACATCGTTGTGCAGCGCCATGCGTGCGACTCCGGTGTGGCCCTTGTACATGCGCCCATCCGGCGACCTGGTGCCCTCTGGATAGATCGCGACGAGGTTCCCCTCGCCAAGCACGTCGGAGATGGCTTGTAGCGACTCGGTGCTCGCCCTACCCCCGCCTCGCTCCATAGGCACCATCTTGATGGTCTTCAAGAACCAGGCGACGATCTTGCTAGGAAGGTCCTTGCCGCGGAAGAGCTCCGCCTTCGCGGGGAACGTCACCACACGCGGCATCATGGCCGGGATGACCACCGAGTCCATGGTGTACAGGTGGTTGCTCGCCAGAATCGCTCCACCTGATCGGGGAACGTTCTGCCTTCCGACGATCTTCGCTTTGAAGCCCCACTTCACGAGTGGGAGAAAGATCGTGTACTTAAAGAACTGGTAGGTCAGCACGTCGCTCCTTCGTCCGCGACGATTGTAGCGCCGTGGTGCGTGCGCCCGGATCAGAGTACGCGGCGCACACCCTTGAGCGGCATGGAGTGCAAGCCCGCGACGCGAATGCCGCTACGTGGGTTCGCGGCATGGACGATCTTGCCGCCGCCGATGTAGATAGCGACGTGGCTCGGGCCGCCGTAGTAGAACACGAGGTCGCCGGGCTGAATCTGCGACGTGGGCACCGCCCGGCCAGCGCCGGCGTACTGCCCGCGGGAGGTGCGGGGAAGGCCGACGCCCACCTGGCGGAACGCGTAGGACGTGAGGCCGGAGCAGTCGAAGGAGCTGGGGCCGGTGCCGCCGAGCACGTAGCGCTTACCGACCTGCGCCATGGCAGCGTTAATCACAGTCTGGGCGCGATTGCCGTTCGGCGCGGGCGCGGCGGGCGCAGCGGGCGCCTCAGCGGTGTCAGTCGACTTGGTGGTTTCTTCCGGAGCGGGCTGATTCGCGGGCGCATCCTCGCGCGCCTCGGATCGTGACGGAGTCTGCACTGCGTCGACGGAGCGCGCGGCTGCGGCGGCAGCAGCGGCCTCCTGTTCACGCCTGAGCTGTTCGAGGCGCTCCTGCTCTTCCTTATTGAGCCGGTCGTAGACCGCTTCGGCTTCCGACTGCTTCTTCTTGTACTCCGCAAGCTTGGCGTCGTGGATCTTGACGTTCTCGTCCATCTCCTGCTTGGCCGAGGCCGCCTCTGAGCGGAGTACGTCGAGCCTGGCCTGATCGTTCTGCAGGCGCTGGATGGCCTGGTTCGCGCGATCGTTCTCGGCCTGGATGGTGGCCAGCGAGCTGAGGAAGTTGTCGTCGGTGGCGTTGGCGATGAGCTGCACAGAGACATCGAGTCCACCGTGCTGCATCTGGAACACGGCGTTGGCGCCGATATCGTCTGCTAGCTTCGCGACGCGCTGCTCTTGCGCCTTCACGTCAGCTTGCGCTCGCTCGAGTTTGACCTTCGCAGCCTTGGCCTTGGCTTCGGCGTCGATGCCTTCCTGCTCGATCGAGGACACTTGCTCGTTCAGTGCATCGAGTTTCGCTTTGGCTTCACGTACCGCGTCGGGGTCAGCGAACGCAGAATCTGCGATGAGCAGAGAACCAACGACCAGGCCGGTCAGTGCGAGGCGTGTGAGCTTCACGGATGCTCCTTGGGAACGACGATGCAATGCTGAGAGAATCTTAAGCGCTGTTCAGACTGTTCTCAAACCAAATGCTGCATATCGGACGAAATGAGCGGTACGCGGGCCTCACAGAATTGTCAGAGGGGCGTATTAGGGTTCCCAACATGTCCAGCCAACGCGACGCGGTGCAACCATCGTTTGACGACCTCGGCACCTTCCTGCCCGAGGCCACCTTCGTCGTTGTCGATCTCGAAACAACAGGCACGGGCACAGATGCGTCAATCACTGAAATCGGAGCGGTCAAAGTCAAGGGCGGCGAGGTGCTCGGCACCTTCCAAACGCTGGTGCGGCCCAATGCGCCCATACCCGCCATGGTGCAGGTGCTCACGGGTATCACCGATCAGATGGTTGTCAGCGCCCCACCCATTGACGAAGCCCTGCCACTGTTCGACGAGTTCGCACGCGGCACGGTGCTCGTCGCCCATAACGCCCGCTTCGACATCGGTTTCCTCCAACGCGGGTTCGAGCAGCTCGGCATGGCATGGAAACGCCCAACTGTGATCGACACCGTGGCACTCGCGCGTTGCAGCCTGCTGCGCGACGAGGTGCGCAACTGCAAACTCGCCACGCTGGCTGCCTACTTCGGCGCCGAGACGGTGCCCAACCACAGGGCTCTATCCGATGCGCGCGCCACCGTCGATGTCTTCCACGCGCTGCTGGAGCGCGTCGGCAACCTGGGAGTCAACACTGTGGAAGATCTCGTCGAGTTTCTGGCGCAGGTCTCCCCCGACAGGCGGGCCAAGCGCGGCTGGGCTTCATCGCTGCCCGAACGCCCGGGTGTGTATTGGTTTGTTCGATCCGATCCAGGCAAGGCCGACGAGGTGCTCTACGTCGGCAAGTCGAATAATCTTCGACGGCGCACCAGGTCGTACTTTTCTGCCGCTGAGCAGCGCAGCCGCATCCACGAGATGGTACGAGTAGCCACCGGGCTGGAGCACGTCGAGTGCGCTACCAGCCTCGAGGCCGAGGTGCGCGAACTCCGCATGATTCTCGGCCTTGCCCCGCGCTACAACCGTCGTTCCAAGCGCCAGGAGCAGGTCAGCTGGCTGAAGCTCACCGACGAAGCATTCCCCCGCATCGCTATCACCCGGAAGGTGCGGGCAGGTGAACAGCATTTCGGCCCGTTCACCAGCAGGGATGCGGCAAACGATGTGGCGCTCGCACTGCAGGGGGCGTTTCAGGTGCGGCGCTGCACGACGCGGCTGAAGATGCAGGTTCCCAGCCCGTCATGTGCGCTGGCGGACATGGGGCGATGTCCGGCACCATGCCTGCTCGGGCAAGGCGCGGAGCAGTACAGCGAGGTCGTCAGCAACGTTCGGCGCGCATGGGCTGGCAATGTCGAGCCACTCATCGACGCGGAGAGCGGACGCATGCGCAAACTCGTCGGGCGGCTTCGCTACGAAGAGGCAGGTGAACTCACCCGCAGGCTCGAGCGCTACGTGCACGCATCCATGCGGTTCGCACGTCTTCGCGCGCTCGCCGCGTGCCCTGAGATCGTGGCGGGGCTACCCGTGAGGGGCGGCTGGGACATCCATGTGGTGCGCTACGGCCGGCTCGCTGCCGCCGCGCATGCCTCGTCGGCGAGAGCGAGAGCGGTAGCCGACGACGTCAGAGCCACTGCCGAGACGGTGCTGCCCACTGCGACGGGCCTGCCACCATGCACCGTCGAGGAAGCAGAACGTGTGGCCGCGTGGCTGGAGCTGCCCGGAATCCGATTGATCGAGATCGACGGCGAGTGGGCTTGGCCACTCCGTGCGGGTCTCACGTCCCGTCAGCTCGCCCAGCGGGTGCTGGGCGAGGATGCGCTGCCCAACGCAGATAACACTGTGGGGCTGTACGCAGACGAATCTGCAGTGCAGCCCCACAGTGTGAAACCCACAGTGTGAAATGAGTATCAGGCCAGCTCGACGCTCTCGATCACAACCGGATCCACCGGACGGTCCATCATGCCGGTCGGCGTGGTGGCGATGGCGTCCACAACCTGCTGGGAGGCCTCATCGGTGACCTCACCGAAGATGGTGTGGCGACGGTTAAGGTGCGGCGTGGGCGCCACAGTGATGAAGAACTGCGAGCCGTTGGTGCCCGGGCCGGCGTTCGCCATGGCCAAGAGATACGGGCGGTCGAAACTGAGCTCCGGGTGGAACTCGTCGTCGAAGCGGTAGCCCGGGTCGCCACGGCCGTCGCCGCGGGGGCAGCCGCCCTGGATCATGAATCCATCGATGACGCGGTGGAAGGTGAGTCCGTCGTAGAACTTACCCGTGGTGGTCTCGCCGGTCTTGACGTCGACGTATTCCTTGGTGCCGCCGGCCAAACCGACGAAGTTCTCGACCGTCTTGGGCGCGTGGTCGTCGAACAGCGCGATGACGATGTCGCCGCGGTTGGTGTGCAAAGTGGCGGTGCTCACTGGCTTCCTTTCATTGACTTTGCGTACGCCCCCTCGCGCACAGGCTCGCGGAGGCGTGGTGTCTTACCTTCAGCGAGCGTACCTGCATTTGCAACAGAAAGTCATAGCGAGGATCCAATCGTGCTGAACCCTGTTGTGCGGCCCCATGAGCAGGTAGCGTTGAGAGTGCTCGACCACGAGCCGCTCGATTACGAGCCATATCTACATTGGAGGTACTTGTGTCCAAGTCACAAGATTTCCGGAAGGCCGCTGCAGATCAAGCTTCTGCCGCCGCCGAGTACGGACAGCAGGCACTGAAGGACGGCATGGAGCAGGCCCAGGGCTGGCTAAAGAAGGCCCAAAAGCAGGCCGGTCCAGCGTTGAAGGACGCGAAAGTTCGTTCCGCTGACTTTGCCGCACGCAAATTCGACGCCATCGAGCCGCACGTTCGTAATGCGCTCGACAAGGTGTCTCCAGCCGTTGACGCGGCCCGCAGCAAGGTGGCCGACGAGTTCCTGCCCCGAGTGTCGGAGTCGCTGCACAACGCCGCTGAGCATCCCCTCAAGGTGGCTGAGACCATCAAGCCGAAAAAGAAGAAGAGCGTCGGCAAGAGTATCGCGAAGTTCCTGGCCATCGGCGCCGTCGTCGCTGGCGTTGTGGCCGCAGTTCGACACTTCCTCGCACCGAAGGACGACGGCTGGACCGCCCACGAACCTTCACGCGCATACGTGAACAACAACGACACGTTCGCAACCGCCGCCAAGGTGAGCGAAACCCCGAAGCCCGCCGCTACCGACCCGTCTCCTGAAGACAAGGTTGAGCAGCCGGAGGGTCAGATGGTCGACGAGGGTGGCCCCGTTGTCGATGATGAGGCGAAGGACGCCGTCGGCTCGGACTCCTACAAGGGTGACAACCCTCCCGAAGGGTTCATCATCAAGGGCAACGAGCGTTCTATGAAGTACCACGTTCCCGGCACCGGTGGCTACGAGCGCACCATCGCTGAAATCTGGTTCACTACTGAGGAGGCCGCGCAGGCGGCGGGCTTCACCAAGGCCCAGCGCTGACCCGCTGTACTCACTCCCGACGAGGGGCGTCGCTGTTCGAGCGGCGCCCCTCTCTCGTTCCCTGGCGGCTGCGTGTGCGCGAGTTTTCCACAGCTGGATGCTGACCCCTCGCCAATGCGCCCAGAGGGCTCTACTGTGCAAGGCATGTGGGACGTTGCCGTTATCGCCACCGCCGTCGCTGTCGCAGCCTGGGTGCAGCGCCTCGTCGTGCCGAAGCTGCGGCAACCTCACGTGAGCGACGGCGAGGAGGCGCCTGACTTCACCAGGCTCGGGAGCATATCGAATCTCTTGTTGGTGCTCACCTTTGCCGCGCTGGGCGCTCTCGCAGCATGGCACACCTCAGTACCGGCGTGGCCGTGGCTGGGATACATCGCGCTCGGGGCGCCGTTAGTGGTCGTCGACCTTCGCACCACCTACCTGCCCAATCAACTCATGTATCCGCTGTGGGTGGCGGTCGGCGTCGGCGTGGCGGCCAGCGCGATGACGGATGTGCGCATCGCGATTGCTGGTGTCGTGGGAGCGCTCGCGGGCTACGCGTGGTTTTGGTGCGTGTGGCGCATGTCCTCCACGTTCGGATTCGGCGATGTGCGTCTCGCCGCTGCGGCAGGCGCCGTCGCAGGGTTGACGGGTATGACGGGCTGGCTCACGTCATTGGTGATTGCGACGGCGATCGGCGCCGTCGCGGCAATCATCGCCCGTGCCAGCGGACGTATCGTGTTTCCCTACGGGCCGTGGCTCTGGTTGGGGCCCGTAGGAGCTGCCTGGTTACCTACTGGTTCGTGAGCTCAATCCACTGCTCGAGGTTCGTCTTCGCCTTACCGGAGTCGACGGCCTCACGGGCAGCGTCCAGGTGGCGACGCACCTGCTCGCCGATGTCAGTGGCGAGGTCGACGCCCTCATACGCGAGCATCGCAGCGGCTGCGTTCAGCAAGACGATGTCGCGTACCGGGCCGGGCTTGCCGTCGACGAGTTCGCGCACCACCGCAGCGTTGTGTTCCGGAGGGCCACCCACCAAGTCGTGTGGAGCTGCCGGGGCAAGCCCCAACGCGAGCGGATCCAGCGACGTGTACCACACTCGCCCGTCTGCGACCGCCCACACGTCTGAGGGCGACGTGGTGGTGAGCTCGTCGAGGCCGTCGTACCCACGGAACACCAAGCCACGGCATCCGCGCCCCGCTAAGACCCGGGCCATGAGCGGAGCCATCTCGTCATCGGCCACGCCGAGGGCGATTGCCTGCGGCTGCGCCGGGTTCGCTAACGGTCCGAGGAAGTTGAACGTCGTCTTGATGGCAAGCTGCTTGCGCACACCCGCAACGTTCTTCAATGCGCTGTGGTAGAGGGCAGCGAACAAGAACGCAATGTTGGTGTGATCCAGCACGCCCTGCTGCTTCGCCGGGTCCATCGAGATATTGACCCCGAGTGCTTCGAGGGTATCGGCGGTGCCGGACTGCGACGAGGCCGCACGCGATCCGTGCTTCACCACCTTGGCGCCGGCGGCTGCCGCGACGATGGCGGCCATCGTCGAGATGTTGACGGTGTTGGCGCGGTCTCCCCCCGTGCCGACGATGTCTACCGCGTTGCAGTCGAGCGCCACGGGCTGAGCGTTGTCGAGCATCGCCTGGACGAGACCACGGATCTCATCTTCCGTCTCACCTTTGGCTCGGAGCGCGACGAGCAGTGCAGCGATCTGCACTTCGGAGGCGCGCCCACCCAAGATCTCGTCGAGCGCCCACGTGGCAGCCTCTGTTTCAAGACCCTCGGAACGTACCAGGCCAGTGAGAATGTCGGGCCACGAGTACATCAAGCGTTGGCCCCCAGCCTAGAGCGCAGCAGGTTCGCGGCCTGCGTCGGCATCGTGAACGGGTCGAGCGGGTACGGGGTGACCGCGTCGGCTCGCGACCAGGTGGCGAGCCAGGTGTCGCTGCTGCGGACGATGAGCAACATGACTGGCGGGCAATCGATGTACTCATCCTTAAGCTGGTAGGACAGCCCGAAGCCACCGGAAGGCTGCGCTTCCCCGTCGAGGATCACCAGCGAGTACTCGGTGTCCGAATCGAGGGCACGCAGCAGCGCAGCATGCGTAGCAACCTCGTGGATCTCGATCTCCGGCAAGTCGCTGGCCAGCTTCTTGCCCAGCGTGACGCGCACCTGCTCACGGGTGAGTCGGTTGTCGGAGTACACCAGCACCTTGGCGATGTTGTCAGTCATCAGTTCCGTCCTTGGTGGATCGTTCGATCGTCTCGGCCGAGTCTAGCCCCTGTGCTGCCGCCTTGGCCGCACGAGCCCGCGCTTCTTCCCGATCGAGCGCCCGGTCAATGCGTCGGGCCTCCTTGCGCGAGTCCTGAATCCACTTCACGAAGATCACGATCATGCCTGCGAACATCGTGAGGTCGCCGGTAGCCCACATGAGCGCTCCAGCCCACGTCTGGTCGTCGAGCGGGCTGAGCCCCCAGTCACGCTCGAAGGCGAGGTACCACTCCTCCGCGATGAGCTTCTTCGAGCCGAGGATGATCACCCCAATCCACGCGTGGAACGGCATGGGAAGAATAAACATCACGATGCGCAGTGGGTAGGGAATGCGGTACGGGTGCGGGTCAGGGCTCAGCAGCGGCATGAAGAACAAACAGCCGATGACCACCATGTAGATGTGCAGGAAATCGTGATGGAACGAGTTGCGCAGCGTGAGGTCGTACCAATCCGTGAGGTACAGCATGAACTGCAGCGAGATCATGAGCCCCAGCGTGAGCCCAGGAAAGAGCAGCACCTTCGCAACTTTGCTGTGCAGCACCTTCAACAGCACGTCGCGCGCGCCGTGCGGCAGGGTTCGCAGTGCGAGCGTGATAGGTGCGCTCGCGACGAGGAACACCGGCGCGATCATGTTGAGCACCATGTGCTGGATCATGTGTGTCCAGAACAACACGGTGTCGTAGACGCCGAGGAAGCTGAAAATAGAGAAGGCGATGAGCCCTTGTCCGAAGAGGAACGACGCGGTCCTCCACCCGGACCATCGGTCGCCGCGTTTGTGCAGTATCCGCACTCCCCACAGGTAACTCGCCACCATGATCGTCAGCGAGAGCACCACCCACCACGGGAAGTCCCATTGGGTGAGGTATGCCCAGCCTCTCAGAGGCGTGATGGCGTCGTCTGGGGTTGCGTGAAGAGGAAGCAAAGTTATAGGCCTCGCGTGGGTGAGGTGCGTGTCATTGTGGCAAAAGGTTATCGCTCATTTTCAGCCGGGGTCACCTAACGACGTGACGTGACGCACTTTTACGGCAATAATGACCACGTGGTCACGAATGCAGCATCCAAGGAACCGACGGCAATCCCGTCTGGCGCCTTGCACGAAGTCTCCCCGTCCAGGCTGAACTCGCCCAAGGGGCGCCCCGACATGGTGTCGGTTGGCGTGTGGGTGTGGTTGTCCAGCGAGCTGATGTTCTTCGCGGCGTTGTTCGCCGCGTACTTCATGCTTCGCAACACGACGAATGAACTTGCGGCCTCCCCCGAGACAGCCATGTGGTACACCGAGTCGTCACACCACGATGTGACGTTCGCGTCCATCAACACGGCCATCTTGGTGTTGAGCTCGTTCTTCTGCCAGTTCGCAGCCAACGCGGCCAGTGCAGGCCGCGTGAATGGTTCGTGGGTGAACCCCATGAAGATGGGCATGCGCCAGGGCTTCATCATCACTGCGTTCCTGGGCACGGTATTCATCTCCGGGCAGGTGTGGGAGTACTTCAACCTGTTCTCTGAGGGTTTCACCATTCAAACCAACCAGTACTGGTCTGCATTCTTCCTCGCCACCGGCTTTCACGGACTCCACGTCCTGGGCGGCATCATCGCCTTCTGGTACGTGCTCGCCCGTTCGTACATGACCCGCACGCACACCCACGAGCAAACGGTCGGCGCCCACGTCGTGTCCTACTACTGGCACTTCGTGGACGTCATCTGGATCGTCTTGTTCGGCGTGATCTACTTCCTCCGCTGACGGAATCAGGAGCATCGTCTTGAGCACTCAACGCAAGCGCAACCGCAAGGCCTCCGCCCGCCCCTGGCTGCTGATCGTGGCTCTGCTCGTCGTCGGCGTCGCATACGCGTCGGTAGCACCCGCGCCGAGCTCTGCGGATACGCAGATGACCCAGCAAATCGCCGAGGGCAAGGCCATCTTTGAAACCTCGTGTGCGTCCTGCCACGGCTTGAACGGTGAAGGGCTCTCCCGCGGCCCGTCGCTGATCGGCGTCGGCGCCGCATCCGTCGACTTCCAGATGGGCACCGGACGTATGCCGGCTGTCAAGGAAGAGGCACAGATCCCATCAAAACAGGTGGTCTACACTCAGGAGCAGATCGACGCCGTCGCGGCCTACGTCGCCTCGCTCGGCCCCGGCCCCGCGATCCCTGAGAAGAGCCAGTACGACCCCGAAGGGCTCACCGAAGAGGAAATCGCGCACGGCGGCTCGCTGTTCCGCGCCAACTGCTCCGCCTGCCACGGCATCATTGGCGGCGGCGGCGCTATGCCCGAGGGTAAGAAGGCACCAAACCTGTCGAAGACCAGCTCCGTGCACATCTGGGAGGCTGTGCGCTCTGGCCCGCAGCAGATGCCCACGTTCAGCAAGGAAGTGCTCAACGACGACGATGTGCGCGCCATCATCGGCTACTTGGACGAGGTACACGAGCAGCCTCGCTATGGCGGCCTCGGCATGGGCGACAATGGCCCGGTTAGCGAAGGTCTGTGGATCTTCATTCTCGGCATCGGCGGGCTATCCATTGCCGCCGGCTGGATTGCGAAGAAGGGAGCTCGCGCCCGATGAGCAACAATCACCCCGTAGTAGACCCGACGACCGACCACGTCGTCGACAACCCGGGCATTGAGGAGCACGTCGAGCGTTACACCGACGTCGACAAGGGCGCCGGCAACCGCGCGTACGGTGCCATCTTGATGATGCTCGCAGCGGTCCCAGTGCTGGCCATCTGCAACCTCGTGATCTACTTTGCTGTCCCCCGCGGCACCCAGCTCAACATCGAATTTGCGGGAGTGAGCTTCCTGCACGCGAACGCCCACAACGTCGGATTGGGGCTCACCCTCGGCCTGGGCATCCTGCTCATCGGGCTCGCTGTCGTGCAGTGGGCGCGTGCGCTCATGGGCGACCACGAGATCCAGGAAGAACGCCACTCGGCCTCGTCGGATGAGGACACCCGACAGGCCGCCATCGAGGTGTTCAACCAGGGCGTTGAGGAATCGAACATTAAGCGCCGCCCGCTTATCCTCGGTGCGCTCGGCGGCGCCATCGGCTTCGCGGCCCTCCCCGCCGTCGTGACCCTTGCCGACATGGGCCCCTGGCCGACGAGCAAGCACCGCAAGGAAACCATCGAGAAGACCCTGTTCGCCGCCGCGCCGGAGAAGGAAGTCATGCTCGTCAACGACGAGACCTGGCGCCCCATCAAAGCCTCCGACCTCGAGATCGGGCAGCTGGTCAACGCTGAACCGTCGAACCTGCACGGCTGGGTTGACGAGGACGGCAAGCACCACGACGAGGACGCCCTGCACGGCACCGAAGGCCATCAGGAGAAGGCCAAGGCCGCCATCGTGATCGTGCGGATGGATCCGAACGACATCAAGATCCCCGAATCCCGCAAGGACTGGCACGTCTCCGGCATCCTGGCGTACTCGAAGATCTGCACCCACGTCGGCTGCCCCATCTCGCTGTGGGAACGCCAGACGCACCATCTGCTGTGCCCGTGCCACCAGTCCACCTTCGACCTCGGCAACTCCGGCGTCGTCGTGTTCGGACCAGCGGCCCGCGCGCTACCCCAGCTCCCCATCACGGTGAACGACGACGGCTACCTCGTCGCCCGTGGTGACTTCACCGTTCCCGTCGGCCCGAGCTACTTCGAGCGCGACTCCCGCCACGACTACAAGGATGGTGACCAGTGATGGCCAAGCCCACCACCATGACGGTTGAGGACGAGGCCAGCACGAACCTCGAGCCGCGTCCTGCCGAGCACTCGACCAAGCACCCCGCTGGCGGGCTGGCGGACTGGGCTGACCAGCGCATGGGCCTCGGCAAGATCGCCAAGTTCGGCCTGCGCAAGGTCTTCCCCGACCACTGGAGCTTCCTCCTGGGCGAGATCGCGCTCTACACCTTTATCATCTGCCTACTGACCGGCGTGTTCCTCACCATCTGGTTCAAGCCGTCGATGGCCGAGGTCATCTACGACGGCTCCTACCAGCCGATGAAGGGTGTGGCCATCTCCCAGGCCTTCGAGTCGACGCTGAACATCAGCTTCGACGTGCGAGGCGGCCTCCTGCTGCGCCAGGTGCATCACTGGTCGGCACTGCTGTTCGTCGCCGCTGCGACGGTGCACGCGCTGCGCGTGTTCTTCACCGGCGCGTTCCGCAAGCCGCGTGAGATCAACTGGCTCATTGGCGTCGGTCTGCTGGGCCTGTCGCTGCTCGCAGGCTTCTCCGGCTACTCGCTGCCCGACGACCTGCTGTCTGGCACCGGCCTACGCTTCGCCGACGGCCTCATCCGGTCGATTCCCCTCGTGGGCACCTGGGTGGAGTTCTTCCTCTTCAACGGCGAGTTCCCCGGCGACATGATCATCTCGCGCCTGTACATGGCGCACATTCTGCTGATCCCTGGCCTCCTGCTCGCGCTCATCGGCGCGCACATGACGCTGCTGGTGTACCACAAGCACACCCAGTACCCCGGCCCCGGCCGCACGCAGAACAATGTCGTCGGCTACCCCATGTTCCCCGTCTACGCGGCGAAAGCTGGCGGTTTCTTCTTCATCGTCTTCGGCACGATGGTGCTGTTCGGCGGCCTCTTCCAGATCAACCCCGTGTGGCTCTACGGTCCGTACGACCCAGCCAAGGTGACCGCCGGTTCCCAGCCAGACTGGTACATGGGCTTCGCGGAGGGCTTCGTGCGCATCATGCCCAACTGGGAGTGGCACATCGGCCACACCACGTGGAGCTGGAACGTGTTCATCCCTGGCGTGGGCGGGCTCACCGTATTGTTCACGCTGCTGGCGTTGTGGCCATTCGTGGAACGCTGGATCACGGGCGACGACCGCGAGCACCACATCCTCGACCGCCCGCGCAATGCCCCGACACGCACCGCGCTCGGCGTGGCCGGCATGACGGCGTACGCAGTGATGTGGCTGGGTGGATCGAACGACATCATTGCTATCCGCTTCAACCTCAACCTGAATGCGATCACGATTGCCCTGCAGTGGCTGCTGTTCATCGGCCCCATCGTGGCGTTCATCGTGACCAAGCGCGTGTGTCTGTCGCTGCAGCGCAGCGACCGCGAGCGTGTCCTGCATGGCTCCGAGTCGGGCCAGATCGTCCGCACACCGGAGGGCCGTTACTACGAGGACCATGTCGAGATCTCGCAGGGTGAGGCCTACGCGCTCACCCAGCACGCGCAGTACCAGCCAGTGGAAGCCGACGACGGCACCTCACCGCTCGGTGTTGAGGGCCCGCCGAAAGTCTCGAAGTTCCGTGCGGCCATCTCGAGGTGGTATCTCGGTCACGACATTCCGAAGCCCACGCGCAACGAGATCGAGGACGCGCATCACGACGATGACGATTCAGATGCGCCGGCGCTAGAGCGCTGAGGCATTCCGTCTGCACGATAGATCAGGTTCGTGGCGGGTAGACCCGCCACGAACCTGATCTATCTTTGTCTGCGCTGCCATAATGGGCAGCGTGCGTTTCTTGACTCAGCCCATCCATGACCTCACCTATTCCGATGTGTTCATGGTGCCCAGCCGTTCCAGCGTCTCATCACGTCTCGATGTAGACCTCACCTCCACCGACGGACTCGCCACCCCGACGCCCCTCGTCGCCGCGAACATGACCGCAGTGTCCGGACGTCGAATGGCGGAAACCATGGCGAGGCGCGGCGGCCTCGCGGTGTTCCCGCAGGACATCCCCATCGACGTCGTCGCCAAGTCCATCGGCAAGGTGAAGCGGGCGCATCCGATCTTCGACACCGCTGTTACCGTCTCCCCCACCACTACGAATGCTGAAACGCTCAGCCTGATCCAAAAGCGCTCCCACGGCGTTGCTGTCGTCGTCGACGACGGGCGCGTCGTCGGTCTGGTGCATCCTGGCCCAGCGGAGAATGCCGACCGATTCGCACAGGCCAAGGACGTGATGACCACCGACATCACTACCGTGAGCCCCTCGATGGCCCCGGAAGAGGTATTCAACCTCCTCTCCTCCACACACCAAGGCCTGGCCGTAGCCATCGACGAAGACGGTGCACTCGTGGGCGTCATCACCGCCAAGGGCGCCCTGCGGGCCACGATCTACTCCCCCGCCGTTGACGCCGACGGGCGCTTGCGCGCGGGCGTCGCCGTCGGCATCAACGGCGACATCTCAGCCAAGGTGCGCGCCGCCCTCGACGCGGGCGCTGACATACTCGTGATGGACACCGCGCACGGGCACCAGGAGAAGATGATCCAGGCGCTCAGCGTCGCCCGTGATGTACGCGACGAGTACGCCGCCCAGACCGGACGGCACGTGCTGATCGTCGCAGGCAACGTCGTCACGCCTGAGGGCGTGCGCGACCTCGTCGAGGCAGGCGCAGATATCTGCAAGGTGGGTGTCGGGCCCGGCGCGATGTGCACCACCCGCATGCAGACCGGCGTGGGGCGCCCCCAGTTCTCCGCAGTGCTCGACTGCAGCCTCGCCGCCCGAGAGCTCGGCAAGGCTGTGTGGGCCGACGGCGGCATCCGCCACCCGCGCGACGTCGCCCTCGCGCTGGCTGCGGGAGCAGGGTCGGTGATGATCGGGTCCTGGTTCGCCGGCACCTACGAATCCACCGGCTATCTGAAGCACGACCACGACGGTCGGGTCTACAAAGAATCGTTCGGCATGGCCTCTGCTCGAGCCGTGCGCAACCGTACGAAAGATCAGTCGGCGTTCAGTAGGGCGCGCGCGTCACTCTTCGAAGAAGGCATCTCCAGCTCGAGGATGTACCTCGACCCGGCTCGGCCTGGCGTCGAAGATCTCCTGGACTGGATCACCTCAGGTGTGCGTTCGTCGTGCACGTACGCTGGTGCCAGCAACCTGGACGAGTTCGCTGACCGCGCCGTCGTCGGCGTGCAATCAGGTTCTGGCTACGACGAAGGTCGCCCTCTCGCCCAGAGCTGGTGATGAGAGGGCGAGCGGGCGTCAGTGCTGGTAGTCGCCGCGGTAGAACTCCAGCACCCAGCCTGTAACAGCCCAAATTCCGACGCCGAAGCCGAGCACGGTGATCCACCACTGTTCGACGCTCAGGCCGAGCAGAATGATGGTGACTACCACCGCGCACCAGAAGGGCCAGGTGCTCTTGGGCGCGAAGAATCCGTAGTTACCGGCGGCTTCCTCGATGGTTGCGTCTTCCCTGTCTTCGGGCCGAGCGTCGAAGTGCTTGGCCTCATAGCTGAGGAACGCAGCGATCATGGTGCCCAGCGCGAAGGTGAAGCCCAGCGCAATGGTGCCGATGATCTCCTGGCTCGCGAACCAGTAGATCGGTGTCATCACCGCGAAGAAGACCGCGATGAACCAAAAGATCCTGGATTCGGTCTTCACTTCGAGGCCTCCTCAAGCTCCGGGGTGTCGTCCGCGTCGAGCAGCTCGCCCGGATCGACGTCGTGTGGCTCCTCAGCCAGTTCGGGGTGAGCCAGGTCGAAGGCCGGGTTCACGGAGCGAACGCGAGGCAGCGAATCAAAGTTGTGCCTAGGCGGCGGGCACGAGGTGGCCCACTCCAGGGTGCGGCCCCAGCCCCACGGGTCGTTGACTTCGACCTTAGGCGCCTTGCGCGTGATCCACACGTTCCAGAAGAACGGAAGCATCGAGACGCCCAGGAAGAACGCACCGAAGGTGGACACCTGGTTGAGCACGGTGAAGCCTTCCCACGCACCGTAGTCGGCAATGCGCCGCTGCATACCTGCGACGCCGAGCCAGTGCTGCACGAGGAACGTGATGTGAAAGCCGATGAAAATCATCCAGAAGTGTGCCTGGCCAAGCTTCTCGTTCAACATGCGCCCAGTGAACTTGGGCCACCAGTAGTAGAAGCCCGCGAAGGTTGAGAACACGACGGTACCGAACAGCACGTAGTGGAAGTGCGCCACCACGAAGTAGGAGTCGGTCACCTGGAAGTCGAGCGCGGGCGACGCGAGGATGATACCCGTGAGGCCACCGAACAGGAAGGTGACCAGGAAGCCGATCGCGAACAACATGGCTGAGTTCAACGTCAATGACCCTCGCCACATGGTGCCGATCCAGTTGAAGAATTTCACACCCGTCGGAATGGCGATCATGAAGGTCATGAACGCGAAGAACGGCAGGCTCACCGCGCCCGTGGCGAACATGTGGTGCGCCCACACCGACACAGACAGCGCGCCGATGGTCAAGGTGGCGAAGACCAGACCGTAGTAGCCGAACACTGGCTTGCGGCTGAACACCGACAGCACCTCGGTGATGATGCCGAAGAATGGCAGCGCCAGCACATACACCTCAGGGTGTCCAAAGAACCAGAACAGGTGCTGGTAGAGCATCGCACCGCCGGATGCGGCGTCGAAGATATGCGACCCCAGCACGCGGTCGGAGCCGAGCACAAGCAACGCTGCACCCAGCACGGGGAACGTGATGATCACCATCATGGAGGTGACGAGGATGTTCCACGAAAAGATGGGCATGCGGAACATGGTCATGCCCGGTGCACGCATGCAGATGATGGTGGTGATGAAGTTCACCGCGCCGAGAATCGACGACAGACCCAGGACGTAGAGGCCGAACACCCAGAAGTTCGAGCCGAGCCCAGGCGAATGCAGCGACGTCGACAGTGGCGTGTAGCCGAACCAACCGAAGCTCGCGGCGCCTTCCTTCGTGAAGAACCCGGCGCAGGTCAAAATCGAACCGAACAGGTAGAGCCAGTAGGCGAACGCATTCAGGCGCGGGAAGGCAACATCGGGGGCTCCGAGCTGCAGTGGCAGCATCGCGTTGGCGAAGCCGGCAAAGATGGGCGTCGCGAACATGAGCAGCATGATGGTGCCGTGCATGGTGAAGAACTGGTTGAACGTCTCATGGTTCACGAACTGCATGCCGGGGTTCGCGAGCTCGGCACGAATGCCCAGAGCGAGCACACCACCGAAGCAGAAGAAGAACATGGACGTGACGAAGTACATGTTGCCCAACACCTTGTGGTCGGTGGTGGACAGGTACTTCATCACCGTGGCACCCAACGAGTGCGTGGACTTCGTCGTCGCAGGGGACGCGAGCTCCGTCCGTGCGGCAATGTTATCGCTGCTCATCAGTTGCCCTCCTTGGGTGCCGCCGTCGTCTCCGGCAGCACATGTTTGGTGGTCTGCGGCATCGGGAGCAAGCCCTCATTCTGGGGGTTGGCAGCAAGCTCCTGCACGTGCTTCGCGTATTCCTCTTCGGAAACCACGTGCACCTTGAAGATCATGGCCGCGTGCAATTCGCCGCACAGCTCGGCGCACTTACCGTCGTAGACACCCTCCTTGTTGGGCGTCACATCGAACGAGTTGGGATGGCCGGGGATCACGTCCATCTTGAAGTAGAACGCTGGCACCCAGAACGAGTGGATCACGTCAGCGGAGTCAAGGTTGAAGCGCACCCGCTTGTTCACCGGAAGGTAGAGCTCGGGGATCTTCTCGACGGTGCCGACCTCATGAGCATCGACACCCACCTGAGGATCATCAGCACCGTGGTAGTTGAACGTCCACGACCACTTCTGCCCAATGACATCGACGACGAGGTCCGGGTCTTCGCTTTGGTCGAGCACTTCGTCGAACACCCGCACGGTGTAGAGGAAGAGCACGCCGATGATGAGGAACGGGACGAGCGTGTACAGCAGCTCAAGAGGCAGGTGGTACTTCGTCTGCCGCGGCGCGGGGGCGTCGTCGTCCTTGCGCCGGTAGCGAATGACAGACCAGAGGATCAAGCCCCACACCAAGGCGCCAATCATCAAGGCGGTGACCCAGAACCCCACCCAAAGGTTACCCATCGCGGGGGCCTGCTCGGATGCCGGTTCGGGCAGGCCGAACCGCGCACCCTGGCCGCTACAACCCGCCAGGCCGAGGAGCATGAGCACCCCTGCGATCGCCATGATCCTGCGGCCGGTTCGGGGCCGGGGAGGATTGCTTCTCACCACTGTTTGCCTTCCACGTTCTTTTCGTCACACATCGCTCAGATGTGTATAGCACTGCAAGGTCACCTTAACGCATAAAGGCACCCCCGGGTGAAGTGATTCAGCCCGGGGGTGCTAGTTGTTCACAATTTCGTTGCGTGCGACGTCGCTTTCGTGGCGATTAGTGGAACGAATCGCCACATGCGCAGGAGCCCGTCGCGTTCGGGTTGTCGATGGTGAATCCCTGCTGCGAGATGGTGTCGACGAAGTCGATCGATGCACCTCCCAGGTAGGGCGCGCTCATTCGGTCGGTGACTACCTTCACGCCTTCATAATCGGTGGCCTGGTCGCCATCGAGTTCACGATCGTCGAAATACAGCTGGTAACGAAGGCCGGAGCAACCGCCGGGCTGCACAGCAATGCGCAACGACAGATCGTCGCGACCCTCTGCTTCGAGCAGAGCACGCACCTTATCGACGGCCGCTTCCGTGAGGGTAACGCCGGTTGGTGCATCAGTCTGGGTTTCAGTCACGCTGACTCCATCAGTAGGGGTGTTGAACGCGCCCCAGTGTACGTGGCTGTCGACGCGACTCCAAGCACTTCCCTTATTCGAACCGCCAGGTGCGCGCCACACGCTCCGCCAGTGCTGCGAGGTCACTCTCTTCGACGGTGCGTGGATCGTCGCCGGTGTGCACCGCGTGGGCGGCTTCGATACCGGACAGACGCAGTTCGCGCGACGACACATAGTTGCGACCGCAGACCACGATCACGGGGCGCAGCGCTTCCTCCGCGATCCGCACAACACGTTCGACGAGCGGCCCGCCGCGGGTGTGGAAGTCGAGGTCAGTGCATCCCGTGACGATGAGGTCAGCCTGGGTGGCCGTCTCCGCGAAGCCGGTGCGTTCCACGGTGAGTTCGAGCGCGCTGGTCAACCGCACGCCCTCACGCAGCAACAGTGCGCCGAACCCGTCGACGGCTCCCACGCCCGCACCGTCGTCCACGCCCAGCGCTGCGAGCCATGCGCGCGTTTGGGCGTCCGCGGCGAGGCCGGCGGCAAGATCGTCGCCGCGCTCACGGGATCGTTGCACGGCCGTGCCTGCGAGTCCCGTCAACGGCACCTCGACGTCCGAATCGGTCACCACGGCCACGAAACGACGCCCCGCGATCGCTTGCGTGGCGCGCTCCGCGTCGGCCAAGCGAAACTCCAGCTGCCTCAGGTCGACGACGTCGGCCCCTCGTGCCAGCACGTCAGCAAGCTCATCGAGTGTGGAAGGCGCAGGCCAAGATGCCTCGAGGTCTACCACGGCAACCTCGGCACCTTCAGCTTGAAACGCCCGGGCGACGACGACGGATGCCGCGTGAGACTCCAGCGCGCCGACCGCGCCGGATGCGACGAGTACCCGCACCCTGCCTGCTACTCCTGGACTTCGTCCGGCAGCAAACCGCCGTAGTAGTCGCGGGTGGCGTCGAGCACGAGCTTGACGTCGTCGAGGCTGGCCGTCGGGTCGGGCAAGACGACGTCAGACTCAGCCAGCACATCGTCGGGCACCGGAGAGCCCAGTTCTTGGATGCGGGTGAACAGCTCCTGCAGCACCTCGCGCATCGCCGCTTCGTCACCGGCCTCGACCGTGCGCTCCAGACGCTCATCGATTTCATTCAAACTCGTGAGGGAGTCGACGTCGATGGTCCACTGCCCCTCGCCCATGACTCGGATGATCACTGCTGAGGCTCCCCGTACGGATCTGCGACGGAGCCTTCCTGAGCGGGGGCCTGCTGCGGCGTAGCCCCCTGGACCTGGCTCGGCGTTGCATTCGGCGCATCGATTGCGGCAGGCTGCGCAGGCGCACCACCCGTGAGCTGTGCCTTCATCGAGGCGAGCTCGTCCTCCACCGACGAACTCGACGCCAGCTGGTCAAGCTCCCGAGTGATGTCGTCTTGGCCGAATCCATCCTCCAGCGCGCCCGAGGCAACCAGCTCATCGACGGCAGATGCGCGGGCCTGCAGCTCCAGCGTCTTGTCTTCTGCACGCTGAATGGCGAGACCGATATCGTTCATCTCCTCGCCAATGCCGGTGAACGCCTCATTGATGCGGGTCTGCGCCTCGGCGGCGGAGTAGGTAGCCTTAATGGTCTCCTTGCGAGTGCGGAAGGCGTCGACCTTCGCCTGCAGGCGAGAACTCGCGCGAACGAGCTTCTCCTCTTCCTGCTGCAACTGAGCATGCTGCGCCTGCAGCTCTGCGAGCTGCTGCTGCAGGCCCGACTTACGGGTAAGCGCCTCGCGGGCGAGATCTTCCCGGTTCGATTCCAGTGCACGCTGCGCCGCCGACGTGAGGCGGTCAATCTCCTGGTTCAACTTGCTGGCTTGGAGCTCCACCCGCTTGCGGCTGGTGGCCACATCCGCGACACCGCGGCGCACGTTCTGCAAAAGCTCCAGCTGTTTCTGGTACGAGTAATCGAGCGTTTCACGGGGGTCCTCATACTGATCCAAGGCTTTGTTGGCCTTGGAGCGAAACACCATCGCAATGCGTTCAAAGATGCCGGCCACGAAAACTATCCTTCCGAAGGGGTCTGCCACATCAAAGGTACATGGTGCCAAGCAACAAGCTCGAGCGAACCCAGTAAATCTTTTTCTGCCGGGCACCCGACGCAGACTTCGAGCACCAGAGCGCAACCGGTAGAATGCAGCTTCGCCAATATCGTTCACCACTGTGAGGTAGTACGCGTGGGACTCTTCCGCCCCTATGAACGCTCTGACAAGTCCACCCGGGCACGCACGTCAACCGTGCCCGAAAAGGTGAAGAAGGCCCCCGACACGAACGCGGCAACGTCCACGGATGCGCAGGAGCCGACGTCGGCCCCCGCCGGCAAGAAGGTGGTTCGTCGGGGCGCGAAAACCGGGCCCACCCCCACCCGCAAGGAAGCGGAAGCGGCGCGCATGGAGCGCCTGCATCCGAACCTCAGCAAGAAAGAGCGTAAGAAGGCAGAGCGTGAGGCTCGGTATAAGGCTCAAACTGAGGCTTGGGAGCGCGTCGAGAAGGGCCCCGAACGCACGTTGCTGCGCGACTTCGTCGACACCCGCTGGACGCTTGCCGAGTTCATGATGCCGTTCATGCTCATCATCCTGGCGGCCATGTTCGTGTTCATGGCGAATGTTGAGATCACCACGATCATCGCGTTCCTGCTGTGGGGATTCTTCTTCGCCACCCTCATCAATATCTGGATCATGTGGCGAAGTTTCAAGAAGCTCCTCGCTGAGCGTGTGCCCAACGCGCACACCAAGGGCCTGCTCATGTACATGATGAACCGCGCGATCATGATCCGACGCTTCCGTCGCCCTCTGCCCCGAATCAAGCGAGGAGATCCGATCTGATGAGCTATCACTGGGAACCCGCCACCGGTTCGTTCGACCGCGAGGAGCTCGAGCGCAACGACCTCCTGAAACGCTTCGACTCCAAGGAAGCCGCCGAGGAGTGGATGTCGCTGTTCTACGACGACTTAGTGAACCTCGGGGTCGCTGAGGCCACCCTCATGGAGGAGGACAGGGTCGTCTACGGCCCCATGTCGCTGCTTCCCTGATCGCACCAGCAATACGACGCCGAACACCGTCGCTATCGCACCGATCCCAATGACGAACGGGGTCTGCTCGCGCACGGTGCGGATGCGCTGCTCGTAGGTTTGCAGCTTCTCGTCAGTGTTGACCTCCGTGTAGGTCGATCCATGGCATACGTCGCCTGGCCCCATTTCCACTTCACCGCAGTGCGTCGTCGGATGCACGTAGGCCACCACACCCCAGCAGGTGATGGCCAAGGCCGCTGCGATGAACAACCAGTAGGCGATTCGTTTTCCCATGAAGGCAAAGTTACCCCGTCCTAGATAGGGTGGGAGAATGCACGATCTCTCGTTGGAACTCTCGAAATCTGTACCCAAGGACGCCGACGTGGTCATCGTCGGCCTCGCCACCGCCGGCGACGCAACCTCACTCGTGGGCGGCACTTCCGAACTCGACAAGGCCTACACGAAGGCGTTCAACGCCAATGTCTCGACGCTGGCCGCTGCCATGCACGCGTCGAGCGCACTGGAAAAGGTGACGGTGTTGCCGGAGGCCGACGGCGTCCGCGCGGTCGTCGTCGGGCTGGGTGAACCCGACGTGGCACCCGCCACGCTGCGTCGTGCCGTCGGCGCGGCGGCACGCGCGGTCATCGGGCTGCCCGACATGGAAGGGCTCACCGTCGCGGTGTCGCTGGAACTCACCGACCCCGAGCTGCTGCAGGCCGCCGCGGAGGGCGCGGCGCTCGGCGCCTACCGTGTGCAGAAGGTCACAGGGCAAGGAACCCCTGAGCCGATCGCCAAGATCGCCGTCGTCGGCCCCTCACGCCTCGGTGACGCGCTCGTCGATGCCAAGGCGAACATCCGTGGCGTCTACCAGGCGCGCGACTGGTCGAACACCCCGCCCAATCTCCTCTACCCCGAGTCCTTCGCCGAGGCCGCGAAGGCGTACGTCAAGGATGAGCGGATCACCGTCGAGGTGCTCGACGAGAAGGCCCTGGCCAAGGGCGGATATGGCGGCATCCTCGCCGTCGGCGGCGGCTCGGAGCACACGCCTCGCCTGGTGCGGTTGAGCTACGCACCGCGCGGCGCGAAGTTCCACCTGGCGCTGGTGGGCAAGGGCATCACGTTCGACTCCGGCGGCCTCGACATTAAGCCGCCCGCCAGCATGCTCGGCATGCAGATGGACATGTCGGGCGCCGCCATCGTGATTGCCGCCATTCGCGCAATCGCGGAACTGGGCGTCAAAGTGCAGGTCACCGCCTACGCGGCGATGGCCGAGAACATGCCGTCGGGCAGCGCCTACCGCCCGAACGACGTGCTCACCATGTTCGACGGCCAGACGGTTGAGAACTACAACACCGACGCCGAGGGCCGTCTCGTCATGGCCGACGCCATTGCCCGCGCGGGCACCGACAAGCCCGACATGATCGTCGACGTGGCCACCCTCACCGGCGCCTGCATGGTGGCTCTCGGCTCGCGCATCGCCGGTGTGATGTCGAACTCCGAGGACGCGACGGACCGCGTGCTGGATGCCGCCGAGGCTGCCGGTGAGGAGTTCTGGGAGCTGCCCATCACCGACCACATCCGAGAGCAGATCACCTCCGACATCGCAGACTTCCGCTCGGGCGGCAAGAGTCGCTACGGGGGCGCACTCGTCGCAGGTGCGTTCCTGGAGCGCTTTGTGCCCGAGGGCATCGCATGGGCGCACCTCGACGTGGCGGGCCCCGCGGATACTGACGAGGCCTTTGGCTACACCCCGAAGGGTGGCACGGGCGTGGCCGTGCGCACCCTCGTGGCGCTCGCGCAGCAAGCCGCGGAGTAACCCGGCAGGGGCGACGCGGCTAGATGCCGCTCAGCGACGGGCAAGATGCTTGGCAAGCCCTTCGTTGAGCGGCATCTGTGCGTAGAGGGTGGCTTGCAGCACGTGGTAGAGGTCTGGTTTGCCGTCCCAGGTGCGTTTGGTGGGCTGCAGATCGTCGTCGAGTTCGGAGAACCAGGAGCCGCGCTCGTGGTCGACGAGGTGTTCGTCGGCGAAGGTCCACAGCCGCTCGTACCACGTCGCGTATTCGGGCTTGGAGGTGGCCAGGTGCAGCACGTGCGCTGCGCCGATGGCCTCCGCGACGCCCCAGAAGAAGCGGTTGGAGATCACCGATTTGCCGTCCCAGTCGACGGTGTACGCGAAGCCACCTCCGGGCAGCCATGCATCCGCGACGGCGCCCTGGAATAGCTCCTCCGCCGCAGGAATGAGCCATTCGATGTCGGGACGGATGCCTGCGATCTGTACGCAGAGTTTCGCCCATTCCAGCCAGTGCCCAGGCGTGGAGCCGTACGGACGGAATGGGTGGGCGGGCTCGTCGCGGTTGTACTCGGGCACGGGCTGCCACTGCTCGTCGAAGTGCTCGACGAGGCGGTGTGCCGCGGGGCGCCCGGATTCGAGCTGCCCCTTGGCGAAACGCTCCGCGAGGCGCAGCACGCGATCGAAGAGGCGCTCGTCGCCGGTGGCCTCGTACGCAGCGAGGAACGCTTCGGTGAGGTGCATGTTGGCGTTCAGCCCTCGGTACGGGTCGGCGGTGGTGAACGCGCGGTCGAATTCGTCGATGCCAGCGCCGTCAGCCTCTATCCAGTAATGCTCGTCGATGAGGCGAAGAGCTTCGTCGAGCAGCGCCTGAGCGGGCTCGATGCCGGCGGTGATGGCGCTGGAGGAGGCGAGGATGACGTGCGCGATGCCGTAGAGCTCCTTCGCGTCGTTGCACCCATCGGAGTTGACTTGGGAGAACCAGCCACCGAACTCCGCGTCGCGGCCTTGGCCCAGCAAGTATTCGACGCCGTGACGGGCCACGTCGAGGGCGCCGTCGCGGCCTAGCAGGTGCAGCAGAGAGAAGCAGTGCACCATGCGCGCGGCAATCCAGAGGCCCTTGCCCTGCTCGGGCTTCGGGGAGGCGTCGTCGCCGAGCCAGAAGTAGCCACCTGCAGGGTCGACCACATTGGGCTGGTAGAAGTCGACGAGGCGCTTGCGGTGATCGTCCAACCACTCCAAGTGCTCTGGCGTCCCCCACGTGTACTTGCCCATGTCAGCTCCGTTTCTTTCGTAGTCCGTATTCGCGCATTCGCTGAGGGTAGGGCACCACTCCCGCGTCGTAGCAGGGGATGTCTTGTTCGTCGGCGAATGCGTATCCGTATTCTTCGCTGGGCACGGCCCGCCTGGTGGATTCACCGTCGTAGGCGACGAGCAGCAGGGAGGCCTTGTTGAACGAGGTTGGGCGTTCTACCCACGCCTCGACGCCCCGTCGGGTACGACAAAACTCGACGAGGTGGTCGTACGAAGCGACTTGCAGCTCCTCGGCAACCCGTTGCTCCTGGGCCTGCTGTTTGCGTCTACGGAACCAACCCACAAGGGCCATTATGGCGTACCTCCATACCCAGGGTGCGACGACGGTGCGCCCCTCGTCGGACGAGGTTGAGGTGGGCGATACTCTGGGGTTGACTGTCGTATTGTGCGACGGCACTTCCTTGCACATGCGCGATCAAACGGATATAGGCTGAGTACCAAGAAGCGGCAAACCAAAGGAGCAAGCACACAATGTCTACCGAAGTAACCCTTCCTGCGCTGGGCGAATCGGTCACCGAGGGCACCATCTCGCGTTGGCTGAAGTCCGTCGGCGAAACCGTCGAGGCAGACGAGCCCTTGCTGGAAGTCTCCACCGACAAGGTCGACACCGAAATCCCCAGCCCCGTCTCCGGTACCCTGCTCGAGATCCGTTTCGAAGAAGACGACGTCGCCGAAGTAGGCGCTGTGCTCGCCATCGTCGGAGATGAGTCGGAGAGCAGCTCGGCCCCCGCTGACGACTCCCCTGCGCAAGACGACGCCCAGGAGTCGCAGCCTGAGCCGGAAGCCGCGCCCGAGCCTGAGCCCAAGGCTGAGAAGCCTGCGAGCGGTGGATCTGCCGCAGCTGGCACCGAAGTAACCCTTCCTGCGCTGGGCGAATCGGTCACCGAGGGCACCATCTCGC
>NZ_CAMYPD010000018.1 GCF_947286155.1 uncultured Tessaracoccus sp.
CAACCCCTACACTGGCGGCATAACCCCGGACGTCAACCAAACCTTCAGCAGACCCTTCATCGAAGAGTTAGGTACCCGGTTTGATATTCGCGAGATCGCCTACGACCGGTGGGGAGCAGTCCAAATGAGCCAAAACCTCGAAGACGCAGGCTTCACCGTCATCCCGTTCGGGCAAGGCTTCCGCGACATGAGCCCGCCCAGCAAGGAACTGATGAAACTAGCCCTCGAAGGACGCTTGGCGCACGGCGGGCACCCAGTCCTTAGTTGGATGGTGGACAACATCCACGTGCGCACCGACCCAGCCGGCAACATCAAACCCGACAAGGCCAAATCCACCGAGAAAATCGATGGCGTCGTCGCTTCGATCATGGCCCTCGACCGAGCCATCAGAGGCGGAGGGCAAACAAGCGGGAGTGTGTACGACGGGCGGGGCCTACTGGTACTGGGATGAAACTACGCTTATCTCTTGCCTCCTCCCGGAGGCGTGTTAGCCTCGAGAGCACAATTGAATAGTTGTACGGCGTAGCAGGGTCAGACCAGAAGATCCTGTCAAGCATGAGAAGACCCAGTGACGGGTTTTGTTGTGTTCCGACACACATGACAACGTCGGGCGTGGATGACTCCCCAGGAATCACCAGTTTTCTGGAACGAAACGCAAGGAGAAACATCATGAAATTGAAGATCGCGAATATTGCGGTATCTGGTCTTTGCACCCTGGCGCTCTCTATGACGGCGGTAGGGATGGCAAATGCTTCGGGGGAACCCTTTCCAGCCGGGGCTTCTACTGAAAAACGTCAGTGTTCAGTTGCTGACAATGCACCTGATCACTCCCGCGAACTTACCGGATCGCAGAGGGAAACTGCACTCGATCAAGTGCAGAAGGACATTTCGTCAAATCAGATTGACCTCTCCTCGACCGTAGAGCAACTAAAATTTGATTCTGCTGTAGCTCTGGAGATGGAGAAACAGGGACAAAGCTTCACCACCGTCGCCGTTCCTATAGAGGGTTACAGTCCGATCAGTAATTTCACTGTGGTCTATGAAGAAGACGGTAGTCTATCCAACTATGCCGAGACTCGGTACTACGAAGGGGATAACGGCAACCTGTGGATGGATCAATGGATAGATGGCGATTTCAACCAATCTAAAGATCTCGGTGTAGAGTTCATCGATAACGACGCGATGAAAAAAGAGATGCAAGAGCTGAAAGAGGCAGGAGATGATGCTGCAGCACTCCTAGCTAAGGAGAGGTCTGTAGGCAAAATTGCCGCATGTCTAGCTGCCGCGACAGGCGTTGGAGGGGTAGCAGCATGGGCTATTGCTGGAGCATGTGCAGGCGCTTGCACTTTCCCGGAGCCTACGGCATCTAAAGTGGTCTGCGCGGCATGCATTGGCGGATACGCCACTCTGGGCGCCGGCGGGATGGCGGCAGTAGTTCAGTGTTTCCAGTTGTAGGAGATGATCCAAATGGCAACTTC
Organism: uncultured Tessaracoccus sp.; assembly: GCF_947286155.1. Taxonomy (GTDB): domain Bacteria; phylum Actinomycetota; class Actinomycetes; order Propionibacteriales; family Propionibacteriaceae; genus Arachnia. The sequence continues at coordinate 1,479 of NZ_CAMYPD010000018.1, forward strand.
TCCTAAACCGAGACAACCCTACCGAGATGCCTTGACGGTCATAGCGATCGCTATTCTTGGCGTAGTTGCAGTCATATCTGTTCCGCTCGCTTTTCTACACCAAAAGGAATGGGCATTGCTATCTTTGGTATGCATCGTCCTAATGGTGCTTTTGCGACCTAGAGGTACTGCACAATCTCGGACGTAAGGCCATCGTGCGCTTGGTCTTCCGAAGATGGTGGGTGATCCCCTGTTTACTACGCGGGATCACCCACCATTTATAGTGCGAACAGAAGGTGTCTCTCTAAATCCGAACCGATCCGGCCGGCAACCCAAACCCGACAAGGCCAAATCCACCGAGAAAATCGACGGCGTCGTCGCCACCATCATGGCCCTCGACCGCGCAATCAGAGGCGGCGGGCAAACAAACGGGAGCGTGTACGACGGGCGCGGACTACTCGTGCTCTAGACCCGAATCAGACGAAAAGGAAGGGAGGAGAGGCCAATGGGCTGGTTTGACTGGCTGCGCGGCACCAACACCCGCGAGGCAACTGATCACGCGCTGGGTAGTTCGTACTCTTTCTTGTTTGGCCCCACCACCGCTGGCGGCAGGCCTGTGACGGAACGCTCCGCGATGCAGCTCACCGCCGTATACAGTTGTGTGCGGATTTTGGCTGAGGCGGTCGCTGGCCTGCCGCTACACGTGTATAAGACGGATGCTTCTGGGTCGCGGGTGAAAGCCACCGATCATCCGTTGTATCGGCTTTGAATCGCCCCGGGTCTGGTGGAGGCTCTCAAGCCAGTGAAGGATGAGAGTTATGGCACCACCGAGGAAGTACAGCGTCGAGCTGCAGCAGCGGGCGACGCGGATGGCGTTGGACGCGCGGAAGGACCCGGAGACGAGTCGTGGAGCGATCCGGCGCGTCGCTGACCAGTTGGGGGTCCACCCCGAAGCGCTGCGCAACTGGGTCCGCCACGCCGAGGTCGATGACGGTCTTCGTCCTGGGATCACCACCGATGACCAGGCCCGGATCACAGAGTTGGAACGCGAGGTCCGGGAGTTGCGGCGGGCCAACGAGATCCTGAAGACCAGCGCAGCTTTTTTCGCGGCTGCGGAGCTCGACCGCAAGATCAGGTAGCGGCTCGTGAGGTGCCGGTCGCGGTGGTCGTCGACTACATCGATGCCCACCGTGGCCGCATCGTGGAGGGCCGTGAACTCGGAGTCGAGCCGATCTGTCGGATCCTGCGGGAAGCAGGCGTGCAGATCGCTCCGAGCACCTACTACGCCAACAAGCACCACACGCTCCTCGGCGCGCGCAGTCCGCGACGCTGCACTGGTCAAGGAGATCCGAACCGTGCACAGCCGCAATCTGGGCGTATACGGTGCCAGGAAGGTCCATGCCGAACTCCGGCGGCAAGGCCAACAGGTGGCGCGCTGCACCGTTGAGCGGCTGATGAGGGCTGAAGGGTTGCGTGGCATCACCCGCGCCAAGACCCTCCACACCACCCGCTCCGACGGCGCGGAGACGCCCCGCCCGGAGGACCTGGTCGAGCGGCAGTTCGTCGCCGAGGCCCCGAACCAGTTGTGGGTGGCGGACCTGACCTACGTCCGCACCCACGCCGGCTGGGTCTACGTCGCGTTCGTCCTGGATGTGTTCTCCCGGATCGTGCTGGGCTGGCAGGTCTCCACCTCCCTGCGCACCGATCTGGCCCTGGATGCCCTGGACATGGCCTTGTGGGCGCGCCGACGCACTGGAGCCGACCTGACCGGCCTGGTCCATCACAGCGACCGCGGAGTCCAGTATCGAGCCATCCGCTACACCCAGCGCCTCGCCGAAGCCGAGGCTGTCGCCTCCGTGGGCAGCAAGGGCGATTCCTACGACAACGCGATGGCCGAGGCGCTGAACTCACTGTTCAAGGCAGAGTGCATCCGCAACCCAGCCATGCGCCCCGCAGGCGGCTGGAAGAACGTCACCGACGTCGAGATCGCAGTGGCCGAGTACATCGACTGGTACAACCACCGACGACTCCACGGAGAACTCGGCCACGTCCCCCCCAGCGGAGTTCGAGACCAACCACTGGTCCGAACACCCGACCACCCACTACCCTGAGAACAAGGTCCTCACCAATACCGGAACCAACTAACCGAGTCTCCACCGAACCCGGGGCGATTCAAAGAAACCCCGCACGAAACTTCAAAATCCGTACGCAGATTGATCAAACCCTCTGATTTTGGGGGGTTAAGCGCATCTGCGTACGGATTTTGAAGTTTTCTTCATGCGTCTCGATACGGCGCTTCGCGCCTACTCGACGAGCGGGGGAGTGTGCGCCGCCTACTCGACGATCGGGGGAATGCAGGCCGCCTACTCAATCATCGGGGAGCGGCCAGGCCACACCTCAGTCCTGGCGGGAGAAGCTCAGCGACTGCATCACCAGCTCGCCGGCGTCGTCGCTGGCGTCGAGGTCGACGCGCGCGGTGACCGACCAGTCGTGGTTGCCCTCCGGGTCGTCGATGATCTGCCGGACGAGCCACACGCGTGACCCCTTCTGGCGCTCCACATCGAAGAACTGCGGCCCGCGGGCGTCGGCGTCGGTATACAAGTCGTCGTGCTCATCCCAGTACTCGCCGAGCGCCTCGTCCCACGCCATCTTCGTCATGGGGCCGCCCGCATCCAGCGCGGCCAGCGCGTCGACGTCGTCGGCAGACATAAGCTCAACCCGCCGCCACATCGCGTTGCGCACGAGCACCCGAAACGCCCGCTCATTACCGGTGACGGGGCGCGACGGCGGTGCCGGCGCGTCGACCATCTCCAGCTCGGCGCCTGACATAGCCGTGAGCTGCGCCCATTCGTCGAGCAGCGACGAATCCACCAGTCGCGTGAGCTCGCCCAGCCACGCGATGAGATCGGACAGCTCCTCGGTACGGAACCCCTCGGGCACGGTTTGGCGCAACGCGCGGTAGCAGTCGGTGATGTACCGCAGCAGCAGACCCTCCGAGCGCTGAATCTTGAGGTGCGCAACGTACTCGGCGAACGTCATGCCGCGCTCCACCATGTCGCGCACAATCGACTTTGGGCGGATCGGGGTCTCCAGCAACCACGGATGCTTCTCGCCAGCTTCCCGGTGCGCCTGCTCCAGTTCCTCGCCGAGTGGCTTTGGCCAGGTCACCTCCTCGACGATGCTCATGCGCTCGTCATATTCCACGCCGTCGGCCTTGAGCTCACGGATCACCTCGCCACGCTCACGGTGCTGCTGGGCCAACAAGATGGTGAGCGGGTCTTCGAGGGTTGCTTCGATGACGCTGATCGTGTCCAGCGCGTAGCCTGGCTCGGTATCGTCCATCGTCTCCATGTACGCCAGCGCGAGCGCCGACAGCGGCTGGTTCAGCGCAAAATCGTTCTGCAGATCGACATCGAGCTGGTAGACGCGCCCGCCCGGCTGAGGATTCGGCACCCGGGTGATGATCTCCGCCGCGAGCAGGGAGCGCGTGAGCGACACCGCCCGGCGCAGCAGACGCCGCCGCATGGCCTTGTCGGGAGACACCGAATCCACCAGACGAATCACCGCCTGGCTGATGTCGTCGTCACGCTCCAACAAGTTGAGTATGAACGAGTGCGTGATCCGCATCCTGGGATGCAGCTCTTCCGGCGCAGATTCGATGAGCTTCGTGAACGTCGCCTCCGTGTAGTTGACGAACCCCTCCGGCGGCTTCTTGCGCCGCACCGATTTCAGCTTCTTCTCGTTGCCAGCAAATTTCTTGAGGATGCGCTCGTTCTCCACCTCGTGCTCGGGCGCCTGTGCGATGACGTAGCCGATGGAGTCGAAGCCCGCCCGCCCAGCCCGCCCCGCGATCTGGTGGAACTCGCGCGAGCGCAGATGGCGCTGACGGCGCCCGTCGAACTTCGTCAACGTGGTGAACAGCACTGAGCGGATGGGCACATTGATACCGACGCCTAGGGTGTCGGTGCCGCAGATCACCTGCAGCAATCCTTGCTGCGCGAGCTGTTCTACCAGGCGGCGATACTTCGGCAGCATGCCCGCGTGATGCACCGCGATGCCCTGCAGCAGAAGCTTCCTCAGCGTCGTGCCGAAACCACTCGAGAACTTGAACCCCTGGAGGGCTGCCTTGAGCTGTTCAGCCCGTTCTTTCGATGGTTTCGCCGCCCCCAAGCTGAGCACCGACTGCGCCTGCTCAACCGCGAGAGACTGCGTCGAATGCACGATGTAGACCGGCGCCTTCTGCTCCTCGACCAGCGTTTGGATGGTCTCGTGGATGGGTGTCGTCTGCCACGCGTAGGTGAGCGGCACGGGGCGCCTAGCGTCGGAAATCTCGACGATGTCCCTTCCCGTGGTGCGGGTCAACGTGGATTGCAGCGACGTGGTGTCGCCCAGGGTGGCCGACATGATGATGAACTGCGCCTGGGGGAGTTCCACCAGCGGCACCTGCCAGGCCCAGCCGCGGTCGGGGTCGGCGATGAAGTGGAACTCGTCCATCACCACCTGGTCGACGTCGGCGTCGCGGCCTTCCCTGAGCGCGATGTTCGCGAGGATTTCCGCGGTGCAGGCGATGATGGGTGCCTCAGGGTTCACCGACGCGTCTCCCGTCACCATGCCCACCAGATCCGCGCCGAACTGGTCGACGAGCGCGAAGAACTTCTCGCTCACGAGGGCCTTAATGGGGGCCGTGTAGTACGTGCGTCCCCTGCCGGCGAGCGCCGAGAAATGCGCGGCGGTGGCGATCATCGACTTGCCCGAGCCCGTAGGTGTCGTGACAATCACGTTCGCACCCGACAGGATGGCCAGCAGCGCCTCGTCCTGGTGCGGGTACAGGCTGAACCCGCCCTGCTCCGCCCAGCCCACGAACGCGTCGTAGAGCGCGTCGGGTGTGTTGGGGGTGTGTTCGAGCAGGCTGGTGAGAGTCATGGTGCCTCCATCGTCCCATGCCCGCGCCCGCGGGGAAAGCAACGGCGAGGATGGCCCATGCTCGCGGATACCGAGCGGTGGCAAGCGCATAGACTCCCGCCATGACGAATTTCCAGCTTCACGCCAATGACATCCCAGCCCGGGACGAGGTGCTTCGCCTCTACGACGCGGTGGGCTGGAGCGCCTACACGAACGACCCGGAGAAGTTGATGCGCGGGCTGCACCACAGCCTGCGTGTCGTCACTGCCCGGGCCGATGGGAGACTCGTCGGGCTCGCGCGGGTGGTGGGCGACGGCGAGACCATCGTGTATCTGCAAGACATTCTGGTGCTCCCTAACATGCAGAGAACGGGGATCGGCAGGCGACTGTTCGAGGCCGCGTTTTCCCCCTATACAGGTGTGCGACAGCACGTGCTCATCACCGATCAGGAACCGCGCCAGCGTGCCTTCTACGAGGCGATGGGGTTCAAGGAGATTGGTGAGGCTGACGGCCGAGCATTCGTGCGCTACCAACACTGACTCCTCGAGCGCACGCCCGCACGCTGGGCTGCTTCCGATGCTGCGGTTGGAGGCCTGCGTGCTCACCCGATCCAGCGCTCGCCCGCGGGCTGCGCGTCGAGCGAGCCAGCGGAGAGGGTTTGCAGCGCGGCGTGGAACTCGTCGACGCACTCCGCGTCGACGCCGACGGTGATGTGGGCCTGGTTGCCCCACGCCACGTCGGTCACCTCGACGGGCCTGCCGGAGGGCAGCTGGAGGGTACGCAGCTGATTCTCGACGGTGCCCGCATCGGCGTAGGGCACGTCGACGCGCAGCAGGCGGGCGAGCCGCACCTCGCGCACGCCGGCCGCCTCAATGCCTTGCTGGACCGCGTCGGAGTACGCCCGAACGAGCCCGCCGGCGCCGAGCTTGATGCCGCCGAAATAGCGCGTGACGACGGCCACCACGTTGGTGAGGTTGTTGTGCTGCAGGGTGGTGAACATGGGCATGCCGGCAGTGCCGCCGGGTTCGCCGTCGTCGGAGCTGCCGCCGGTGCGCCCGTCGGGGCCGAGGATGAACGCCGAGCAGTGGCGGCGCGCGTCGTGCATGGCGGCGCGACGCTCCTCGACGATCTTGCGCGCGGAGGCTTCGTCGTCGACGCGGCGGATACGGGTGAGGAACCGGCTGCGTTTGATTTCGAGTTCGACGTCGACCCCGCCGCCCAGCGGGGCGTCGACGGTGCGGTAGCTGGTCAGACGCCCAGCTCCCGACGCAGTTTCGCGACGTGCCCCGTCGCCCGCACGTTGTACTGGGCCACGCGCACCGTGCCGTTGCCCTCGTCGTCGACGTCAATCACGAATGTGGAACGGATGATGCCCTCGATCTCTTTGCCGTACAGCTTCTTGGTGCCGAACGCGGCGTAGGCGTTGGTGACCTCAAGGCTGGGGTCGGCGAGTAGCGTGACGCTGAGCTCGGATTGTTCCGTGAACTTGGCAAGCTTCTCGACCGTGTCCGGCGAGCAGCCGAGCACCGCGTAGCCTGCGCTGGCGAGCTCTTCGAGCGACGCGGAGAAATCGACGGCCTGGGTGGTGCAGCCGGGCGTCATTGCTGCGGGGTAGAAGTAGAGGATGACGGCTTGGCTGGCGAAGTCGGTGAGCGACACCTCTTCCCCTCGTTGATTCGGCAGGGTGAATGCCGGTGCGGGGGATCCATGAGTCAGACGAGCAACCATGTGTCCAATTGTACGGCTAGGCTGGGGTAACCAACGTTGAAGGAGTGTTGATGGCTAAGGAGCGCACCGTCGAAGACATTCGCGCTGAGCTCGCCGGGACGCGAGCGAACTTGAAGTCTTCGGTTGCGGGATTCCGTGAATCCGTCGAGCCGAAGAACGTCGCCAAGCAGAGCGTGGCTGACGTGAAGCAATTTGCTCAAAACGAGTTCAACGAGGCGAAGAAACAGTTCGTGCACGAGGATGGCCGTATCCGCACCGAGCGCATCCTCGCGATTGCCGGCGCGGTTGTTGGCGTCGTGGCGTTTGCGGTGACGCTCAACGCGCTGTCCAAGCGCGGCCAACTCAACTCGGCCAAGGCAAAGAAGGCGATCACGGCCAAGTGAGCGACGCCCAGCTAGCCATTCGGATGCTGCACGATCGGGTGCTCGTCGATGCCGAATCCGGCGATCACGAGCGCACAAGCGGTGGAGGCATCCTGATTCCAGCCACCGTCCAGATGGGCAAGCGCCTGGCCTGGGCGAAGGTGGTGTCCGCCGGGCCGAGCGTGCGCGCCGTCGAAGTGGGGGACAGAGTGCTGTTCGACCCCGAAGACCGAGCCGAGGTGGAGCTGAACGCCCGCCGCTACGTGCTGCTGCGCGAGCGCGACATCCACGCCGTCGCCGCCGAGCGCCTCGACGACGCCGGCACCGGGCTGTACTTGTAACCCGTAGCAATCACAACGCTCGACGGAGCGCACTCCAGATGCCGATTCTGGCCCCTCAGGGGCGGTTTTCGCCATCTGTTGTGCGCTCCGTCGAGCATTGGGGAGCGATGAGCGTTCGTTATCCCTTGACTGCACCTTCAGTAATGCCGGCAATGAACTGCTTCGAGCCGAGCGCGAAGATGATGATGAGCGGCACGACGGAGATGAGCGACGACGCCATCAGCATGCCGTAATCGGTGCCGTGTGCGGTCTTCAACTGCGACAGTGCCACCTGCAACGTGAGCTTGCTGGGATCGTTCAACACAATCAACGGCCACATGAAGTCGTTCCATGCGCCGATGAACGAGAACATGCCCAGGAACGCGAGAGCAGGGCGAATGGTGGGGAGACACACGTGGAGGTACTGCCGCCAGAATCCGCAGTTATCAATGCGGGCGGCTTCCAACAGCTCGCGCGGAATGGCATTCGACGCGTACTGACGAAGCCAAAACACACCAAATGCGCTCGCCAGGGAGGGAAAGATGAGGGCCTTGAGCGACCCAACCCAGCCAAGTTTGCTCATGAACAGGAACTGGGGAATCGTCGCGAGCTGCGCCGGGAGGAGAAACGTCGCGAGCACGATACCGAACAGAAGCCGTTTGCCCGGGAACTCGTACTTGGCAAAAGCGAACGCTGCCAGCGACGAAATGAAGAGCACGAGGAAGGTCACGCTAATCGCCACGAATGCGGTGTTCGACATGGCCGCCCAGATGTTGATCTTGTCCATGATCGCTCCGACGTTGTCGTCGAGGCGATCACCGGGCGTCATAACCGGCGGGAATTTGTAGATCACCGATGAGGGCTGAGATGCCAATACAAACATCCAGTAGAAGGGGAATACGGAAACAAGTGCGCCCAGGATGAGCAGGATGTGGCGCACGACCGCACCCCGGCGGCGGCGCCACGACGGCCTACGCTTCGGGCGACCGCCCGTTTCGATGGCCGCGCCTGCCAGAGCTGCCGGCACTGCGCGCTGGTTGATAGACATCAGCCCTTCACCTTTCGTTCGCGGGTGACCAGCCAGTTGATGATGGAGAAGAACATCACAACGACGAACACACCCCATGCGATCGTCGCGCCGTAGCCGTAGCGGTTCTCCTGGAACGCGACGGAGTAGAAGTAGAGCACCATCGTCATACCTGAGTTGCCGACGCCGCCCGCCGCGGCCGCGCCAGACGCCTGCGACGAGGTGAGCACCTGGGATTCGGTGAAGCTCTGGAGTGAGCCGATGGTGGACATCAGTGTGATGAACAACACAATGGGGCGCAGCTGAGGCAGCGTGATGCGGAAGAACGTCTGGAAGCCGTTCGCCCCGTCGATTGCAGCGGACTCGTACTGCGTCTTATCAATGGCCTGCAAACCAGCGAGGATGAGCAGGGCGTTGTAGCCCACGAATGACCAGGTGGTGAGGGCAGAGATAGCAATCTTGATGCCCCACTCGTTTTGTAGCCAAGCGATGTTTTCGAACCCAAACAGGTTGACGATCACGTTGGCCAAGCCAAACTGGCTGGAGAACAGCGAGCTAAACAGAATGCCCATCGCCACCATGGAGGTGACGTTGGGAATGAGGTAGACCACGCGGTACGTGGTGGAGAAGCGCATCGTGGAGTTCAGCATGAGCGCGACGATCGTGGCCAAGACGAGCGTCGGCACCGTGCCCATCACCCACAAGATGAGCGTATTGACCAACGACTTGTAGAACAGTGGGTCAACGATGAGGTACTTGAAGTTCTCAAACCCGATGAACTTGATGTCGCCGAGCCCGGACCAGTTCGTGAACGCCAGCGCCATGGTGAACACCATGGGCATGGCGCCGAACATGAAGAAGAAGAAGAAATACGGGGAAACCGCAAAGTATTGCGGAAGTGAACGCTTCATCCGTTTCCCCAGCGACGGTGTTCTCACCTCAGCAATGGGAGGGAGGGTGGCGGTGGCGCCACCCTCCCCGGCAGTTGTTCCCGGATTCATCGAACCGTGAGCCCCACTTGCTTTGCGATTCGCTTCGCCTGTGTCACGGCGTCGTTCCAAGCCTTCTCACGATCCTTCTTCGACGACTCGATGAGATCGATCTCGGCGAGGAAAGGCGCCTGCACAGCGCTGGACTGCGGGTCTTCGTACAGCGGGCGTACGGTCTCCGCAGCGTGGCCGAACACCTCGGCAGCTTTCTGTCCACCCAGGAACTCGACGGGGCCAGCCACTTCCTCCATATCGAAGGATTCCGGCGTTGCCGGGAAGTTGCCCTTGTCCTGGTACTCGTAGGCCTGGTTCTTCGGGTTCAGGATGTACTTGATGATCTCGAACGAAGCCTCCGGATCCTTCGCGCCCTCGGGGATGGTGAGGAACGAGCCACCGCTGTTGGTGGCTTCACCCGGGTGCTCACACACGCGCCACTTGCCTGCAGTTTCGGGCGCATCCACCATGAGGTCTGCCAGGTGCCAGGACGCACCGAAGTCGGCGGGCAGCTTGCCCTCGTTGATGGCAGCGGCGGAGTCGGCGGTGTTCGACTCGATGCTCGCGACGATGCCGGCGTCGTAGGCCTTCATCATGGTGTCCCAGGCGCTACGGATGTGGTCCTGGTCGCCGATGAACACGCCCTCTTCGTCGATGAAGCCCATGCCGGATTGCGGCCAGACGGTGTCAAACAGGCTGGCGCAGTTGCGGATGAGGTAGGTGTCGGGCTTCTTCGAAAGGAGCTGCTTGCCGAGCTCGAAGTAGGCCTCCCACTCGCGGATTTCCTCAGCAAGCTTCTTCGGGTCGTAGGTGAGACCGGCGCCCTCGAACACGTCGGCGCGGTAGAACAGCGCGGTGGGGCCGATGTCGATCGGGATGCCCAGCTGCTTGCCGTCCTTTGTGGTGGCCTGGTCCCACTTGTACTCCAAGTAGGTGTCCTTGATGTCCTTGGCGCCAATTGAGTTGAGGTCGACGAAGTACTTGTCCTGGGAGAGGAAGAAGGGGATGTCCTGACCCTTCACGCCGGTGATGTCCGGCAAGCCGCTGCCAGCTGCGAAGGTGGTGGTGAGCTTCTGCTTGAAGTCGCCGCCAATCACGTCCTGGCGAAGCTTGTACTGCTTCAGATCCTTTGCGACGCCCTCCAGCACCTTCTTGCCAAAGCCCTCAGGCCAGGTCCACAGCACCATGTCCTTCACATCGCCGTTGCCAGAGGAGCCTCCGCCGCCAGTGGAGCTCTGGGTGGAACATGCGGAGAGCCCGAGCAAGCCGAGCGTGGCAGCCCCTCCGCCGAGTAGGTGTCGCCGTGACAAGTTCATTGTTCGCTCCTTGAGGTAGCTCGCCGTGGTTCCCCTTCCATGGTTGTCACGGCGTTGTGTCTAGTCGATCAAATTGCTTCAACAAAGCGTGATGGGGAGTGCTGGCCTGGGCTTCGTGTCGCAGGGTTTGCTCCGTTGCGACGCGACGTCGGAAGATGTGATAACCCTCCAAATACCCTTTGACAAGCATATTCATGTCTTCGGATCCGCCTTGATCGAGTGTGTGAGACTCAATCTAGCACCCCGGCGCCTGATTTGAAAGAGAGTGAGCGAGTTGTGCAAAACTGAGCGAAATAGGTTTGCCTGCGCTACGATGTATCTGTGTTGAAAGCATCTCGGCAGGAGTCAATGTTGCGCCTCTTGGAGGTGCGACGTCGTGCTGGCATCGTCGATATTGCGCGCGAGCTTCAGGTCAGTGAAGCCACCGTGCGACGCGACGTTGCTGAGCTCGAAGAGCAAGGCATGGTGACACGCTCTTGGGGTGCTGTGGAGCTTGCCCACACTGCCGACGACCCGTTCCATGAGACTCTCGCACGCGAAGGCTTGGCGAAAGAACGCATTGCACGCGCGGCTGCGAAGCTGGTGCAGCCTGGCCAGACCGTCATCCTCGACATCGGCACGACCGTGCATTACTTGGCGCTGGCGTTGCAAGAGATGCCGCTCACGGTCATTACCCCTTCACTCGCCGCATTCGAGGTGTTCCGCAACCAGCCCAACATCTCTGTGGTGCTACTGGGCGGACGGTGGTCTGAGCCGTATCAGTGTTTCGAGGGAGACCCCGTCGGGGATGCGCTCGCTCGCCAACAGGCAGATATCGCCTTCCTGGGATGTTCAGGAGTGGGGGATACCGGACGAATCCGAGACACGTCGTACACCCAGGCCGCCATGAAACGGGCCATGCACGCGGCAGCGTCCCGCACCTATTTGCTCGCCGATGCCAAGAAATTCCCTGGGCAAGGCAACAGTGCCCCCTTCGACCTGGCTGTCGTTGACGGGCTCATCACCGACTTAGACCCGCTCCCAGAAAAACTGGCCGAGCAGGTTGCAGCGATCGACTTGGAGGTCATTCACGCATGAAACTCACCATTCTGGGCGGCGGCGGTTTCCGTGTGCCCCTCGTGTACAAGGCGCTCATGGAAGACGAATCCGACGAACGCGTCGACGAGGTGCGCCTCTACGACACCGATCCTGTGCGACTCGCGGCCATCAACACAGTGCTCGAAGAGCTTGCAGCCACGTCAGCCGACGCGCCTCGCGTCGTCGCGACCACTGATCTCGCGGAAGCCCTTGCCGGGGTGGATTTCGTGTTCTCCGCCATGCGCGTGGGCGGCGCTGAAGGGCGGGCCGCCGACGAGCGCATCGCGCTCCACAACGGCGTCATTGGCCAGGAGACGGTGGGAGCGGGCGGCATCTCGTACGCCCTGCGCGGCATCCCCGTCGTCATCGGTTTGGTAGAGCAACTGCGCAAGCACGCACCCGACGCCTGGGTGATCAACTTCACCAACCCCGCAGGTGTCATCACTGAGGTGATGCAGCCATCGCTGGGCGACCGCGTCGTCGGAATCTGTGACTCCCCGGTGGGCCTCGCCCGTCGCGTGCTCACCACGCTGCAGGGTGAGGGAATCGTCGCCGACGATGTGCCCCCGCTCACCGCTGCCGACGGGCGAGTACGCCTCGACTACGCCGGCCTCAACCACCTGGGCTGGCTGACGGGCCTGCATGTGGACGGCGAAGACGTGCTGCCGCGGTTGCTCGAGCGTGCCGACCTCATCGAATCGTTCGAGGAGGGTCGCCTCTTCGGCGCGCCGCTCGTACAGGCGCTGGGCTGCCTGCCCAACGAATACCTCCACTACTACTACTTCTCGCGAGAAGACCTCCTCCTGGACAGCAAATCAGAAGCCACGCGCGGGGTGTTCCTCGCCCAGCAACAGCGTCGCTTCTACGAAGCAGCGACGAACGCGACTGGCGACGTCCACGCGCTGTGGGAGCAGTGCCGGCTGGAGCGTGAAGCAACCTACATGGCATCAAACCGAGACGCAGCCGGCGGCTTCGAGCGAGACGTTGCCGACCTCGAGACCGGGGGATACGACAAGGTGGCGTTGGCGATCATGCATGCCATCGCCAACGACGTTCCCGCCCGGCTCATCCTGAACGTAGCCAACCGGGGCATACTGCCCGACCTCGACGACACCGCGGTGGTGGAAGTTCCCTGTGACGTCGACGGCAACGGCATCCACCCACTGCCGGGGGCCGCGCTGCCCGACCATGGGCGAGGCATCGTCGTGAATGCGAAGTATGTGGAGCGGCGCACCATTGCTGCCGCACTCCACGCATCCCGCAGCGACGCGGTGCTGGCGCTCGCGCACCACCCGCTCGTGGACTCCGTGAATGTGGCACGCGACATCCTGGACGACCTCGTCGAGCACTTCCACGAACTCGCCTATCTGGAGAAGCACTGACATGCATGACGACCGCAAGCTTGTAGAAGAGCGCATCGAGGATCTGCGCGAGCGCCTCGTCGGAAAAGAGTATGTAACGCTCGCCCAGCTCAACGTTGAGGCGTGGAAAGCGCCAGACGAGCCCGTCCCCTTTGCGGAGGCGGCCAGTCAGCAGTACGAGCCATTCCCCGTCGGCACCTGGTGGGGGCCGGCATGGAGCACGTGGTGGCTGCGGCTCGACGGCATCCTCCCCGACGATGCCCCCCGCGAGCGTGTCGAACTCCGCGTTGACCTGGGCTTTTCCGGTGACTGGGCGGGCAATCAGTCGGAGGGGCTTGTGTACACGTGCGACGGGGTGCCGCTGAAGGGCCTCAACCCCATGAACCGCACCGTGCCGCTCACCTTCGGGTCGATCGCCGAACAACTTGAGCACGAAGGTTCGCCGCTGGTGGCGGCCGACGGCTCTGTGCGGCTGGTGGTGGAAGCCGCCGCCAACCCCAACCACGGGGAAGACATGGCCAAGTACGGCGACAAGGCCACTATGCCCATCGAGCCCATGTGGCAGTTCAAGGCCGCGGAACTCGTGACGCGCAACGACGACGTCTGGCACCTTCAGCTCGACCTCGAGGTGCTCGACGGGCTCATGCGCGAGCTCCCCGTCGACTCCACCTGGCGCGCCACCCTCCTTCGTGGGCTCGAGCGAGCCGCCGACGTCATCGACCAGGGCAGCATCGAGGATCAAGCAGCCGCCGCGCGCGCCGTGCTCGCGCCCTTGCTGACCAGCGGCCCCCACGGTTCCGCGCAGCGCATGACCGCCGTCGGACACGCGCACATCGACTCCGCTTGGTTGTGGCCCATCCGGGAGACCCGTCGGAAGGTGGTGCGCTCGCTGTCGAACGTCGTCGCGCTCGCCGATGAATACCCAGACTTCCACTTCGCCTGCACCGCTCCCCAGCACCTTCAGTGGTTGAAGGAAGACGCGCCGATGGTGTTCGAGCGGATGCGCGAGGCCATCCAGCGCGGCCAGTGGCACATGGTGGGCGGCACCTGGGTGGAGCCGGACGCCAATCTCCCCGGCGGCGAGGCGATGGTTCGACAGCTCACCAGTGGCCTGAGGTGGCTTCGCGACGAGCTGGACGTCACCACCGACTGCCTCTGGCTGCCCGACTCGTTCGGCTACTCCGGCGCGCTGCCGCAGATCGCCAAACTCGCCGGCATGCGGTGGTTCTTCACCCAGAAGATGAACTGGAACCAGACGAACACACTGCCGCACCACACGTTCTGGTGGGAGGGCATCGACGGCACGCGTATCTGGACGCATTTCCCGCCCGTCGACTGCTACGACTCCATCCTTTCCCCAGATCAGGTGAAGTTCGCCGAGCGGAACTTCAAGGAAAAGGGCGTTGCCAAGGAGTCGCTGTTGCCGTTTGGGTACGGAGACGGTGGTGGCGGCCCCGTGCGCGAAATGGTGGAACGTGCCCGTCGGCAGAGCAACCTTGAGGGGTCGCCGGTGCTCACCATGGGCAGCCCGCAAGACTTCTACGACGCGGCTCGCGCCGAGCGCGATGAGCTCCCCGTCTGGGCCGGCGAGCTCTACTTCGAGTTCCACCGCGGTGTCCAGACCTCGCAACTGGCCTTGAAGCAAGGCAACCGACGCGTCGAGGCCGGCCTCGCGGCGCTGGAATGGCTTGGCACGCTGGCGATGCTTCGCGGGTATGCGTTCGACGCCGAGGGCGTCGAACAGCTCTGGCGACGCATGATGCTGCTGCAGTTCCACGACATCCTCCCGGGCAGCGCTATCGCCTGGGTGAATGAAGAAGCGCGCGAGGAGTACACGTCGCTGCTGCAAGAGATTGAGGAACGTATCGACGCGCTGCGTCGTGCCGTGTTCCCGGGGGAGCAGCGGGCCGTTGCGAACCCGGCGCCGTTCGCGAGGCGGGAGCTGATCGAGGTAGAGGGGCGACGGGTGCTCGTCGACGTCGGCCCGCTCAGCGTTGTGCCGCTTGCCGACGCCGAAGCATCCCCGACGCACCCCGTCCAGGCCCAGCGCCAAGACGAGGGCATCGTGCTCGACAACGGTTTGGTGCGCGTCGTCGTCGCGCCCGACGGAACGCTGACGAGCCTCGTCGACGTGGAAGCCGAGCGCGAACTGCTGCTCCTCGGCGAGCGGGCCAACCTGCTGCGCCTGCACCCCGACCACCCCAGCTGCTTCGACGCGTGGGAGCTCCAGGCGCAATACCGCCACCATGTGTGGGAGCTCGACGACGTCGAACAGGTTGCGCTGGTGGAGGACACTCCGCTTCGCGCCCAGGTGGATGTGGTTCGGACCTTCGGCGACTCCCGGGTGACGCAGTCGCTGTGGCTGGATGCGGACAGCAAGACGGTGCGGTTCGCCATCGATATTGACTGGCACGAACGCTCCCGCGTGCTGAAGGTGGCATTCCCGCTCGCGGTGAAGGCCACCCATGAGTCGTCCGAAATCCAGTTCGGGCACGTGCGGCGCGCGTTGACGTCGAATACGAGCTGGGATGAGGCGCGCTTCGAGGTGCCCGTACACCGGTGGACGCTGCTCGACGAGCCCGGCTATGCGGTGGCGCTGTCGTACGACTCTTCCTACGGCCACGACGTGGAACCCGCCGGCGCCGGTGAACACGCGCCCACCACAGGCGTGGTGGCGAGCTACACGTTGCTGCGGGCGCCCCTGTCGCCGGATGAGGAATCGGACCAAGGACAGCACCGCATCCAGTACCAGCTCACCGTCGACGCCGACGTGCGCGTGGCGAGCGAGGCCGGTGTCGGGCTGAATCAGCCACTGCGTGTGCTGGACGGTGCGGGTGCGAGCGAGGCCGCCGTGGCGTCGCTGGAGATGCTCCGCGGGCATGCGGTGATTGATGCGGTGAAACCGGCATTCGACGAGTCCGGTGACGTGGTGATCCGGTTGCACGAGGCTACGGGTGGGCGGTCGCGCGTGTGGCTGCATCTCGGGTTCGACGCTGAGGGCGTTCACGAGGTGGATCTCTTGGAGCAGCCGGTGGCCGAGCCCACCCAGGAGCGTCTGGGAGACCTGCGCGATGGCGCGGTGGAGCTCACGATTCGTCCCTTCCAAATCCTCACGCTGAAGGTGTGTGCCAAATGAAACTCCTATTGATCTGCCTCGACGGTGTGCGCGCCGACTTCGCATTGCCCGAGGAGGTGGCGAGCAACCCGGATTTCTCCCAACCCTCGCACCCAGCCGACCCCAGATTCAGCGTCGGCGCTCCGGACCACACCGTGCAGGATTTCCCAGCGGGGCTTGCCCCGACGCTCGCCCGCCTCGCCCGCGGGGATGAGGCGTCGGATGGCGTGTGCCTGCCCATGTGGATGACGCCGCCCACCGACTCGGGGCCGGGGTGGTCGTCCATCCTTACCGGCTCCACCCACGAGGAATGCAACGTGTGGTGGAACGAGTTCGTCGGCCACGACATGGCTAGGCGCCCCGACCTGCTGTCTCGGGTTTTTTTCGCCAACCCGCGTGCTCGGACGCTTGCAGCGGCGACCTGGACTGCCTTCACCGTAGGCGTCGGCCCTGGGCCCATCTTGCAGCAGCGCGTCGACCAGCAGCGCACGGGGCAACACGCCGTGTTCCAACCCGATCTCACTAGCGGCATCGAGGCGGCTGACGACGCAGTGTGTACGTGGGCGTGCCACAGGCTGCTGCACGAGGGTCCAGATGCATCGGTGGTGTACTTCGAGAGCGTCGACGCCGCCGGCCATGCCGCAGGCTCGGACAGCAAGGAGTACCGCGAGGCCATCCAGCGCGTCGACGAGCGAGTGCGTTACCTAGTCAAGGCAGTCGCGGAACGGCACGAACAGCTCGGTGAAGACTGGCTCGTGGCCGTCACCACCGACCACGGACACAAGCCCGAGGGTGGGCACGGCGAGGACGAAGTCGAGGTGCGCCGAAGTTTCCTGATCCTGCACCGCATCGGTAGCCAGCTGCCCCCCGATATACGCGAGCGGGGCGCGCTGCGCAGCGAAGACGTCATGTGGCTCCTGCTGGACCTCATGGGCGCGCGGCAGGGCGAGATGGAAGGAGACGACATCGGCGTGCTGAAGGACATCGAGCCGTTGGGGCCGACGCGGGACCTGCGTTTCGAATGGTGACACATCCGGCGGTTGCATCCGCTGGATGGGCAACCCGTCGAGCTAACCCGATATCCACATGCGTTTGCCAAAACGCCCCAAAAACGCCGGTTCAGCGAAACGCGTGTGGATATTGGGTTAGCAACGGCGTGGTCCCGGCTGGCTGGCGGCTACTGGGCCAGCAGTTCCGCGACGCGGCGAGCGCGAGGGTCGTCGTGAGCGCGGGCCGCTTGGAGTACCTCGGCCAGGCGCAGCGGATCGGCGGCTCCGCTCTCGCCAGCCAGGATGGTGCTGGCGACGAACGCCGCGACGAGAAGCTGCTCTTCGAGGACATCGGTGAGGCCCGAGGCGACGGCAAGCGCAGCGAGCGTTGCGTCGCCGGCGCCGGTGGTGTTGCGTGGGTGCACGGGGAAGGCAGCCACGCTGGCTTCCTGTCCGGTGGTGGCGTCGACTGCAACCATGCCGTCCGCGCCGCGTGTGACGACGACGGTAGGCACGCGGCTGGTCAACTGCCGGGCAGCATCAATGGGGTCGCTCAGCTGCGTGAATGCGCGAGCTTCCAGGTCGTTCAGCATCCACACATCGGCGCCTTCGATGCCTGCGAGTTGCTCGTCGCCCCACGAACCCGTTTCGTCGAAGCCCCTCGACGCAAACACGCGCGCGCCGCGACGGCGTGCGTCGACGAGCCAGGGGAGTGTCGAATCACGCAAGTCGATGACGATGGCGTCCGTATCCACGTCGCTGAGGGAATGTCCCACCGGCTTCGCAGGGGGATGCTCGACCGTCACCATCGCGCGGTCAGCGCTGGTGGCGAGGGCCACCGTCGTGGGGAGCTGCCAGTTGGCGTAGTGCTCGCAGTGGCTGGTGTCGACGCCCTCGAGGTGCAGACTGCGCAGCAGCCGCCCGCTCGCTTCGTCGTCGCCGACGGGGGAGCACAGCTCAGTGCTCACGCCGAGTCGAGCTGCCACTCGCGCCATGGTGGCCACGCCTCCCCAGCCCTCGTACAGCCCTGTGGCCTGCAGCTCTTGGCCGGGCACGGGCATCGCAGGAACGCCGGTCATGATGATGTCGCGGTATGTGATACCGACGGTCAGCATGCGTGTGGGCACGGCACTCCTTCTCACGGACGAACAAGCCAAAGTCTTGCACAGACGCATCCGTACGAGCACCTGGGTAGGGTGGTCGTGCGCTGTCTGAGCTCCATATCCAACGAAGTAGCCGGCATACCGGCATGGAGGTGTTGATCGAATGAATCGTGCTCTCCCGCAGCACATCGGCGCAGTATTGTTCGACATGGACGACACACTCGTCGACTCCGAGCAAGCCTGGTTCGATGCCACCCGTCAACTCTGGGAAGAGAACGGGGTATCGAAGGGCTTCGACGATGAGGTTACTGATGAGCTTCGAGGCGGCACGATTGAGGATGTCGTCGCGTTGTTCAGCCGCGTGCACACGGGCGTAGAGGCCGACGTAGCGGAACGCCGAATGCTGCAGCTCCTGCAGGAACACTTGGCGGACGGTGTGGAGCCAATGCCGGGGGCGGAAGCCCTGCTCGAGGCGCTCTCCGGGACGATACCGATGGCCGTGGCCTCGAACTCGCCGTCGGCCATCGTGAAAGCCACGATGCATTCGCTGGGGTGGCAGCGTTATTTCGTTGCGATGCTGGGCACCGAGGACGTGGAGCGTCCCAAGCCAGCGCCTGATCTGTATCTCGCCGCAGCGGAGCGTTGCGGCGTGGCGCCGGAGCGCTGCGTCGTGGTGGAAGACTCCCGCACCGGCGCTACGGCAGCCAGAGAGGCCGGCGCGTTCGTCGTCGCCGTTGGCCCATTCGCCGCAGATTTGGGGCATGTGCATGTGCCCTCGCTCGATCATCCGTTGCTGCAGTCTTGGCAGCCTCAACCAATCGCACGCGCGAAGGAGCTGTGATGCCCACCATCATCCCCACGCCCGCTCACGTCGACTGGGGGCATGGTTCGTTCCTGCTGCCCAACCCCCTTCCGGTGCGTGGCGGCGGTGTTCCCGCTGAGGTCCTCGCCGAGCGTCTCAGGCGGTCGGCCGGCGTGCAGGTGCTTGCCGACGGGGTCGGCGCCGGCGTGGACTTCATCGAAGATACTTCGCTCCCCGACGAGGGGTACCGCCTCAGCGTCGACGCGGACGGTGTGCGCATTGGGTATTCCACGCAGGCCGGCGCGTCGTGGGCAGTGCAGACGCTGTTACAGCTGTTGCCGCGCGAGGTGCACACCAATGACCCCATGGACCCGGCCTCACTCGTCGTGCCGTTCGTGGAGATCGTCGACGAGCCGGCGCTGGCGTGGCGCGGCTCCATGGTGGACGTGGCAAGGCACTTTCTGCCGCTCGACGGGTTGCTCAGGCACCTTGATGTGATGGCCATGCACAAGCTCAACGTGTTGCATCTCCACCTCACCGACGACCAAGGCTGGCGCTTCCCCGTGCCCGGTTGGCCGAAGCTCACGGAGGTGGGGGCGTGGCGGCCTGGCACCCTCGTCGGGCATCAGCCACCTCCCGACGAGAACGATTGCGACGATGTGGCTGAGCACGACGGCATCCCGCACGGCGGGTTCTACACGGCCGAGGAGATCAGCAGGCTCGTGGAGCACGCGAACCGGCTCGGCATCACCGTGGTGCCGGAGGTGGATATGCCCGGCCACATGGAGGCTGCGGTAGCGGCCTACCCGGAGCTGGGCGCGTCGGGTGTGCAGCATCCGCGCACGTGCTGGGGTATTTCCGAGCATGTGCTGCGGCTGGATGACACCGTGATTCAGTTCTGCAAGGACGCGCTGGACGCCGTCATGGATCTATTCCCTGACTCGCCCGTGCACGTCGGGGGCGACGAGTGTCCGGGGTCGGAATGGCTCGCCGACGAACGCTCGCAGGCCACGATGCGTCGGGAAGGGCTCTCTACTCCTGCCGAGGGGCAGGCGTGGTTCGAGCGCATCGTGTGCGAGCACGTGCTGGCGCGTGGACGTCGCGTGATTGCGTGGGACGAGGTGCTCGAAGGCGGTGTGCCCGACGACGTCACCATTGTGGTGTGGCGCGACGCGGCACAGGTGGGGGACGTCATCAGCAAGGGCTACGACGTGCTGGCCGCGCCCACCCAGTACACCTACCTCGACTACTGCCAAGGCAAGTGGGCTGACCACCCCCACAACTACGGGCAGTACACGCCCCTGGAAAAGACGCAAGGCTTTGCTGACATGCTCGGAGCGCTCCCGGATGGGCCGGGGCGCCTGCTGGGCGGGCAGTTCCAACTGTGGGGAGAATATGTGCGTGACTGGGCGAAAGCCGAGTACATGATGTGGCCTCGAGGCACCGCACTGGCCCAGCAGTTCTGGGCGGGTAGCGCGGCTTCGGAGAGTGAGCTGGGAGTCCTGCTCCGCAGGCTCACGGTTATGGGTATCAACTGGTGTCGGGAAGGAATGGCATGGACGAGCGAACAGTGACGAACCCCGTCGGAGAGGAGCTGCAGGCCCGGCTGGATGCGGAGGCTGAGCGCATTGCCGCGACGGTGGGGGAGTCCGCCGCGGAACGGTTCCGCGCCATGATGGTGAACACCTGGACGACGACTATGACCCGTCGCGGTGATCGCACCTTCGTCATCACCGGCGACATTCCCGCGATGTGGCTGCGTGACTCGTCGGCACAGGTGTGGCCGTTCCTGCGGATGACTGACGTGGACGAGGTGCGCGAGGTGCTGCTGGGCATGGTGCGCGAGCAGTGGCGCTGTATCGGCCTGGACCCGTACGCGAACGCGTTTAACGAGTCGGAGAACGACGCGCATCACGATGCCAATGACCTCGATCTCCACCCGGGTGTGTGGGAGCGCAAGTACGAGATTGATTCGCTAGCGTTCCCCGTGATGCTCGCGCACCGCCTCCGGGGGCTCGAGGGATGGGACGACGAGCTCGACGCTGCCCTGCGCGAGGGCTGCGGGAGGATCGTCGCGTTGTGGCGGCTGGAGCAAGACCACTTCGGGGCGTCCACCTATCGTCACGTGCGCGAATCGGAGCCGTGGGACACCTTGGGCGACGACGGACGCGGCACGCCCGTGGCCATCACCGGGATGACCTGGAGCGGGTTCCGGCCATCCGACGATGCTTGTCAGTACGGGTACAACATTCCCGCGCAGCTCATGGCTGTGCACGCGCTCGGGATGATTGGGGAGTTCGCGCGCGATTGGGGCGACGAGGAACTGGGCGCGTCGGCTGGCAGGCTGGCGCAGGAGATCGGTGACGGTGTCGAGCGCTACGGCATGGAGGGGGAGCGGTACCTGTACGAGGTGGACGGGCTGGGCGGCCAGCTGGCCATGGACGACGCCAACATGCCGTCGTTGCTCTCCTTGCCGCTCACGGCTGGGTTCGCGCTCGACGACCCGCGGTATCAGGCCACCCGCGCCTGGGTGCTGAGCGACGAGAACCCGTTCTTCTACGCGGGTGAATTCGCGTTGGGGGTGGGCAGCCCGCACACGCCGGAAGGCTACGTCTGGCATATCGCGCTGGCGGTGCAGGGGCTTACGGGCGACGAGGCCGAGGCCAGGCGGTGCCTCGACGTGATCCTCGCCACCGACGGCGGCACGGGGCTGACGCACGAGAGCTTCGATCCGAATGATCCGACGCAGTACACTCGGCCATGGTTTTCTTGGTCCAACTCCATGGCGTGCGAGCTCATGCTGCGCATTGCGGAGGGAGTGTAAGCGCGTCGTGGCGTTGCCGGGTCGGGTGGACGAAGAAGGCCGCCGGTGAGGGCGGCCTTCTTTCGTTTGGTACACCACCAGGGACTCGAACCCTGAACCCGCTGATTAAGAGTCAGCTGCTCTGCCAGTTGAGCTAGTGGTGCTCGCAGCGGAAACTAAACTTACTACGCCGCTCACGAAATGGGAAATCGAGCGCAGTGCCGGTGCCGCGGTGCCTGTCGACGTGCTGTTCAGGTGATGGACGTGGCCCTCACAGGTGGGGTGGTTGACGCCAAGATAGCAGGCGTGCGAAACCGGGATGCTCTCGAAGTTGCTCGCCTGAGTTTGGGAGGCGGGCTCGGGTTGATCCCACTCGGCATCGCGTTCGGCATGATGGTGATCCAAGCGGGTTTTCCCTGGTGGGTTGCGCCGGTGCTGTCCGTCGTCGTCTATGCGGGCTCGGTGGATCTGCTGCTGGTGAGCCTCATCGCTGCCGGCACGCCGGTGCTCACCGTCGGCCTCACCGTGCTGCTGGTGAACGTGCGGCATGTGTTCTACGCCTTCAACTACCCGATCGACCGGGTGCACGGCCTCGCGCGAGTGTACGGCGTGTACGCCCTTACCGACGAGACGTACGCGTTCATCGCGAGGGGTGAGGAGCACTGGACGGGAAGGCGGATCATCTGGCTCCAAGTGCTGCTTCAGGCGTACTGGGTGGGCGGCGGACTCATCGGCGTGGCCACGGCATTGTCGCTGCCCAGGCCCATCGAGGGGTTGGAGTTCGCGCTCGTCGCGCTGTTCATCGTGCTGGCGCTCGACGCCGCCCGCACCCGGCGGGAGGTGCCGTCGGTGGTGATGGCGGTGGGTTGCTTCGGCGTGGCGCTCCTCGTAGCGCCCGGTGCAGCCCTACTGACATCGATGGTGCTGTTCACCGCCGCGCTGTTCGTCCGTCACCTGATGCGCGAGGGGAGCCGGCATGCCTGACCTCGGATATTTCGTGGCCGTCGTGGCAGTGGCCGGCGCGATCACCGTCGGGCTCCGCGCGGTACCGTTCCTGTTGCTTGCGCCGCTGCGCGAGTCGACGCTGGTGCGTCGGATTGGGGTGTGGATGCCGGCTGGGATACTCACCATCTTGGCGCTGGCTACGCTAGTTTCTGCTTTCGACGGGGGACGCGCTGCGGCAGCCCTCGTCGCGGCGGGGGTGACCGTCGGGGTGCATCTGCTTTGTGGCCGACGCTCACTGCTCAGCATCTTCGCTGGCACGGCCTGTTTCGTCGCGCTGGTGAACAGCGGTTGGCTTGGTGGGTGAAACACACCGGGCCGTGGATGCGTTCTGCAGGGGATGCTCCTGAGGGCATCCGGGATTTGTCACAGCTGGCGGGTACCATGCTGACTACCGGCAGGTGGTGTTTGACTTTCGGTTCGACGTGAGATGGGGAGGTGGCTTGATATGACCACCACGTCACTCACGAAGATCACGAGCGGAGCTGGCTACGTTCAGGGCAGTCAGCTCGGCAAACTCGGCGCAGGGCTGCAGTGGCCGTCTGGTACTGCAGCGTGAATCCTCCGAGGTGGGCTAGCCCTCACCTCCATCGTGGACGTCTCTGATGAAAAGCTGCCTGCCGAGGTTGCTCGCAGGATGCAAGGAGAGCCGAAGGACGCTGGCAATGCTGAGGCTGAGAAGAGCCCAGTCAGGTCGCTCGACGAGCACCGATGCACCAAGCTGATCGCCCATGCGCAACAAGTCGAGACGGCTGCCGCGCCGGATGGCCCGGAGGACGAGGAATGAACGGAATGCAGGACGCCCTCATCCCCGAATCGGGGGATCTTGCCGACATCCCTTTTTGTCTCCCCGACGACGTTCCGGTCTCAAGCCTGTTCCTAGACGAGAGTGGATCTATGAATCCTAACGGTGGCCTCTTCGTCGTTGGGTTCGTCAAATGCCGGGACACTGCGTCTATCGATCGCGAGATTCGGCAGCTTCGACAGCAGTTCAAGTTCTTCGGTGAGATCAAGTTCGGTCGTATCACGCAAGCCACTGAGCGCTTCTACATCGAACTCGTGGAGTATCTCGCCACATGCGACGTTCGGATTGGCGGTTCGGTCTACGAGCTTTCCCCCACGGACTCAGCGAAGAGGCGATCCTGGGAGACACAGGCGGTAATGGCGCGTCGACTCGTCGTCGCTAACGTGAATCAAGGCGAACTGGTCAACGTCTTCCTTGACCTCATCCAGACACCCAAGGGGCGCGTTCTGGCTGATGAAGTGCGGGAGCGGGCCAATGAGCAGCTTGGTACTCGTCGTGTTCTTGGATGCTACGACCTGAACTCGGAATCGACGAACCTCCTGCAGGTGGCGGACGTGATCGCTGGCGCGATTGCGTACGATCGGCGAAAGTGGGTAGGGGAGGTTCCCGATGCTCCGGCATCGGAATCCACACCCAAGGGTCGCGTGGCGGGACGCCTTCGTCGCGCCTTCGGACTCGACAGCTTCGGTGACGTGCGCCGTGGGAGAGTGAACATCCTGACTATGAACCGGGTATAGCGATTTTCTTGTGCGGATCCGCGATTTGGGGCAAGATGGAGACACCGAACGGCTTTGGGTTCCGTTCCCAGTACCCGGTCGGTGGGGCGTGAAGTTTCACGCACCCATGCGTGTTTAAAGGTCACGCTCACATACTTGCCCCGTGGCGACCACCCGGTTACCACGGGGCTTTGTGTTGGTCGGCTCGGTTCTGCCGCACGTCGCTGCAACCCTGATTGGTATGGAGCCAAGTCGATCTAGGAATTGGATGCGTCAGCGGACGCTTTCATCGCGGCGTTTCGCGGGCTCGGGGGATGACCATGCGGAAGATTTCACCGGGTTGTAGCCGCGAACGTAGCCGCAAACCGTGATGGCTAGGGAATTCCCTAGCCGCAGTGGGGTGAGTAACGGGGCTTGAACCCGCGACCTTCTGGACCACAACCAGACGCTCTACCAGCTGAGCTATACCCACCAAGGTCGTTCATGACGACGACCAGCGATCATAGCGCACCTTGCCGCACTAAGGGAAACCGACGGCGCCTCGTCACTCGCAAGCGTTCTCGTCCGGGGCGGCGGGGGCCTCGTCGGGGCGGTGACCCGTCAGTGCGCCGCAGTGTTTCGTCGCGATCTCGCTGAGTTCCTCCGACGACGGCCCCGGCTGAGCGACGAACAGGGCGTCGCGGTAGTAGCGCAGCTCTTCGATCGACTCCTGGATGTCCGCGAGCGCGCGGTGGTTGCCCGTCTTCGCGGGGGCCTTGTGCTGCACGCGGGGGTACCACCGGCGTGCGAGTTCCTTGATGCTGGAGACGTCGATGTTGCGGTAGTGGAGGTGCTGCTCGAGCTCGGGCATGTACTTGGCGAGGAACGCGCGGTCGGTGCCGATGGTGTTGCCGGCTAGCGGCGCCTTGCGGGCGGTGGGGCAGTGCTCCTGCACGTACGCGAGCACCTGCTGCTGCGCGTCCTCGAGCGTGGTTCCCTCCGCGAGGAGGGGGAGGAGCCCCGATTTGGTGTGCATCTCGGTGACGAACTCGCCCATGTGCTCCAGCTGGGCGTCGGTCGGCTTGATGACGACGTCGACCCCTTCGCCCAGTACGTTGAGCTCCGAGTCGGTGACGAGCGCAGCCACCTCGCACAGCCCGTCGGCCTCCAAATCGAGGCCGGTCATTTCGCAGTCGATCCACACCATGTTGCTATTCACGTCTCCCGAGCCTACCGCGTGCGTGCTCCGGCTTTAGATGGTGGTTTTATAAGCTTGCCCTCATGAGGAACGCATGCCGTGCCGCCGCTGTGGCGCTCGCCCTGGTGCTCACCGGGTGTGGAGGAGCCGCCGACGAGCAACCCAGCCAGCAGCCTGCTCCGGAGCCCTCCGAGGTGGCTTCCGGGCCAATCCAGGCGCCGAGCCCCGTCGAAACCATGAACGAGGAACAGGCTTGGGACGACTGGGGCGACGAACTGCCCGCGCCCGGTGACGTCGACGGTGTGGTGCAGCTGGTGCGTCTTACGTTCACCAGCGAGGACGACATCCGCGCTCACCTGCGCATCGCAATCCCGGAGCAGATGATCCAAAGCGACGAGGTCACCTTCTGCGAGGAAGGCGACGTGCCCGGTGACATGGTCGGGTTCGGATCGAATTGGCACGCGAAGCGCAGCGACGTCCCCGGCTTCCACGTCTGCGACACCACCGCGCAGTTCACCCTCGAGCAGTGGGGCGACGAGGAGTGGGCGCCCCAGCCGACGCTGGAGGACGGCGTCTGGCGCGTCAACCTTGGGGCAGTGCTCGCGCCGGAGGACACCGTCGGGCTGTATCGGATGCGGCTCGAGTTCGGGGGCGAGGTAGTGAAGGCCTCCGACGGCGGCCAGATCGACGGCGAATCCGTCACGTGGCGGTCTGCCGCACCCGTCACCGCCGAGGCGAAGCAGCGGTGACTCACGTCGCGCATCATGGCTGGCAGCGACTACACTGTTGCGCCGAGCGCCCGTAGCTCAATGGATAGAGCACCGGCCTTCTAATCCGTAGGTTGCAGGTTCGAATCCTGCCGGGCGCGCCACACCGGCGGGGGCGTCGCAATAAAGAATGCTGGAACCCACCTGTTTCGGTGGGTTCCAGCATTCTTTATTGCGACGTAGCGTCGTCGACGGTGATCTGCGAGCGGCGCGCGGGCTAGTGAGCGTGGGTTGGGAGAAGAACCACAGCATTGCTGCGACGACGCCTCGTCGCCGGAGTGTTTTGTCAGACCCACCTTGTAGGCTATGCAACTATGAGCCAGGTAGCGATGCGCGAGCGCCGTCTAGCCGGCATCGCGTCCTCCGAGCACGTGGCGTGGTGGCGGCGGTTGCTTCGTTGCCCCGAACTGTGGCTCGCGGTGGTGTTGCTGCCGGTGTATTTCCTGATGCTTCGCGATCAGTGGCATATGTTCACCACCCCGGAAACCTTCGAGGACGGCACCCAGACGCTCGCGTTCACGAAACAAACGGTGAAGCAGGCTGCGCTCCTCGCTGCGCCCACGGCGGCGGTCTACGTGCTGTTGTTCGTATGGCTCGACCGCTTCCGGCCGCAGCAGCCACTCATCTGGTTGCTGGTGTTCGGGTGGGGCGGCGCGGCTTCCACGTGGTTCTCCCTCCACATCAACACGTGGATGGGGCGCATGATGGCCACCACCGCTGCAGATTCCGACACGGGCTCACGCGCCGCAGTGTTCTCCGCGCCGTTCAGCGAAGAGGTCACGAAAGCGACGGTGCTGTTCCTGCTGATTATTCTGCTGCGGCGCAAGGTCGTGTCCAGGCTGAGCGTGGTGATGCTCTCCGGGCTGTCGGCAATTGGGTTCGCCTTCGTCGAGAACATCATCTACTACGGACGCGTCATCACCTACGCCCTGCACGACGTCTCTGTCGCGAACCCCGAAGAAGCGGTCAACGAGCTGGTGATGCTGCGCGGCGTGTACACGTCGTTTGGCCACCCGCTGTTCACCATGATGACGGCGACGGGGCTCGTCGTTGGCATCACCGCACGCTCGAAACTCGTGCGTGTCATGGCGCCGCTCGGTGGGTTCCTGCTGTCGGTCGGGGGGCATATGCTGTTCAACGGGTTGGCCTCGACGCGGCCGCCCGAGGCGCTCATGACGCAGTGGATTATGGCGCTCGTGCTGGTGGGGCTGCTCGTCATCTCGCTCATTGTTTCTGTGGTGCAGCAGTCACGCCTCATCCGCCATCGTCTCACCGATTTCGCCGCGCAAGGCTGGGTGAGCGAGCGCGAGGTCGAGCTGTTTTCCGGCCCGTTCCGGCGCGTGCGCTACCTGTTCGTCGCGTTCTTTTGGGGCCCCAAACGCTGGTGGTACACGGTTCGCTTCACCCGTCGCATGACGGAACTGGCGTACCTGCGCTCCGACCTCACCCGCGGCCTCATCAGCAACGGCGCCGAGCACCGCATCCACGAGATCATCGAAGAGCTGCCCGCGCTGCGCAGCAAGGCGCTGCCCACAGCTCCGGGCGTGAAGCTGCTGGGGTGGCGCAAACCCAAAATCCGACGTGCCCCCGCACCCCAGGCGGTGTACCCCGGCCCGAGCGGTCTCGGCGGAAACTGGCCGCAACCATGAGCCTCGAATCCGCGCTGGCGGGCCTCCTCTCCGAGCTTGAGGCGCTGCGCTTCCCGCTGGCATTACCCTCCTCCGACGAACACTCGCACCGTGCACGGGCAGCGGCGGGGCAACTCCGCGACTATCTGCTCCCACGCGCGGCCACTATCGACGCGCCGCTGCTCGCCGTCGTCGGGGGGTCGACGGGCGCCGGGAAATCCACCCTCGTCAACTCCCTGTTGCGCCGTCACGTCACTCGGCCCGGCGTGCGCCGCCCGACGACGAAGTCGCCCGTGCTCATCTGTCACCCGTCGGATGCGCCGTGGTTCCGCTCCGGCAGTGTGCTGCCAGAGCTCACCCGCACCGATGTCGAACTTGAAGATACCCGCGCGCTGCACATCGTCGAGGTGCTGTCGATGCCGGAGGGCCTCGCACTGCTCGATGCGCCCGACGTCGACTCGGTCGACGACGCTAACCGCACCCTCGCGCGCCAACTCCTGCTGGCCGCCGACCTGTGGCTGTTCGTCACCTCCGCCGCCCGTTATGCCGACGCGGTGCCCTGGGAGCTGTTAAAGAGCGCTGCCGCGCGCGAGCTGTTCCTCGGCGTGGTTATCAACCGGTGCCCGCCAGGTAGCGCCCAGGAGGTCGGCTCAGACTTGGCGAGGATGCTCGTCGACGAAGGCCTCGGCGCCGCGCCGCTGTTCGCCATTGAGGAAACCCCGCTCGAAGACGGCATGATGCCCGACGTCGCCGTCGCGCCCATCCGCGGCTGGCTGGGTGGGCTCACCTCACAGCAGGAGGCGCGCGTCGAGGTGGTGAAACAGTCGCTCACCGGGGCGCTTCGGCAGCTCGACGTCGAGGTGGAGGCGTTGCGCGAGGGCGTCGAAGCGCAGCAACGCGCCGCCGACGACCTACGCGGCCAAGCCACCGGCGAATTCGAGGGCGCGGCCGAGCAGATCGGCGTCATGCTGGGCGACGGTTCCATGCTGCGCGGCGAGATTGTCAACCACTGGCACGACGTCGTCGGCACCACGCAACTCATGCGCGGTCTCGACGAGAAAGTGGCATCCCTGCGCGCCACGGCCCACCGCTGGTTCCGCGCCGAACCGAAGGCGGAGGAAGCCAACGAAGAGGTCTCCACTCAGCTCGCCCGTGTTATCACCGCCGCCGCCGACGAGGCATGCGACGACATCGCGCAGGCCTGGTCGCACACCGCGTGGGGGCGCAGCCTGCTCACCGACGACCTGCGCGCGGCATCCCCCGATTTCCACGACCGCGCCTCGGCCGCGGTACGCGGCTGGCAACAAGATGTGCTCGGGCTCGTCAGCGAGCAGGGCAAGGGCAAACGCTTCCGCGCGCGCATGTTCGCATTCGGCACGAACGCGCTCGGTCTCACGCTCATGATCGCGGTGTTTGCGTCCACCGGCGGGCTCACCGGAGCCGAAGCGGGCATCGCGGGTACCACGTCGGTGTTGTCCCAGCGCGTGCTGGAATCCGTGTTCGGTGCCGGCGCCGTCGAACGCCTCACCACTGAGGCGCGCTCCCTGCTCGATGCGCGCGTGCAGAGCCTCCTCGTCGAGGAAGCAGCCCGCTTCACTAGCGTCGTCGACGAGGCGTCCGTCGCGCCCGATGTCGCGGAACGGCTCGCAGCAGCGGCTGCGCAGGTGCGGGAAGCGAGGACCCAGCTGTGATCGAACAAGCGCTGAGCGAACTCGAGGAGTACCTGCAGCTCGCAGGCGGCAAACTCCCACCAGATTTGGAGGAACGCGCGCGCCAAGTCTCGGCGTTCGCCAACCGACGGATGCGCGCCGGCGAGCAGACCGTCGTCGCGCTCTCCGGAGCCACGGGGTCGGGCAAATCGTCACTCTTCAACGCCATCTCCGGCACGTCCCTCGCGCAGGTGGCGGCGCGCCGGCCCACCACGTCGCAGCCCCTCGCCCTGAGCTTTTCCGCCACGAACGAGGCCCTGCTGGAGCTCCTCGCCATCGGGCAGCGACGCGAGGCGCGTCCGCCCATCCCCGATTTCGCCGACGTCGTCTTGCTCGACCTGCCCGACCACGACTCCATCCGCGACGCGCACCGCGAGGAAGTCGACCGCCTGGTGCGCATCGTCGACCAATTCGTGTTCGTCGTCGACCCGCAAAAGTACGCCGACAACCTGCTCCACGAGCGCTACCTGCGCCCGCTACGCGAGCACAGCGACGTCATCACCGTCGTGCTCAACCACGCTGATGTGCTCACCGACGGGGCGCCGATCTACCCCGACTCGCACGGTATGGACGAGCGGGTGGAAGACGTGCTCGCCCACCTCCGGACGCTGCTCGAGGCCGACGGGTTGCAGGGGGTGCCTGTGTTCGCGACGAACGCGCGCGAAGGCGAAGGTGTCGATTTGTTGCGGCGGCACCTCGGGCGGGTTGCCGCCCACAAGCGCGCCACCCGAGAGCGGCTCACTGCCGACCTGCGCGGTCTGGCCCACGAGCTGCGCCAAGTGAGCGGGCAGAGCGTCGGCATGGAGGAAGCCGCCGTCGACGAGCTGAAGCGCGAGGTTCGCGCGGCGGCGGGCGTGGAGCGTCGGGCAGAGGGCATCCGACGAACGGTGCGCAGCAGGGGAGCCATGGTGCAGGGCTGGCGCGGAGCGAAGGGCGCCGGCCCCCTCGAGCTACCCAGCCACCAGGTGGCCTCCGCTGCCGACGACGCCCGCGCCACGTCGGCCGTGCGACGATTCCTCTCCACCCAGACTGCGGCGTTGCCCGAACGGTGGCGCGACGATGCACGTCGCCGCATCATGTCCGGCTCCGCAGCCACGCTCCCTACCCGCCTCGACCACGTCATGCGCGACGTCGACCTCTCCGACATGGACGCACCCTTCGGATGGGGCCTGGTGCGCGGCCTGAAATGGCTGCCCGTCGTGGCACTCGTCGGCGTTGCAGGCTGGGTGGTGTACCAATTCGTCTGGGCCACCGGCGAATTCGCGCCCAAAGTGGTGACGGTCATCGTCGCCACACTCGTGGCGCTCGTGCTCATCTCCCTCTCCGGCGACGCCATCCTCCGCCTCACCGCCAACCGCGCCGGGCGGCAGACCGCCAAACGCCTCGGGAGCGCCGTCGACGAAGAACTCGAGGCCACCGTGATCGCCGACGTGCAAGCAGAACTCGACGATCACCAGCGCGCAGCAGCCGCATTGGCGCGTTTGGATGGCATACTTGCACGCGATTAGGTCCGCCTCGCGGCCTCCAACGTCTTCCAGAAGGGATCCCCGTGGCTGAGTTCATCTACACGATGCACAACGTCCGCAAAACGGTCGGTGAGAAGGTCATCCTCGACAACGTGACGCTGTCATTCTTCCCCGGCGCCAAGATCGGCGTCGTCGGGCCCAACGGCGCCGGCAAGTCGACGATGCTCAAACTCATGGCTGGTCTCGACAAGCCCAACAACGGCGAAGCCATGCTGCAGAAGGGCGCCACCGTCGGCATTCTCCTGCAGGAACCACCCCTGAATGAAGAGAAGAACGTCATCGAGAACATCGAGGAGGCCGTCGCCGATACGAAGGCGAAGCTGCGCCGCTTCGACGAGGTCTCCGCCGAGATGGCAGACCCCGACGCCGACTTCGATGCGCTCATGGCCGAGATGGGGGAGTTGCAGACTCAGCTCGACCACCTGGGTGCCTGGGATCTCGACTCCCAGCTCGAGCAGGCGATGAACGCGCTGCAGTGCCCGCCGCCGGATGCCGACGTCACCAAGCTCTCCGGTGGTGAGCGGCGCCGCGTCGCGCTGTGCAAGCTGCTGCTCGAACAGCCCGACCTCCTGCTGCTTGACGAGCCCACCAACCACCTCGACGCGGAATCCGTCGACTGGCTGGAAGGCCACCTCAAGACGTACCCGGGCGCCGTGCTCGCCGTCACCCACGACCGCTACTTCCTCGACAACGTCGCGGAATGGATTTGCGAAGTCGACCGCGGGCGCCTGCACCCTTACGAAGGCAACTACTCCACCTACCTGGAGACGAAGCGTCAGCGTCTGCAGATCGAGGGCAAGAAGGACGCCAAGCGGGCCAAGATCCTCGAGAAGGAGCTCGAGTGGGTGCGCTCGAACCCGAAGGCGCGTCAGGCGAAGAACCGGGCGCGTCTCGCTCGCTACGAAGAGCTGGCAGCGGAGGCCGAGAAGCGTCGCAGCGTTGACCTCGCCGAGATCAACATCCCGCCGGGCCCACGCCTGGGTTCGGTGGTGCTCGAGGCCAACAACCTCACCAAGGGATTCGGTGACCGCGTCCTCATCGATAACCTCTCGTTCTCACTGCCGCGCGCGGGCATCGTCGGCATTATCGGCCCAAACGGTGTGGGTAAGTCCACGCTGTTCAAGACCATCACTGGCCAGTACGAGCCCGACAGCGGCTCCCTCAAGGTTGGCGAGACGGTGCAGTTCAGCTACGTCGACCAGACCCGCGAGGGCCTCGACGACAAGAAGAACGTGTGGGAAGTGGTCTCCGACGGGCTCGACTACATCAAGGTGGCCAACTTTGAGATGCCCTCGCGCGCGTACGTCGCGTCGTTCGGATTCAAGGGGCCCGACCAGCAGAAGATGTCGGGCGTGCTCTCCGGCGGTGAACGCAACCGTCTGAACCTCGCGCTCACGCTGAAGCAGGGCGGCAACGTGCTGCTGCTTGACGAGCCCACCAACGACCTCGACGTCGAAACCCTGCAGTCGCTCGAAGACGCGCTGCTCGAGTTCCCCGGCTGCGCCGTCGTGATTTCCCACGACCGCTGGTTCCTCGACCGCGTCGCCACCCACATCCTCGCGTGGGAGGGCACCGACGAGAACCCCGCCAAGTGGTTCTGGTTCGAGGGTAACTTCGCCGACTACGAGGCCAACAAGACCGAGCGCCTCGGCCCCGAAGCTAACCGCCCGAAGTCGACCGCGCACCGCAAACTCATGCGCTGACCCGGCGCCCAAACTTCACAATCCGTACGCAGCTTGAGGTAACCCCCTGATTTCGGGGGTGAGAACCCATCTGCGTACGGATTTTGAAGTTTTTCGGGCGTGTAACCCTCCCGCAGGAGTTTTCCACAGGTGGCGATGAGGGTCTTCCCTTGCGTTCCATCTTGGGGTGAGGTGGTGCCATGCACCCCGAACTCCAGCGACTGCTCGCGGCCGACGGCGCCGTCTCTCGCCGCGAGCACCCCGAGCTCGCCAATGCCATCCGCCATGCGCTGCGCACCGGCGCGCTGATTGCGCTGTTGCCGGGCACCTACTCCTTCGAGCGGTCGTTCGAGACTCTCGTCGCGGCAGTGAAGCCCTGGGATCCCGACGCGGTGTTCACCGGCGCCACCGCTGCGAAGCTGAGCTGGTGGCCAGAACTCGAGGTTCGGGAGGTGACGGCAGTGGTGCGGCGCGCGAGCGAGCGTGCGGTTCCGGGTTTGCGGCTGAGTCGCGGAGACATAGACCCCGACCTCGTATTCGAGCAGTACGGTTACCGGCTCGTGCATCCTGCCTGGTGCGCACTGGAGCTCACCGACACGCTGGGCGGCGAGGCCATCGACCAGGCGCTGCGTCGACGTGCGACCAGCCTGAAGGCGATGCGCTGGGCCATTGGGGTGATGGCCAGGCGAGCGGGCAACGTCGAACGGCGACGGTTACTGCTGGAGTCCCGAGACCAGCCGTGGTCCGAGCTAGAGCGCGACGGCCACCGGATGTTGCGTCGAGCCCGAATCAAAGGGTGGAAGGGCAACCAACGGATTGTGCTGCCCGATGGCACGGTCCGCTACTCCGACATCGCATTTCGTGGGCTGAAGCTCGCGGTGGAGCTGGATTCGTGGGAACACCACAAGTCGTACGAAGCGTTCGTCGACGATCGACGCAAGGACGTCGAGCTCATCTTGCAGGGCTGGACGGTGCTGCGTTTCACCCATGCGACGCTGCCCGACCTGGTGCCGACGATCCAGGCACTGCTCCAGAAACTTCACAATCCGTACGCAGCTTGAGGTAACCCCCCTGATTTCGGGGGTGAAGAACCATCTGCGTACGGATTTTGAAGTTTTCGGCCTGGTCAAGGCGTCAGAACGCGAGCTGGATGGCCGCGAGGATGGCGGTCATGACGGGCACTATGAGACTGGGTGCCATGACGCCCAGCAGGTTGGCAGGCTTGGCGATCTCGTTGGGGCGGACGATGGGATCGGTGTCGACGCCGCGCACCGCGCGCTCGATGCCGAGTATCACCCCGATGGCCAGCAAGGCGATCCCAACGCCCAGGACCCACCACCCGGAGACGGTCGCGAGCGTCCCAGGGGTGAAGCAGGCTCCGATGCACGCCGCGAAGAACGCTGCAGCGCAAGCAGCTCCGACGACCGGCCGGCTGGTTGCCATGCGCAGGATGGGTGTCGGCCACGTGGCCAACGCCACGTATCCGGCGACCAGTAGTGCTGTCATGACGAGCAATCCGACGGTGAGCGGCACCCCGTCGCCGTCCCGCAGCGGCCACACCGCCTGCAGCACAGCGAGCATGCCGAAGACCTGTAGCGCGGGCGGGA
Source organism: uncultured Tessaracoccus sp. (assembly GCF_947286155.1). Classification (GTDB taxonomy): domain Bacteria; phylum Actinomycetota; class Actinomycetes; order Propionibacteriales; family Propionibacteriaceae; genus Arachnia. Next base: position 35,965 of record NZ_CAMYPD010000018.1, read on the forward strand.
GAATCACCTTGGCGAAGCCGGTTCCGGCTGCCGCGTCGACGGGGAGATGGTGCGCGTAGTCCTTCGGGTCTCCGAACGCCTCCTCAGCGCTCTGTCCGGAATCGACGACGTGCGCGTCCACCTCTGCCAGCGCGTCGCCGATGACGGTTCCGAGCACGCCGCGCAGGCGCGCCTCGAGGATGAACGCCTCGCTCCAGGCGGGGTCGATGTGCGGAGCCAGACGCTGCTCGAAGGAGTGATCAGCCATGTCAGTGGTCCTTTCCGATGGGGGAGACGTGGTTGGTGACGGCAGCGGAGAAGCGCCGCCAGACGTCGGCGAGCTCATTTCGTCGCGTGCGGCCCAGCTCGTTGAGCTCGTAGAACTTGCGCCCGGGCCCGCCCTCACCCGGGCGCCATTCGACGACGACCAGCCCGCCCTGCTCGAGGCGCTTGAGCAGCGGGTACAGCGTCCCGCCCTTGACCTCGCCCAGCCCGGCGTCGGCCAACTTCGAGGCGATGTCGTAGCCGTAGGTGGGGCCGTCGCCGATGATGCGCAGCACGCACAGCTCGAGGATGCCGCGCTGCCAGTCGGCTGGCCACTCGTTCGTTTCCATAACTAGAGTGTAACACTATCTAGATAGATAGCCAATCTAGATGGGCGGCTGTTGGCCCTCAAGGCGGAGTTTGTCTGTCGCGCGGCTCGCCGGCGCTTCAGTGCGTGGCGAGTAATTCAGCCAGGGACATGGAGCTGCGGTTCGACAGGGAGCGCATCTGGGTCTGGCAGGAGAATCCATCGGCGAGGACGATCGCGTCGGGGTTGTGCTCGAGCGCGGGCTGCAGGTTCGACTCGTACACCTTCACGCTCACTTCGTGGTGCCCGCGCTCGACGCCGAAGTTGCCGGCCAGCCCGCAGCACCCGCCGACGACAACCAGCTCTGCGCCCGTCGCATCCAGCAGCTTGCGGTCTTCGCGCCAACCGATCACCGATGCATGGTGGCAATGCGGCTGCGCGACGATCGTATGGCCGGAGAGGTCCGGGGGAGTGAAGTCAGGATCCTCGGCGAGGAACTCCGCCAGCGTCCGCACCTTGCCCCGAAGCGCTGCCACATTCTCGTCATCCGGCAACAGATCAGACGCATCCCCGCGCCACACCGCCGTGCAGCTCGGCTCCACGCCGATGATGGGGATGCCATCCGCGACGAACGGCGCCAGCACCGCGGCCGCCTTCCGCAGCTGCGTGCGAGCGCCGTCGAGTTGCCCGGTGGAGATCCAGGTGAGCCCGCAACACGCGGTGCGGTCGAGCACGGTCGGCTCGTAGCCCAGTCGGCTCAGCACCTGCACCAACGCGGCGAAGGTGTTCGACTCGAAGCAGTTGGTGAACGAATCCACCCACAGCAGCACCCGCCCCTTGTCAGTAGGTGTTTCCGGCGACGAGGCCTCTTGCAGCGCCGACGTGGCGCGCCGCTTCGCGAACCGCGGAATCTGCCGCCGCCCGTCCACGCCCGCGGCCCACTTCAGCGCGTTCCCCACGACGGGTGCCGCGCCGACGGCGTTCACCACACGCCCCAGGCCGGGCACCGACGTGATCAGCCGCCCCCACCGCGGCAGCCAGCCCAGCGCGTAGTGATTGCGCGGACGGAGCCTGCCCTTGTACCGCTCGTGCGTGACGCGCGCCTTGTAGGCCGCCATGTCGATGCCGGTCGGGCAGTCGCGTGCGCAACCCTTGCATGACAAGCATAAATCCAGTGCCTCGGCGACCTCGGGAGAGCGCCAACCCTGCGTAATGATCGACCCGTTCACCATCTCCTGCAGCACCCGCGCGCGACCCCGCGTCGAGTCTTTCTGCTCGCGCGTGGCGTGGAAGCTCGGGCACATCACCCCGCCCGACGGCGCATTGTCGGCGAGGCACTTCCCGACGCCTGTGCATTGGTGCACCTGCCGCACGAAGTCCGGGTCGCTCAGGTTCAGAGGCGACGAAGCCGCCGCCACCATGCGAGCGTCGGCCTCCACGGGGAGCGGGTCGACGAGGATGCCTGGGTTCAGCAGATTCTGCGGATCAAACAGATGCTTGACCTGCGCAAACAGCTCGAGCGCCTCGTCGGAGTACATGTACTTCAGCAGCGCGGAACGCGCCCGCCCGTCGCCATGCTCGCCGCTCATCGACCCACCGAACCCCGCGACGATCTGCGCGGCCTCTTCGACGAACGCCCGGTAGCGCTCCGGACCGTCGGGCTCGTCGAGCGGGAAATCAATGCGGCAGTGCACACATCCGTCGCCGAAGTGCCCGTAGGGGAGACCCTGCAAACCGTGGCGTTCGAGGCACGCGTCGAACGCCCGCAGGTAGTCGCCAAGGTGCTCCGGCGGCACCGCCGAGTCCTCCCAACCGGGGTACGCAGGCTTCTCCAGCGACACCCCAGCCAAGCCCGCACCGTCGGCGCGAATCTGCCACAGCCGGGCAGCCTCGACGGGGTCGTCCACGATCCACCCGTCGCCGGCGCGAGCGGTGCCGAGAAGCTGCTGCGCTCGGGACCGAAGCCGGGCGGGATCGTCGTCGGTGAGTTCGAGCAGCATCCAGCCGTCGCCAGCAGGCAGCGCGCCCACGGCGTCGGGGCCGTTCTGGCGGATAACCACGTCGACAATGCGCCGGTCGAGCCCCTCACACGCGGTGGGGGAGAGCTGGAGCAGGTTGGCGATGTCGTCGCCGGCATCCGCCATGGTGGGGTAGCCGAGCGCCACCATCAGTTTGTGTGGCACGTCCGCGACGAGCTTCACCGTCGCCTTCGTGATCACTCCGAGCGTGCCCTCGGTGCCGGCGAAGAACTTCGCGACATCGAAGCGATGCTCGGGCAGCAGGTGCTCCAACGAGTAGCCAGACACCTGCCGCGTGAACCGCCCGAACTCCGTACGGATCACGCCCAAATTGGCCGCCACAAGGGCTTTGAGTTCGGGGAACTCGTCGCGGCCCAGCGTGCGCAGCTCGCCAGTGCCGTCGATGATTTCCAGTTCGACGACGTTGTCGGCCATGCGCCCGTACCCCAGCGCACGCGGCCCGCAGGCGTTGTTGCCGATCATGCCGCCGACGGTGCATCGCGACGACGTCGAGGGGTCGGGGCCGAGACGCAGCCCGTAGGGCGCGGCAGCCCGCTGCAGCTGGTCTTGTACGACGCCGGGGTCGATCACCGCAGTGCGGGCATCCGCGTCGATGGAGTGAATGCACGTCAGGTGGCGCGACACGTCGACGATCAGCCCGGTCCCGACGGCGTTGCCAGCACACGAGGTACCCGCACCGCGCACAGTGATGGGTAACTGTTCGCGGAGTGCCCAGCGCACCGTTTCAATCAGCTCTGACGTGGTGCGTGGCGTCGCCACAGCGGTGGGCTCAACTCGGTAGAGGGAACCGTCGGAGGTGTAGAGCGCACGCGTGAGCGGCGAAGAATCCAGGTTGGGCACGCACTCCATCCAACCACCTCTTACCGGTTGCCGGTGGCCTCGTCCGCGACTGTGAGGATCGCCTCCATGCACCGACCGAATGCGGCGAGATCCTCAGCAGACACGGCGTCGATGAGCACTTCGCGCACGGAGTCGACGTGGTGCGGCGCGGCCTCGCGCAGCACGTCGAAGCCCTCGTCGGTGAGCACTGCCTGGACGCCGCGCCCGTCGCTGGCGGTTGGCTCGCGGCGGACGAGGTTGCGCTTTTCCATCCTGGCGATGGTGTGGGTGAGCCGGGAGCGGGAGTGGCGGACGCTCTCGGCGAGCTCACCCATGCGCAGCGTGGTGTCAGGCGCTTCGGACAGACGAACGAGCAGCTCGTATTCTTCGAGGCTCAATCCGTACTGTCTGAGGACGTGGTCGAGGTATTCGCTGATTCTTGTCTTGGCAAGGAGCGAATTTCGCCAAATTTTTTGCTGATCTTCTGTCAACCAGCCACGCTGGGGGGTGCTCATGGAGGCCCATACTATGCGGTGGGCAGGCGCCAGAAGCAGGCCGGGGCGGGTTAATGTCCCAAGTCATCGAATGATGGTCGTATAGGCTGCCAAGTGAGCATTTCGCAGGAGGAACTGATGACCACCTACTCGGACGAATTGGAGCGCGTTTCCAAGAGCTTCGGTGACTACTTCCGCTGGCGCGTAGCGGAAAGCCCGGATTCCTTGGCATTCAGCTGCCCCGACTACACCGCGGAGGGCCCGAGCACGTGGACGAAGTTCACGTGGGCTGAGTCGCGCGTCATCGTCGACGAGCTCGCTGCCGGTTTCCTGGCGCGCGGCATCAAGCCCGAAGAGCGCATCTCCATCTGCTCGTCCACCCGCCTCGAGTGGATCTTCATCGACCTCGCCATTGCCTGCTCGGCGGCTGCTACGACGACGATCTACCCCAACACGGGCGACGACGAGATGCAGTACATCATCACCGACTCCGATTCGAAGATCCTCGTCGCTGAGAACGCCACGCACCTCGAGAAGGTGCTGCACGACGACGCCATCACCGAGCAGGTGCACACCGTCGTGATGTTCGACACCGAGGGCGTCACCCTCGACGACCGCATCATTAGCTACGCCCAGCTGCGCGAAGCCGGCCGCAAGCTGCTCGCCGAGCAGCCCGCCGCCGTCGACGATGTGCTGGCCACCGTGCAGATCGACGACCTCTCCACACTGATCTACACCTCCGGTACGACGGGGCGCCCCAAGGGCGTACGGCTGCCGCACCGCTGCTGGATGGCGGAGGCCGTCGGCTCCATGGAGCGGCATCTGCTGCCGCACGACACCACCATGTACTTGTGGCTCCCGCTCAGCCATGTCTTCGGCAAGACGCTGCTGGCATGTTCCATGGCCTACAACATTCACAACGCCGTCGACGGGCGGATCGACCGGATCGTCGACGGGCTGCAGGAAACCAAGCCCGACGTGATGTGCGGCGTGCCGCGCATCTTCGAGAAGGTGCGCGCCGCGGTGATCACCGGCAAGGGCATCAAAGGTCGGATTTCCCACTGGGCCTTCGCCGTCGGCCGCGACGCCATGGCCGCGCGTGAGAAGGGCGAGCTGAAGGGCCTGCTGAAGTGGAAGCATGCGCTGGCTGACAAGCTGGTGTACTCCAAGTTGAAGGAGCGCCTGGGCGGCAACATTCGCTACATGATCTCGGGTTCCGCGAAGCTGAACCCGCAGGTGCAGACTTGGTTTGAGTCTGCCGGCATCCGCATCATCGAGGGGTACGGGTCGACGGAAACCTCCGCCATCGCCACCGTGGATGACCCAGATAATCCGCGACTAGGCACCGTCGGGCTGCCCCTGCCGCGCGTGGAGACGAGGCTTGCTGAGGACGGCGAGCTCCTGTTGCGCGGCCCGTCGCTGTTCGACGGCTACCACAACCTCCCCGAGAAGACCACCGAGGTGCTCGAGGCCGACGGTTGGTACCACACCGGCGATATCGCGGAGATCGACGAAACTGGGCGCGTGCGCATCACCGATCGCAAGAAGGATCTCTTCAAGACCTCCGGCGGTAAGTACGTCGCGCCGCAGAAGGTTGAGGCGGCGATCACGACGAACATCCCGTACGTGTCGCAGGCCATCGCGGTGGGTGAGGGGCGCAAGTACGTGTCGGCGCTCGTCGTCATGGAGCCTGCCCTGCTGCGCGCCTGGGCGGAGAAGCGCGGCATGGGCGAGCTGAGCTACGCGGAGCTCACCCAGCGTCCCGAGATTTATGGGTCGGTGGAGAAGCAGATGGCGAAGGCCAACGCGCGCCTGGAGCACTGGGAGACGGTGAAGAAGTTCGCCATCCTCGACCACGAGCTCACCGTTGAAAACGGTGGCACGACGGCGAACATGAAGATCCGACGAGGCATCGTCGCGCAGGAGTACCAGGACATCGTCGACGGGCTATACCCGAAGGAAGACTGAGCGTGCACGCGCCCATCCAGCTGCGCTGGTCGGACATGGATGCGCAGCGCCACGTGAACAACGCGCGCATCGCCGACTACCTGCAGGAGGCGCGCGTGCACCTGCTGCGCGACTCCGGCATCCTCGAGCAGGGCGTCGTGGTCGTGGGGCAGCAGGTGATGTTCCGACGGTCAGTTGAGTACTCGCCCGAGCCGCTCGATGTCGAGCTCGTCATCACCGACGTCGGCGCGGCACGCGTGCAGATTGGCTACGTACTTCGGCAATTCGACGAAGTGGTCGCCGAGGCGCGCACGGTGCTGGCGCCGTTTGATTTCGATGCGCAGCGCCCCGTGCGCCTCGCCCCGGACATGCGCACGTACTTCGACCGACACCGGGCCTCCTGGGATCCGTTCTCGGAACTCACAGCCCCGGCGCTCGACGGGCGGGGGATCGCGACGCTGCACCACACCAGGTGGACCGACCTCGACCGCTACGGGCACGTCAACAACATGCTCGTGTTCGAGTACTTGCAGCAGGCGCGTATCGAGGTGTCACCGCAGTGGAGCCCGACGTTGGCTCGCCCCGGCAGCGGCGAGGCCGAGTACAACTGGCTCGTCGTTCGGCAAGACGTCGACTATCTGGCTCAGATTCACCACAGCTTCGAGCCCCTCACCGTGCGCACGGCGCTCACTCATCTTGGGCGCACCTCGCTGACGTCGGCTGCTGAGGTGTGCTCGCCCGACGGAACCTTGCTGGCGCGCGGGCGGACCGTCGTGGTGTGTACGGATGCGGAGTTTCGGCCATGTGCGTTGCCGGATCGGGAGTCGCTGGAGCAGCACCTGGTGGCGTGATTCGTGCCAGGATGAGGCCATGGCACGTACCGTTTCCTCTGGTTGGGAGACACCAGTGCTAGGAGACGAGTGTGATAAAATTACTACAACCGTTCAGCCCGCCTCGACTCCGCTCGAGAGTGGGCTGGATCTCTTTCTAGGCTGGTAACTGTGGTGACCAAACCAGTAAAACAAGCAGCAACTATTCCCGAACACATTGCGCTGCTGCGCTCTCGCGGCATGGAAGTTGAGAGCGAATTGGCGCACCAATGGTTGAGCTACGTGAGCTACTACCGGCTGTCGGCGTATTGGTATCCCGCTAGGAAACTGGGCCGCTGCGGCAACCGAGATGATGAATTCAACCCCGGCACCAGATTTAGCGATGTTGTTGCGCTCTATGAAGCGGACAGGAAACTACGCACACTCGTGCACGATGGCATGGAACGTATTGAAATTGCTATGCGCACTCGCGTAGGCGAAGCTCTCATCGATGGCGATCCCCTTGCCTACGTTGATCCACGACGGTTCCGCCCCACCTTTGACCACGAACGATGGATGAGAACCATCACGAGACGCGTTGACCGCGCAGGCCGTAACAATGAGGCAATCCGGCATTATCAGGCGAAATATGACAGCCAATACCCTTTCTGGGTGCTTGCTGAAGTGCTCGACTTTGTCGATATTTCACGCCTGTATGAAGGGTTGCCGGTTGCGGACCAGCGTCGTGTTGCCGAAGAGCTGGGGATTGTCGTCGACTTGGCAGACTTATCGAAAAATCAGCAACGCAAGGTAAAGCTCCAATCACCGCTCGTACGGTGGATGGAGCAGCTTACGATTGTTCGCAACATTTGCGCACATCACGCTCGATTGTGGAATAAGTCATTTGCGCCAGCTCCCACCGCAGCGTTGCGAACACAGTCAGGTTTCACGGGGTTACCTGATGGGCAGAGCGAACAAGTGTTTGGCGTGCTCACCATGATGGCGCACCTCATTCGAGTCGCATCACCTGGGACAACTTGGCCTAGGAAAGTTGTAAATCTCGTCAGCGGGAGTTTCCTCCCCAATCCGCTCGTAGCTCCTTCCGCCTTGGGCTTACCGGAGCCCTGGGCAGGCACCTTCTAGGCCGTTAAGGCCCGTGTCGCAGGCCGCGCGGGTGCACGGGAGGACCGTCGTGGCGTGATTCATGCCAGGATGAGGCCATGGCACGTATCGTCATTCTGACGGGCGCGGGTGTCTCGGCGGAGTCGGGTATCCGCACGTTTCGCGACGCGAACGGACTCTGGGAGAACCACGACATCACCGACGTCGCCACGCCGGAGGGGTTCGAGGCCGACCCAGCGCTCGTGAACGAGTTCTACAACCAGCGCCGCCGACAACTGTGTTCCGATGAGGTGCGCCCGAATGCTGCGCACGAGGCGCTCGCTCGACTGCAGCGCGAGCTTCCCGGCGAGGTGCTCATCGTCACGCAAAACATTGATGACCTGCACGAACGCGCCGGCGCCACCGACGTCGTACACATGCACGGCGAGCTGCTCAACCAATGGTGCTTGGCGTGCGGCGAGCGCACGCGTACCCGTGACGACATCGCCGAACACACCTCGTGCCCTGCCTGCGGCGAACGGGGAAGGCTACGCCCCGACGTCGTGTGGTTTGGCGAGGCGCCCTACGAGATGGGCCGAATCAGCAACGAGCTCGAGCGCTGCACGCTCTTCGCTGCCATCGGCACCTCAGGGGAGGTGTATCCCGCCGCCGCATTCGTGCAATACGCAGTCGCAGTAGGCGCGCACACCGTCGAGTTGAACCTCGACGCATCGCGAGCCTTCAGCTACTTCCACGAAGTCCGGCGGGGGCTCGCGTCGGTGGAGGTGCCGAAGTGGGTCGACGAAGTGCTGGCCGGCAGCTGACCCCTCAGCGCAGCACCTGGCGCGCCTTCGTGAGCCCGAGCTCCGCAGTCAGCGCGAGGTAGAGCTCCGCACACGCGAGTGCATCGCCGAGTGCATGGTGAGCTTTATAGGTCGGCAGCCCGAAGCGCCGACGCAGTGCCCACAGCCGGAGCGCACCGCGCGGCACCGCCCCGTGGCGATGCAGCACGAGGTCGTGGCCGAGTTGCATCGTGTCCGCGACGGGGAACACCGGCGCGGCGCCAAACACCTGGTGACAAGCCCGGGTGATGAACTCCACCTCTACCCGGGCGTAGTGGGCGAGCAGCACCCGCCCTCGGAGCGCCGCGAGGGTGATCTCGAGCGCTTCCCGCAGGCTCATGCCGGCGGTGAGGGCGTCGTCGGTGATGCCGTGGAGCGTGGCGGAAGCACCCACCGACGACACCTCATCGGGGCATATCAGCACGTGCCGCGCCCCACCAAGAGTGATCGCGTCGCCGTCGACGGGGACAAACCCGATACTGAGGATCCGGTCGTCGGCGGGGTCCAGTCCGGTGGTTTCCAAGTCGATGGCCAGCAGCGGTAGGGTTGCCAGGGGGAGGTTCGCCGTCGGGAATGGCGCGGAGAGGAAATCGCGCACCGGGCCTTCGGGGGTGCCGGCGAGTCGCCGGCGACGTTGCGCGTCGGGGGATCTGCGGAAGAGGTTGAGCGCCATGTCACTGCATCAGGTGGGTGCGGAATTGGTAGGCGAGGGTTTGCTGCGCCTGTTTCACAACAGCGAACGCCTCACGCAGGTTGCGGCGCTCGGTGGGGGTGAGGGCGTCGGGTGCGATGAAATTGTCGGGTTGGTCGTCGCGTGTGGCCAGCTCGATGTGGCGGCGCAGGCGGAGCAGTTGCATGAAGCTGAAGGCATCGGTGAGTTCGGTGGCCTGCTCGGCGGTGAGCTGACCGGCGGCCTGGATGGCCTCGATCCGGGCCAGCGTGGTGGTGGCAGTGATCTCCTGCGACAGCGCGAGCACCCGAACCAGCTCGATCACAGCGTGAATGCCGCCCGCTTTGATGTCGAGCCGATCCGCGTGCTCGCCGGAGCGTTCCACCACGAATCCCCGGAAGAACCCCAGCGGCGGCTCGCGACGCACGGCCATCGTCGCGAGATGCCCGAGGAACCGCTGCGACGACGCCGCCTCAGGCCAGATGGCTGCCCGCAGCGCCGTATAGAGTGTCTCGTCGCCATGCGTTGGGTGCATGTCGAAGAAGATCTGCGAGTGCAGCACGGCCTCCGAGGTGGGCTGCGCCACCCAGTTCCGCATCTGCTGCTTCCACTCATCGAGCGGCATGCACCAGCGGGTTGCCATGGTGTCGCCGGGGCAACGAGGGTAGCCGCAGCGCTCCAGCCCGGCGGTGACGCGCTCGGCGAGGGCGTGGTACCAGGCGAGATCGGTGGCGCCGTTGGCGACGATGATGGCGTGATCCTGATCTGACCCCAGCGCGTTTTCCCGACGCGCCTGCGACCCGAGACTCACCCAACACCACGGATGCGGGGCAGCGCCGAGTTCATCTTCGGCGAGTTCGATCAGCCGGGTCGTTGTTGCGTCAGCGACGGTGGTCAGCACGACGGAGACCTCGTCGGCCGTTGCGCCTCTGGCAAGGAGTTGCGCTGCCAGTTTTGATCGACGGGCGCTGACGTCGGCGAGCCCATCGACGGTGCTTTGTTTGGAAATATCGCCGACGAGATAGACGGGGTTGGAGGTCTCGAGGCGCATGATGTCGCCTGCCGACACCAGCCCGAGCACCTCGCCGTCGCGGATCACGGGCAGATGGTGCACATGCTGTTGCGTCATCACCATGAGCAGCTCGAATGCCTTCGCGTCGGGTGCGACGGTGGCCGGGCGGGTGGTCATCACGTCGCCGATGGGCTGGCGAACGTCGGTGCCGGTGAGCACGACGCGGGAGCGAAGATCGCGGTCGGTGACGATGCCGCGCAGGCGCTGGTGCTCGTCGGTGAGGAGCAGAGCCGAGACGCGCGCCGAGGTCATCGTGTGCGCCGCCTCTTGGATGCTGATCGTGGGCGACGCCGTGACGGGCGGCCGGGTGATGAGATCCTTCGCGCGCAACTTCACTATGGGGGAGACGCCGGCGTGCAGGGCCTCCGTGGCGCGGCGTAGTCGGCCGCGTTGGCGCGGGGTGAAGTGCTCGGCCACCTGCTGATGGGATTGGAACAGCTCGACGAAGTGCTCGCCGGGCAGGATGAGCGCCAGGGTGTCCTCGATGGCGGTGGCGGTGTACGTCGACGGTTGCCCACCCATCACCGATAACGAGCCGAACGTATCGCCTGGGGCATTGCGGTCGATGAGGAGCCCGTCGCGGTCGGTGAGGTCGACGGCGCCGGAGCGGATCACCAACAGGCCCGGAGCCACCGCGCCAAAGGCGAGCAACACGCTGCCGCGTCGGAAGTACTGCATGCGCATGCTGCGAGCCAGCTTGGCGCGATCGGCGTCGGGGAGCGCGTCGAAGGGGGCGTGTTGGGCGAGGAAGTCGACTACCTCAAAGACTTCGATGTCCATAGACACCATGGTGGCCGAGCGGCGGCGGCGATACGGTGAGTTTCGCGGAAAATGGGGTGGTGGCGCAGTTCGACGACCGACGGTGGCACGTTGCGAGCGCTGCCTGTGCGGCGTTCTTCGGGTACGATGCAGCCATGATCCTCCTCGAAGCACTTCCTGGTTGGCCTGAAGCTGAGCCGTTGTCCGCGCTGTTCTACTGGCTGCTGCTCGTGATCGGGCCGCTGGCATTCGGAGCGCTCATCACGCTGCTCGTCTTCGCCAAAGACTGGAGCAAATCGGAGTAACGCACATAGCCCAGGGCGATGTGCTCCGGGCCATGTCGTTCAGCGTTTCGTCACTCAGCGCTTGCTGGTTTCCTGTGCTCGCAACGCGCGCCTCGCGTCGTCGAGCTGTTCCAACACCAGACGCAGCACCTGCTGCGCGGGCTGGTGCTCATCAACCCACTGCTGAATGCGGTCGATGACCTCCTGGGTGGCGACCGGCGTCGGGAACAACCACCTCACTGCGGCAGCGATGGCCGCGTAGCCGCGCTTCTCCCACGAACCAGTACGGTTCGACACCGCGTCCAACAGCTCGAGGTAGTGGTCGGTGTAATCGACGTCCTGACCGTACTGCCAGAACCCCGCACACACCTGACGGTGCGTCTCATTCGGGATGTCCGGCTCCTCCGTGGCCCGCTGCCAGGCGAGCGCCTTCTCCTCCGCGCTCGGCAGCGCAGCGCGCGCGCCGGCAGCCTGCTCGGCGCCGGCGGAGGTGTCGTCGTGCTCCGCCTTCTCGCGCTCGATGTCGTCGGCGGAAACCTTGCCGAGGCTAGCGAGCGACTTCACGATCGTCCAGCGCATCGCCGTGTCGATCTTGAGCCCTGCGGGCACCTCTTCGCCGGCAAGCCAGCCCTCGATCAGGGTGACGGCCTCGTCGGAGTTGACGCTCGCGATCAGCGCCTTCGCGAAGAGCACCTGCTTGTCAGAGCCCGGTTCGCTGTCGCGCAGCAGGCGGGCGAGGCCTGCGACGAGGTGTTGGTTGAGGTCGTCGCGCAGCTCCGGCGACGTGTACGCCGACGCGGCGGTGCGCGCCTGGTTGAGCAGCGTCGACGTGGCTGCCATGTCCGTCTCTACGGGGAGCCCTGCGAGCACCAGGTTGATGTAGTCGCGCGAGGGCAACTCACCGTCGCGAGTCATGTCCCACAGCGCGGTCCAGCTGACGGCGCGAGCAAGCGGATCGCTCAGCGGCGTGCGCAGCGCTTCGAGGGTGGCCTCGTCGAGGCGCACCTTCGCGAACGTGAGGTCGCCGTCGTTGACGAGCACCACCTCTTCGCGCGGCTTGCCGACCAGCGCCTCCACGGGGGTGCGCTCGTCGCGGACATCAACCTCGACGTACTCCTTGCGCTCATCGCCGGAGTACAGGCCGATGCCGACGCGGTGCGTGCGCAGCGTCGGCCACTGCTCGGGAGCGCTCTGCACGATCTCGAAACGCGTGAAGCGGCCCTCGTCGTCGACGTCGAAATCGGCGCGCAGCGTATTGACGCCCGACGTTTCGAGCCACTGCGAGGTGAACCAGGAGAGATCCTTGCCGGAGGCGGTTTCGAGCTCGGTGAGAAGGTCGCCCAGCACCGTATTATCGTAGGCGTGCTTCTTGAAGTACTCGCTCACGCCGGCGATGAACGCTTCCTGACCGACGAAGCTGACGAGCAACTTCAACACCGACGCACCCTTGGCATAGGTGATGCCGTCGAAGTTCTGCTCCACCTTCTCGATGTCGGAGGAATCGGAGGCGATGGGGTGCGTGGTGGGGTACTGATCCTGACGGTAGGCCCAGGCCTTGCGCTCATTGGAGAACGTCACCCACGGGTTGGCGTCGCCGCCGTGGCGCTTCTGGATTTCCACCTGCGCGAAATGCGACGCCCACTCGGCGAACGACTCGTTCAGCCACAGATCGTCCCACCACTGCATCGTGACGAGATCGCCGAACCACATGTGGGCGAGCTCGTGGAGGATAGTGTTGTCGCGCGACTCCATCTCGCGGGCCGTCACCCGCGAACGGTAGAGGTACTCGTCGCGGAACGTGATGCAGCCGGCGTTCTCCATGGCGCCGAAGTTGTACTCGGGCACGAAGATCTGGTCGTAGGTGCCGAACGCGTAGGGGACGCCGAAGGTCACCTCGAACACCTCGAACCCGCGCTGCGTGGTTTCCAGGATGCGTTCGTGGTCGAGGTACTGCGCGAGCGACTGGCGGCAGGCCACCTGTGCGGGCACCTCGCCGGCCGCCGACTGGATAGTGGAGGAGACGACGTGGTACTCGCCGGCCACCACTGCGGTGATGTAGGTAGAAAGTGGCTTCGTCGGCTCGTGCGTCCAGCGCGAGAACCCGTCGCCGATCTCCTCGGGCTGTGCCGCCGGGGCGTTGCCGAAAACCCGCCAGTGCGACGGGGCGTCGACGGTGAGCTGGAACGTCGCCTTCTGGTCGGGCTGCTCGAAGTTGGCGTAGACGCGTCGGGCGTCGGGCGCCTCGAACTGCGAGTAGAGGTAGACGCGGTTGTCGCTGGGATCGACGAAGCGGTGCAGACCCTCGCCGGAACGTGAATACCGCATGACGGAGGTGGCCTTCAGCACATGCTCACCCGCGCTGACGCTGAGCGGGAGGCGGTAGCCGTCGAAACGAGAGGTATCGACGTCCGTGCCGTCGAGCGTGGCCTGGCGCACCTCGTCGCCGATGAGGTCGACGTGGAGCTCACCGTCCTTCGAATCGAACGAGAAGGTCGTGTGGGTGATGAACTGACGCTCGGCGTCGGCGACGCCGCGCCCGGTGAGGTCGATGTGCACCTCGTAGGAACGTGCGGTGGCCAGCTCTGAGCGTGCGCGAGCCTCGTCGCGGGTGATATTGGCTGTGGACATGAAGGCCAGCCTAGTGCAGTCGGCATAGTTCGGGCATGCCATAGTTAAGCCATGCGCGTACATATTGCTACTGACCATGCTGCGTTCGAGATGAAAAACTACCTCGCCGGGCGTCTGCGAGACGCTGGGTACGAGGTGGTCGACCACGGTGCCACCACCTACGACGCTCTCGACGATTACCCCACCTTCATCATTCCCTGCGCCGAGGCGGTGGCTGCTTCCGGTGAGCTCGGCGTCGTGCTGGGCGGTTCCGGAAACGGTGAGCAGATCGCGGCTAACAAGGTGAAAGGCGTGCGCGCGGCGCTCGCGTACAGCCCCGAGATTGCCCGGCTCTCGCGTGAGCACAACAACGCCAACGTGCTGTCGATCGGCGGGCGCTTCCACGAGGAGGAAGAGGCCTGGCAGATCGTGCGAGCCTTCCTCGAAACCCCGTTCTCCCGTGACGAACGCCACCAGCGTCGCATCGACGCCGTAGGGGCGTACGAAGCCTGAGCTAACCCAATATCCACACGCGTTTGCTGAAATGGGCCGTTTGAGGCGTTTTCGCAAACGCGTGTGGATATCGGGTTGGTTGCTCGAAGTAACCATGCCTGAAGGTCACGTCATCCACCGCCTGGCGCGCGAGTTCACCGACGCGTTCGGCGGCCGCGAAGTGCGCGTCAGCTCTCCGCAGGGGCGATTCGCCGTCGAGGCCGCTGCCCTCGACGGTGCCGAACTCATCCGCGCCGAAGCAGTGGGCAAGCACCTGTTCTTGCAGTTCGACGTGCCCGGGCCGCAGTACGTACACATTCATCTGGGGCTCATCGGCAAGCTGCGGCTGCATCCCGTCGCGCCCTCGCAGGGAGTGGTGCGGCTGCGCATCTCCGACGGCACCACCGCCGCGGATCTCCACGGGCCGCAGTGGTGCCGGCTTGTGGACGAGGAACAGTATCTGGGGGTGCTGGCGTCGTCGGGCCCTGACCCCATCCGCGATGACGCGGACCCTGATGTTGGCTTTACGCGGTTGCGCCGCTCGGGGAAGTCGCTCGCGGCGCTGCTGATGGACCAGCGGATTGCGGCGGGTGTCGGGAACATTTTTCGTGCGGAAGTGCTGTTTCGCCTGGGGCTCACGCCGACGACGCTGGGGCGCGAGGTGCCTCGTCGGACGTGGGATGCGGTGTGGACAGACCTCGTGGAGTTGATGCGGGCGGCGGTGGTCGTCGGGCGGATCGATACGGTGCGGCCCGAGCATTCGCCCGAGGCTCAGGAGCGGGAGCCGCGGGTGGATGCGCATGGGGGCGAGGTGTACGTCTACCGTCGCGCCGGTCAGCCATGTCTGGTGTGCGGCACCGAGGTACGCACCCGGGTGCTCGAGGGTCGCAATCTGTACTGGTGCCCGCGCTGCCAGCGTCGCAAGACCCCTCGGTGACGCGCGCCTGCGGCGGCCCATCGCCGTTCTCTCCTGCGCCGGGCACACGTAACCTGTGCGGCTCTGTCCCGGAACAGGTGTCACCTGATTCCGCGCGGCGAGGCGTCGTCGGGAGGCAGGTGACAC
>NZ_CAMYPD010000019.1 GCF_947286155.1 uncultured Tessaracoccus sp.
CGTCGAATGTCTCGTCGGGGAAGGGGAGCTGGAGCGCGTCGGCGTTGATGAACGAGAGCGCTGGGTACTGCTTGCGCCCCTGATGGAGCATTCCGAACGACAGATCTGCGGGCACCACCGTCGCACCCGACTCCGCCAGCACCTGCGACGAGGTGCCGGTGCCCGCCGCCAGGTCGAGAATCAACTGGCGGGGCCGGGGCTCGACGGCCTTGATAGTTTCGCGCCGCCACCCGCGGTCTTGGCCGAGCGAGAGCACGCCGTTCAAGAGGTCGTAGCGTGGGGCGATGTTGTCGAACATGCTGGCCACATCGTCGCGACGTTTGTCGAGCGTGGCGCGGATCCCCTCACGCGGCTGCCGTTGAGCATTCATTGTTCCAGACTAGCCCCACTTTGACACGCCTGAGACAATGGCGGGCGTGGCTAAGAAAGACGTGGTGTTGAAGGCCGAAGGGCTCAAGAAAGCGTACGGTCCCGTGACGATCGTGGAAGGGTTCAACCTCCAGGTGCGCGAAGGTGAGGCCGTCGCGCTCGTCGGACGCAACGGCGCCGGAAAATCGACGGTGCTGCGCTGCCTGGTGGGTGCTGATCGTCCCGATGAGGGCACGGTCACTATCTGCGGCAACCGCATGTCAGAGACGAACCCGCAGATCCGCCGCGACCTCGCCACTGTCATTGACGACCTCGATTTCTTCCCCGACCTCGCCGTCGTGGAACACCTCGATCTGCTCGCCCGGGCACACGGCATCGACTTCCCCGACGACATCGTCGACGATGTGCTGGAAGAGGTGCAGCTCGTGCAGCAGGCGGGTCAGCTGCCGGCCACGCTTTCGTCGGGACAGCGCCGACGTTTGGCGCTGGCTACCGCATTCGTGCGCCCCAGACGTGTACTCGTGCTCGACGAGCCGGAGCAGAGGCTCGACGTCGAGGGCGTCGAGTGGCTGGGCAGACGGCTGAAGGAGGACATGCGCGACGGGTTGGCCGTCGTGTTGGCGAGCCACGAGCCATCCCTGGTAGAGGCCATTGGTGCCCGCGAAGTACGGCTGGGAGAACAGCGTTGAGCGCAGATGCATTGAACGCCCGCTTCGAACCCATCGGAGTACCCGACGAACGCGCC
Organism: uncultured Tessaracoccus sp.; assembly: GCF_947286155.1. GTDB lineage: Bacteria > Actinomycetota > Actinomycetes > Propionibacteriales > Propionibacteriaceae > Arachnia. Next base: position 1,115 of record NZ_CAMYPD010000019.1, read on the forward strand.
ATCAAGCAGCTGATGGGCGACTGGCGCAACGGCCGCGCCGACCGCACGTTCTGGGCTGCGGTGGCCGATTCCTATGTGATGGTCTTCTCCGTCGTCGTGCTCGGCGCGATGATCGGCTCTGCCATCCTCGACGCCCAGCGCTCCGCGTCGAGCTGCGATTCTGCTGGATGCCTGGCCGGCCGCGGGCTCCTACCCTGGGCGGCGGCAGCAGGAATCCTCGCACTCACCCTGGTGTTCAGCCGTATGTTCGGGCCGGTGCTGGCGAGCTCGGCCGAGGGCTTTTGGCTCATGGACTCGCCTATGGATCGCCGACGGCTCCTGCGCGGGCGGTTCGCCGTCGCCATCATCCTCTCGGGAGTGATCAGCGCTGTAGTGGCCGCGCTGGTGTCCGCGCTCAGCGGGCAGACGCTGACGAACGTCGGCGTCTGGTCGCTGTCCGCGGGCCTCGGCGCCGCCGGACTCACTGCCTTCGCCGGCATGGAGCAGACCTACGAGCGACGGTGGCTCGTCATTACCGTGCAGTGGCTGCTCGGGCTCTCAGCGGCAGCCGCACTGGGGGCGCTCGTCGCTGCTGCGGCGGGATGGATCGACGTGCCGCCCAGCGTGTCGTCGGATCTGGCGCTCATCGTGGGCGGCGCCGGCCTCGTGCTGCTCATCGCGTGTGGGGCAAGCGGGTTCCTCCGGCTGCGCAACATTCGGCGTCAGCGGCTCACGTCGGGCGGATCGTTACTGAGCGGCTTGCAGGGCGCCGCGTTCGCGCTGGAGTTCGCGCTCATCCGCGACATCCTCGTCGAGAACAAGTGCAAGGAGAAGGGGCATGTGCGGCCTACCCGCGGCTCCGGCTCTGGCACGCGCGCGCTGATGCTGCGTGACGTGCAGCGCCTCCTGCGCAGTCCGCTGAATCTGGTGGTGCTGCTCATCACCATGGTGGTGCCCTACGCGGTGCTCGCGCTCGGGTTGCAGGCGCTCAACGTCGCGATCTCCGGCATCGTGCTCATGGCCGCGCTGATTCCGTTCATGAACTCCCTGCGCGTGGTTTCGAGAACCAAGGGACTCGCGCGCGCCTTCCCATTCGCGCCCGCCCAGCTGCGCCGGTCCCTCATGGTGGTGCCCGGCATTCTTGCGCTGGTGTGGGCCGCGGGCACGCTGCCCGCCTTCGCCGGAGTGACTGCCGACAAGCAGTTCTCCCTGGTCGATGGCCTTACGCCGACGCTCGTCGCAGCCGTCGCGGGCTTCCTCGGTGCGGTGCGGTGGGTGTCTGCGAAACCGGCGAACTACAACGGGCCGCTGGTCGCCACCGGTACTGGCGCTATGCCGCCTGGGCTCATGTTCTCGATGATCCGCGGCTTCGACATGATCGCGCTGGTCACGTTCCCGCTGCTGTTCGGCTTGCCGGCCTGGGTGTCGATGGTGATCGCCGCCATCGCGTTCTTCTTCTTGAGCTCTGGCCTGGATCAGGAGGGGCTGATGGAGCAGTCGAAGGAGCAGCAGCGGCTCCTCGAGGAGGAGAAGGCCAAGGCGCGCGGCTCGAAGGAGAAGATCCGAGTGCAGCGCGGCAAGCGCTAGCCGGTATTACTCCAGGCCGAAGGCCTGCAGCATCGGCAGGAACTTCGCGCGAGTTTCTTCGAGTTCGAGGCGAGGATCTGAATCAGCGACGATGCCTGCGCCGGCAAAGATGCGGATCTCGTTGGGCGCTTCAGGGCGCACGTGGCCGCCTCGAAGCGCGATGGCCCATTCGCCGTCGCCGTGCATGTCGACCCACCCGACGGGGCCCGCATAGCGCCCGCGATCCATGGGCTCCAGGTCGGCGATCATGTCGCGAGCCAGGTGCGTCGGCGTGCCGCAGACGGCTGCCGAGGGGTGGAGGGCGGCGGCCAGCCGCAGGGAGCTCGAGCCCTCCTCAACAACCCCGGTGATGTCAGTGGAGAGGTGCAGCACGTTGGGCAGTGGCAACACCGACGGGGTCTCGGGCACGTTCATTGCCTTGCAGAACGGTCGGAGCGCGTCGGCGACGGAGTCGACTGCGAACGCGTGCTCGCCCAGGTCTTTCTCGCTGCCTACCAACTGCATCGCTTTGGCAAGCGGGTCGGTGTGATCCGGATCGACGGAGACCGTGCCCGCGAGTACCCGTGAGGTGGCGAGCCCGTCGGACACCCGAACCAGAAGCTCCGGTGTGGCGCCGATCATGCCGTCGACGAGGTACGCCCACGTCATCGGGTAGCGCTCGGTGAGGCGCGCCAGGAGCGCCCGCAAATCGATGGCTTCGGCAGATTTTGCGATGAGGTCTCGAGCCAGCACTACTTTGTGCAGGTCGCCGCGGCGGATGTGTTCCACGCACTGCGCGACGATGTCTGCCCACGCATCCTGGGTGATGGTGCCGGTGTCGAGCGTGAGCGCGGGGGTGTTCAGCGGCTCGCCGGGGTCGGGTAACAGCATCTCGCGGTGGTCGCCCAGCTTCGTGAGCCACGCGTGCTCTCCACGCCGGGCCAGAATGACTCGCGGCACTGTCAGTACGGAGCGGTAGGCGGAACGATCGGGGTCGAAGGCGAAAGAGCCGAAGGCGAGCGGGCCAACGCCGCTGACTCCGGGCAGCTCGGAGTCATGGTCGATCTGTGAGGCAATCTCGCCCCACCACACGTCGGCGGTATCGATGTAGTCGGTCTCGAACCGGGCCACCTCGCCAATGCCGATGAACCCTTCACCCCTACGCAGGAATGCGGCAGCAGGTTCCGATGCCGGAAGAAAGCGTTCCAGCGGCCCCGGGTCGTCAATAGCGACCGTGGTTGCCCGCATCCGAGCGGTCCCAAAATCCAGCATCACCCGACCGAGCATAGCGAGGTTGGTTGGGTTGCTCGACTGCACGTCGTGCTGCGCTGGTTGCGTGATGTGCTGCGCAGCGCCATTTCTACTAGCGGGAGCGTCTTTCGTCGACTTCAAGCAGCGGTGCGACGCGCTCCCCCTCGACGCCCGTCTCACCCTGTACGCACCTCGGAATCGCCCCAACATTTCGCAAGCTGATAGTCACCTAATTGGCGACGGTGTGGCCAGCTGGCACCAATCGTCGGGCAGGCCTAGACTGACCCGGGAATAACCAACGCTGGATAGATGTTTGAGGTGGCAGGAATGGCTCAACCCGCTTGTGAAGCGGACGTCATCGTCGTCGGCGCCGGGCCAGCCGGCTCCACCGCTGCCACCTACCTAGCCCGCCACGGTCTGAACGTCACGCTGCTCGAAAAGTCTCGTTTCCCCCGCGACAAGGTCTGTGGCGACGGGCTCACGCCTCGCGCTACAAGGGCACTCATCCGTCTCGGCGTGGACGTGTCAGAGGGCAACGGCTGGCTCCATAACCACGGCCTCAGGGTGTACGCCGGCCGAAAAGAGCCATACCTCTTCCAGTGGCCCGAGCTGCACGACTTCCCAAGCTTCGGCCTCACCCGGCCGCGAGCCGATTTCGACGACATGCTCGCCAAGATTGCGGTCGCCAGCGGGGCGAGCCTCATTGAGGGTGCGAACGTGTCCGCGCCCATCCTCGACGAGCGCACTGGGCGTATCGCCGGCGTGCGCACCAAGGCAGGCGACGAATACCACGCACCGCTCGTCGTTGCCGCAGACGGCAACTCGGCCCGCCTCGCCATCGCGATGGGCGTCAACAAGCGTGAAGACCGCCCGATGGGCGTGGCCGTGCGCACCTACTACAAGAGCCCGCTCCACGACGACGACCACCTCGAGAGTTGGCTCGAACTCTGGGACGGTGAGCCCGGCAACTCCAACTTGCTTCCCGGCTACGGCTGGGTGTTCCCCATGGGCGACGGTACGGTCAATGTTGGTCTTGGTGTCACGAGCACGTCGAAGGGGTTCGGTAACACCGACTACCGGGCGATGCTGAAGCGCTGGCTCGACAACACTCCCGAAGAGTGGGGCTACCGCGACGAGAACCAGGTGGGCAAGGTGCAAGGCGCCGCATTGCCCATGGCCTTCAACCGCCAGCCGCACTATGGCCGAGGGCTGCTCCTCGTCGGCGACTCAGGCGGCATGGTGAGCCCCTTCAACGGTGAGGGCATCGCGTACGCGATGGAGGCCGCCGAATGGGCCGCCGACGCCTGCGCTGACGCGTTCGCGCGCGGCATCGGCACGCCTGCCGCAGAGCGCGCGCTCCAGGGTTACCCCATCAAACTGAGGGCGGAGCTAGGCGGCTATTACCGACTCGGTACCATCTTCGCGAAGCTCATCGGTAACCCGACGATCATGCGTTTGTGCACGAAGTATGGCCTTCCGCGGAAGCACCTCATGCACCTCGTCATGAAACTGCTCGCAGACCTGCGTGACGCCCATGATGGCGATTGGGCTGATCACATCATCAATGTGCTCTCGAAGGCGGCGCCGTCGGCATGAGCAACAACAATCGAGTGAAGGAGTCCGCATGAACCCCTACATCCCCATTGTGGGAATGATGGTGTTGGCCACGGGATTCGTGGTGGTATCCATGCTGCTCAGCGCAGTGGTAGGCCCGAAGCGCTACAACCGCTCCAAGCATGATGCGTTCGAGTGTGGCATCCAGCCCACCCCGCAGCCTGCCGGCGGTGGCCGCTTCCCGGTGCAGTACTACATCACGGCCATGCTGTTCATCGTGTTCGACATCGAGGTGGTATTCCTGTACCCCTTCGCGGTGTCACGCAACCAGATGGACTTCTTCGTCGTCATCCAGATGGTGATCTTCATCGCGCTGGTGTTCGTCGCATTCTTCTACGTCTTGCGCCGCAAGGGCCTGGACTGGGACTGATCAGATAAAGGAAGTTGTGCAATGGGTCTCGAAGATAAGATTCCGGCAGGCGTCCTGCTGACGTCGGTGGAAGCCATCGCAGGATGGATGCGTAAGACGTCGTGGTGGCCCGCGACGATGGGTCTGGCATGCTGCGCCATTGAGATGATGGCCTTCGGTACGCCGAGGTTCGACGCCGGCCGCTGGGGGCAGGAAGTGTTCCGCTCGCCACGCCAGTCCGACCTCCTCATCATCTCCGGCCGCGTCAGCCAGAAGATGGCCCCGGTGCTGCGCCAGATCTACGACCAGATGCCCAACCCCAAGTGGGTGATTTCCATGGGCGCCTGCGCCAGCTCGGGCGGCATGTTCAACAACTACGCCATCATCCAGGGCGCCGACCACTTCCTCCCCGTGGACATGTACATCCCCGGTTGTCCGCCCCGCCCCGATCAGCTGATCGACGGCATCTTCAAACTCCGTGAAGAGGTATGGAAGAACACGAAGATGGGCGCTCACCGCGCGGCGGAAATCGAAGAACTTGAGCAGGCCGCGTTGGCTGCGCCTGCCAAGGTGGAGCAGAAGGGACTCATGCGATGAGCGAGGAGCACATCCCGCAGCGCGCACAAGAGCCCGCGAAGGGCGCGCCCGTTTTTGAAACAAAGCAGGGCATGTGGTCGCGTGGCTCGGGTGACACGTCGGGGTATGGCGGCATGGTGCGAGAAATCTCCATGCCGGGTATCCCCACCCCGCCCTTCGACGACGCGGACGCCGACGAGATCTACCGCCGTGCGGTCGACGCGCTGCCCGAGGCCGAGCACTTCCCGATGCTCTTCCACAACGGTGAACTCACCATCTACGTGCCGCGTGAACAGCTGGCCAAGGTTGCCCGCACGTTCCGCGACGACCCGTGGCTGCGCTTCGAGGTCATCATGAGCGTCTCGGGCGTGCACTATCCCCAGCAGACGGGCGCCGAGCTGCACGCCGTCTACCACCTGCTCAGCTACACGCACAACCGTCGCGTCCGGCTCGAAGTGAGCTGCCCCGACGGCGACCCCCACATCCCCTCGGTGTGCGCCACCTACCCGATGGCCGACTACGACGAGCGTGAGACGTGGGACATGTTTGGCATCATCTTCGACGGCCACCCCGGCCTCACCCGCATCCTGATGCCGGACGATTGGGAAGGCCACCCGCAGCGCAAGGATTACCCGCTGGGCGGCATCGACGTCGAGTACAAGGGCGCCAAGGTTCCGGCGCCGGACACGCGAAGGAGCTACTCGTGAGCCAGGACGTTTACGCGGCCCCCGGCGAGAAGCCAGCCGATCACGCCTACTTCCCCCAGGGTGGCGACTGGGAAGAGATCGTCGCAGAACAGGCCGAGCGCAGCGACGAGACCATCGTCATCAACATGGGCCCCTCGCACCCATCCACGCACGGCGTGCTGCGCTTGATGCTGGAGATGGAGGGTGAAACGGTCACCTCCATCCGCCCCGGCATCGGCTTCCTCCACACGGGCATTGAAAAGAACGCCGAGTTCAAGACGTGGACCCAGGCCGTCACCTACATGACGCGCATGGACTACGTCGCTCCGCTGTTCAACGAGGCCGTGTACTGCATGGCTGTGGAGAAGCTTCTCGACATCACCGACGACATCCCGGAGCGCGCTCAGGTGATTCGCGTGCTCGTGATGGAGCTGTGCCGCATCGCCTCGCACCTGGTGGCCATTGGCACCGGCGGCATGGAGATTGGCTCGACGACGGTCATGTCCATCGGGTTCCGTGAGCGCGAAGTGATCCTCGACTTCTTCGAAGCGCTCACCGGCTTGCGTATGAACCACGCGTTCATCCGTCCCGGCGGTGTCGCCAACGACCTGCCCGAGGGCGGGCTCGACCACCTCCGCAGCGTCATCGACTGGCTGCACAAGCACCTGCCCGAGTACGCGGGCTTCTGCAACGAAAACCCCATCTTCATCGGCCGCATGAAGGACATCGCGCGCATCGACCTGACCGGCGCGATGATGCTCGGCGTCACCGGCCCGCGTCTGCGCGCCACGGGCTACGAGTGGGACCTGCGCAAGAAGCAACCCTACTGCGGCTACGAAACCTACGATTTCGACGTGGTCACCTGGACGGGGGACGACTCCTACGGCGCCTTCCGCGTGCGTCTCGACGAGACCTGGCAGTCACTCAAGATTGTCGAACAGTGCCTCGAGCGTCTGGAGAAGACGCAGGGCCAGCCCGTGATGGTGGAAGACAAGAAGATCGCCTGGCCCGCACAGCTCAGCATCGGAGCCGACGGTCAGGGCAACTCGAACGAGCACATCAAGCACATCATGACGGGCTCGATGGAAGCGCTCATTCACCACTTCAAGATCGTCACCGAGGGCTTCAAGGTGCCTGCCGGCCAGGCGTACATGGCCATCGAATCCCCCAAGGGAGAGCTTGGCTGCCACGTCGTCTCCGACGGCGGGCCCAAACCCTACCGCGTGCACATGCGCGACCCTGGATTCCACCACCTGCAATCCATCCCCTACATGTGCGAGGGCGGCATGATGTCCGACGTCGTCGTCGCCCTGGCAAGCATCGACCCAGTTCTTGGAGGTGTTGACCGATGAGTGGTGAGTTCAAGACGCACTTCGCGGATTCGGGCACGATTGACTACTCCGACACGTCAACGAACATCGACGACGTCACCATGCACGAGCTGCAGGAGATCGCCGACCGCTACCCTGAGCCGCGCTCGGCGCTCCTGCCGATGCTGCACTTGGTGCAGTCGGTCGACGGACGCATCAGCCCCCGCGGTGTCGAAGCGTGTGCCGAGGTGCTCGGCATCTCCGCAGCACAGGTGTCCGGCGTGGCCACCTTCTACACCATGTACAAGCGCCGCCCAGCCGGGAAGCATCACCTCGGTGTGTGCACCACGTCGCTGTGCGCGGTGATGGGCGGCGACATCCTGCTCGAACAGGTGAAGGACACCCTCGGCATCGACGAGGGCCAGACCACCGAAGACGGCCAGATCTCGCTCGAGCGCCTGGAGTGCAACGCGGCGTGCGACTACGCGCCGGTCATGATGGTTAACTGGGAATTCTTCGACAACATGGACCCGGAGAAAACCGCAGAGCTGCTCGACGCACTGAGCAACGACAAGCCCATCTGCTCCTCGCGCGGCGCGGCCATCACCTGCTGGAAGGACACCGAGCGCGTGCTTGCCGGATTCCCCGACGGGCGCGTCGACGAAGGGCCCTCCGCTGGCCACGCGTCGCTGCGCGGCGTCGAGATCGCCCGGGAGCGTGGCTGGACCGCTCCCGACCCGAACAATCTGCCTGAGCCGCCCGCAGCTGAGGAGGACGCGAAGTGACCGACACACTCACCCCGGTACTCTCCGCCCACTGGGGCAAGGAGCGGTCGTGGAAGCTCGCCGAGTACGAGTCGACGGGCGGCTACCAGGCCGCTCGCAAGGCGCTGGGCATGCAGCCCGCCGACATCATCACCCTGGTGAAGGACGCCGGCCTGCGCGGTCGTGGCGGCGCTGGCTTCCCCACGGGCATGAAGTGGAGCTTCGTGCCGCAGGACAACCCGAACCCGAAGTACCTCGTCGTCAACGCCGACGAGTCGGAACCCGGCACCTGCAAGGACATGCCGCTGCTGATGGCCTCCCCACACACCCTGGTGGAGGGCATCATCATTTCCTGCTTCGCCTTCAACTCGCACCAGGCATTCATCTACTGTCGTGGCGAGGTGGTGCACATCATCCGTCGCCTGCAGGCCGCTGTACAAGAGGCCTACGACGCGGGCTACCTCGGCAAGAACATCTTCGGTAGCGGCTACGATCTGGACATCATCGTCCACGCCGGAGCCGGTGCCTACATCTGCGGTGAGGAAACCGCGCTGCTGGATTCGCTCGAGGGCCGGCGCGGCCAGCCGCGACTTCGCCCACCGTTCCCCGCCGTCGCAGGCCTGTACGCGTCGCCGACGGTGGTGAACAACGTCGAATCCATCGCATCTGTGCCGTCCATCATCGCCAACGGCAAGGAATGGTTCCAGGCCATGGGTACTGAGAAGTCGAAGGGCTTCACGCTGTACTCCGTGTCTGGGCACGTCACCCATCCGGGCCAGTACGAAGCACCCATGGGCATCACCATGCGGGAGCTCATCGAACTCTCCGGAGGCATCCGCCAGGGCCACAAGTTGAAGTTCTTCACCCCGGGTGGTTCTTCCACGCCCATCCTCACCGACGAGCACCTCGACCTCCCGCTCGATTACGAGGGCATGGCTGGTGCCGGCACCATGCTGGGCACCAAGGCGTTGCAGGTGTTCGACGACACCGTCTCGATCGTGCGCACCACGCTGCGCTTCGTCGAGTTCTACAAGCACGAAAGCTGCGGCAAGTGCACCCCGTGTCGTGAAGGCACGTGGTGGCTCGTGCAGCTGCTGATGGCGTTCGAGCGCGGCGAAGCACAGGAAGGCGATGTCGACAAGCTGCTCGACATCTGCGAGAACATCGGCGGTCGTTCGTTCTGCGCGCTTGCCGACGGCGCCGTCGCAGCCGTTCGCAGCGCCGTTACGCACTTCCGTGAGGAGTTCGAGCAGGGGTATCACACGTCTGCACGGGAACTCTTCCCTTACGAGAAGAGCGCCATCTTCGCCAAGGAAGGAGCCACGCGATGAGCGTCGACGCCAAGAGCGCAGCCCAGGTGTTGCCGCCGGAGGAACTCACCACGTGCACCATCGACGGTGTGTCGGTCAGCGTGCCGAAGGGCACCCTCATCATCCGCGCGGCGGAGAGCATCGGCACGAACATCCCTCGCTTCTGTGACCACCCGCTGCTCGATCCAGCCGGTGCCTGCCGCCAGTGCCTCGTCGATATTCCGGACGCCGGCAATGGCCGCGGCTTCCCGAAGCCCCAGCCCGCCTGCACCATGCCGGTGGCCGAGGGCATGGTGGTGAAGACCCAGGTCACCTCCGCCGTCGCCGAGAAGGCGCAGCAGGGGCAGATGGAGTTCCTGCTCATCAACCACCCGCTCGACTGCCCCATCTGTGACAAGGGCGGCGAGTGCCCCCTGCAGAATCAGTCGCTCAGCCACGGCACGGGGGAGTCGCGCTACGGCCTCGCCAAGCGCACCTACCCGAAGCCCATCAACCTCTCCGCCCAGATCCTGCTGGACCGCGAGCGCTGCATTCTGTGTCAGCGCTGCACCCGTTTCGCAGATCAGATTGCGGGCGACCCGCTTATCCACCTCTCCGAGCGTGGTGCGGTCAGCCAGATCGCTATCGACGACTCCAAGCCGTTCGATTCCTACTTCTCTGGCAACGTTGTGCAGATCTGCCCGGTGGGTGCGCTCACCTCGGCGGCGTATCGCTTCCAGGCTCGCCCGTTCGATCTCGTGTCGACGACGAGCACCTGCGAGCACTGCGCTGCCGGTTGTGAGCTGCGTGTCGACCACCGTCACCACCAGGTGAAGCGTCGTCTCGCCGGGGACAACCCGCAGATCAACGAGGAATGGAGCTGCGACAAGGGCCGTTTTGGCTTCGTCTACGCCCGCGAGGATCGCCTCACCCACCCGCTCGTACGTGAGAACGGGGTGCTGCGTCCCGCCTCGTGGCCGGAAGCCATCGATGCTGCGGTGGCAGGCCTCAAGCAGGCCGGCGACGCCGTCGGTGTACAAACCGGTGGACGCCTCAGCGTCGAGAATGCGCTCGGCTACTCGCGCTTCGCACGCGCCGTGCTGGGCACGAACAACATCGATTTCCGCTCCCGCCCGTCCGCCGACGAGGAAGCAGTATTCCTGGCAGCCCGCGTCGCTGGGCGCACCCAGGTCAGCTGGGCCGACGTGGAACAGGCGAGCACCGTGATCCTCGTCGCCTTCGAGCCCGAGGATGAGATGCCCATCGCCTTCCTGCGGTTGCGCAAGGCGGTGCGCAAGCAGAACCTCAATGTGCAGGTGATCGCGCCATTCGCGTCGAAGGGCTCCGAGAAGCTGTCCGCGACGTTGATCCCGACCGCTCCTGGCGACGAGGTTGCGGCGCTGGAGGCGCTGGAGAATCTCGACGACAGCACCATCATCATGGTGGGGGAGCGGGCGGCCACCATCCCCGGTCTGCTCAGCACCGCTACCAGGATCGCCGACGCATCCGGCGCCCACCTGGCGTGGATGCCGCGGCGTGCAGGCGACCGAGGCGCGCTCGATGCAGGCTGTCTGCCTGGTTTGCTGCCGGGGGGTAGGCAGGTCTCCGACGCGGGAGCCCGCGTCGATGTCGCTGCCGCCTGGGGCGTCGACGCGCTGCCGGAAGCCGAAGGGCTGAACGCGCAGCAGCAGTTCGACGCTGTACAGCAGGGCACGCTGAAGGCGCTCGTCGTGGCTGGTGTCGAGCCGGGCGACATGGCTGATCCAGCCGCCGCCCTGGCGGCGCTCGAAGCCGCGGAGTTCGTCGTGAGCATCGAGCAGCGCCCCTCCGAGGTGACGGAGCGCGCCGACGTCGTGTTCCCCGCCGCGCTTGTGGAGGAGCAGAGCGGCCACTTCCTGAACTGGGAAGGCCGAGAGCTGCCGATCGGGCTGGTGACGTCGTCGACGCACTCGCCGATGACAGACCTGCGCATCCTTGCCGCACTGTCGGACGCACTGGGCTCCGACCTGGGCATTCGCACTACCGCATCCGCTTGGGCGAGTTTCCAGGAACTGCAGGACTGGGAAGGCGCTCGCGCCTCCGCACCGCAGTGCGCCCCTGCCACGAAGGCTGACGGCGTCCTGTTCGCCGGCTGGCGTGAGCTGCTGGATGCTTCGCGCGGTAACGACCACGAGGTCGCGCTGCGCAAGACCGCCCGCCCCGCCGTCGCACGCGTCTCCGCCGCCACGGCTGAGCGGCTCGGCCTCACCACTCACGCCCGCATCGAATGCGACGGGCGCGAGCAGGTGCTGCCCGTCGAGGTGGTGCGCGGCATGGTCGACGACGTCGTGTGGGCGCCGCTGAATCCGGGGGGCGGCCGTCTCGCGGCGCTGCCCGGCACACCCGTGACGGTGACCGCCGTCACGATCAACGAGGGAGCAATGGCATGAATCCCGTCTTCTTCCACGATCCGTTCTGGTTGACCGTGGTCAAGATCCTGCTGCTGTTCGTAGTGCTGCTGGTCTGGACCATCTTCAACGTGTGGTACGAGCGGCGCCTGCTGGGCAAGATGCAGAACCGCATCGGCCCAGTGATGAACGGCCCGTTCGGTTTGGGGCAGGCGCTCGGCGATGGCGCCAAGCTGATCTTCAAGGAAGACTACCGTCCGGCAAACACCGACGCGTTCATCTTCAACCTCGCACCGATCCTCGCAGGCTTTGCCTGTTTTACCGGCTGGGCCGTGATTCCCTTCGCCGGTGAGGTCACGATGTTCGGCGTCGAGACGAGGCTCCAGCTCACGGACCTTCCGGTGGCGGCACTGTTCGTCATGGCGATTGCGTCCATCGGTATCTACGGCATCGTGCTGGCGGGCTGGGCGTCGTCGAACTCCTACTCGTTCCTCGGTTCGATCCGCTCGGCAGCGCAGATGATCTCTTATGAACTCGCGATGGGCCTGGCGATCGTCGGTGTGCTGATGCGCTCCGGTTCGATGTCCACGTGGGAGATCGTCGAGGCGCAGAACGAACCGATTCCCTTCGCGATTCCGTTCACCAACCAGCTGTTCATGGATGGCAACCACCACATCACCGGCTGGTACTTCTTCCTGCTGTTCCCGTGCTTCGTGGTGTACGTGATCTCCATGGTGGGCGAGACCAACCGCGCACCCTTCGACCTGCCCGAGTGTGAGTCGGAGCTGGTGTCGGGATTCATGACCGACTACTCCGGCTTCCGCTACGCGATGTTCTTCCTCGCGGAGTACATCAACATGCTCACGGTGTCGGCGATGTGCGTCACGCTCTTCCTGGGCGGCTACCTCATGCCGTGGCCGCTCAACCTCATCCCGGGCCTCGCTGATCCGGGCTGGTGGGGCGTGCTCTCGTTCATCATCAAGGTACAGCTCGTCTTCAGCTTCTTCATGTGGCTGCGCGGCGCAACCTGGCGTTTCCGCTACGACCAGTTCATGAACCTCGGCTGGAAGTACCTCATCGAGATCGTGCTGGTCTACCTCGTGCTCGTGATGCTGTTCCCGCAGGCCTCTGCGCTCACCGGCGTGCTGGTCGCCATCGGCGGGTTCTGGCTCCTCGCTTCGAAGCGTCGCGACGATCTCGAGCCCACGCCTGAACCCGAACCGGAGCACCCCGAGGTATTCGATCCGTTCGCGGGCGGCTATCCTGTGCCGCCGCGCAAGGGCCAGGTGTTGCCTGAGCTCGCGGGTGTCGTCGCCGGGGCCACCGACGACGAGGACGACGCAGATACCGAGACGACTGGGAAGGACGCCTGATGGGATTCACCGATGAGTGGGCCGGATTTGGCATCACATTCAAGACGATCTTCCGCAAGACCTTCACCCAGGACTACCCGCACAAGGAACCTGAGAAGGTACTGCAGCCGCGCTTCCACGGACGTCACCAGCTGAACCGCTGGCCCGACGGGCTGGAGAAGTGCGTCGGCTGCGAGCTGTGTGCCTGGGCGTGCCCGGCAGACGCCATCTACGTCGAAGGTGCAGACAACACGGAGGACGAGCGGTTCTCGCCCGGCGAGCGCTACGGGCACGTCTACCAGATCAACTACCTGCGCTGCATTTTCTGCGGCCTGTGCATCGAGGCATGCCCCACACGGGCGCTCACCATGACGAACACGTGGAAGCTCGCCGACAAGACGCGCGAGAGCCTCATCTACGAGAAGCACCAGCTGCTCGCACCGCTGCTGCCCGGTATGGAAGAGCCGCCGCACCCGCGTCGACTCGGCGACGACGAGGACGACTACTACGCCGGACTCCCCGCCACCGGAGAGCTGGATACCCGCAGCGCCACCACCCAAGGAGCGGTTGAATGACGACCTTCATTCCCTTGGCCACGGCATCGGATGTGGCCTTCTGGATCGCAGCGCCGATCATGGTGGCCTGCGCTCTGGGTTTCATTGTCTCCCGCAAGCCGGTGCACTCGGCAGTGTGCATGGCCGGCGTTATGATCGGGCTGGCGGTGCTCTACGGTGCGCTGGACGCTCCCTTCCTGTTCGTGGCACAGATCATCGTCTACACGGGCGCCATCTTGATGCTGTTCGTGTTCGTCGTGATGATCATCGGCGTGCACAGCACCGATTCGCTGGTGGAAACCATCAAGGGCCACCGCGCCGCGTCGATCGTCGCCTCGCTTGGCTTCGGCATCCTGATCATCGCGGTGGTCGGACAGCTGGCGACCTTCGGGGAACCCGCTGGGCTGGCGACTGCCAACCAGGCCGGCAACGTCGAGGGCCTCGCCAAACTCGTCTTCCACGATTACGTGATCGTGTTCGAGCTCGCTGCAGCGCTGCTCATCGTCGCACCCATGGGCGCACTCATTCTTACCCACGGCGACGAGCTGAAGAAGAAGGTCAGCCAGTGGGGCTCCGCTACCGAGCGCACCAAGGCCTACGCCGAGGAAGGCGCTCACCCCGGGCCCCGACCCAGCTCCGGTGTGTACGCGCGCCACAACTCGATTGCATCCCCGGCGCTGCTGCCTGACGGCTCCGTCGCTGAGACCTCGCTCTCGCAGACGCTGCTCGACCGCGGCATCGCCGTCGACGTCGACCAGCTGCGCGCACCCACCGACGAGGTCCGCAAGGCCATCGAATCCGCTCGCGCCGACATCGAAGGAGGCCAGGCATGACCACCGCATCACTGCTCGTGCTTTCCGCGATTTTGTTCACGGTCGGAGTAGCAGGATTCCTGCTGCGCCGTAACGCGATCATCGCGTTCATGTCGATCGAGCTCATGCTGAACGCTGCGAACCTCGCGTTCGTCGCGTTTGCCCGCCAGCACGGCGGCCTCGAGGGGCAGATGGCGGCCTTCTTCGTGATGGTCGTTGCCGCCGCTGAGGTCGTGGTTGGCCTCGCCATCATCGTTGCCGTCTATAGGACGCGTCGCTCGGCTTCGGTCGATGACGCGAACCTCATGAAGTTCTGAGAGGCGAAACCGTGATTCTTCTCGAAACCCTGGAAGCGAACGTGGCCGTCGGCCTCTTTGCGCTCGCTCCGTTGATGATCGCGATTCCGCTTGCGACGTCGTTCCTGCTCCTGCTGCTCGGCAAGGTGTCGGACAGCTGGGGGCACTGGCTGGCGACGTTGGCGCCCATCGCCTCCTTCGTCATCGGCCTGCTGCTGTTCCTGCAGATGCTGGAGCAGCCCGAAGCCGTGAATATTCAGGTGTACGAGTGGCTCGCCACCGGCTCGTGGAGCGTGAACATCGCCCTGCTGGTCGACCAGCTGTCCATCCTGTTCGTGCTGCTCATCACGGGCGTGGGTTCGCTCATCCACATCTACTCCATCGGGTACATGGCCGAAGATCCCCGTCGTCGACGTTTCTTCGCCTACCTGAACCTCTTCATCGCCGCGATGTTGACGCTGGTGCTGGCCAACAACTACCTCATGCTGTTCATCGGCTGGGAAGGCGTGGGTCTCGCCTCGTACCTGCTCATCTCGTTCTGGGCTCACCGTGAGTCCGCTGCAGCGGCTGGTAACAAGGCGTTCATCGTCAACCGCGTGGGTGACCTCGGCATGGCCACCGCGATCTTCACCATGTTCGCCCTCATCGGCTCCGTCGATTTCCAGGCGGTCAACGAGGCGGCGCCGAACATGGGCGGCTGGGCCACCCTGCTCGGCTTCCTGCTCCTGCTGGCCGCGTGCGGTAAGTCGGCGCAGGTTCCGCTGCAATCCTGGCTGCTCGACGCCATGGAAGGCCCGACACCGGTCTCCGCGCTCATTCACGCGGCGACGATGGTCACCGCCGGTGTGTACCTTGTGATCCGCTCGAACGCGATCTACGCGCAAAGCCCCGAGGCGACGCTCGCTGTCGCGATCGTCGGTACCGTCACGCTGCTGGCTGGTGCCTGGATCGGTTCCAGCAAGGACGACATCAAGAAGGTGCTCGCTGGCTCGACCATGTCACAGATTGGCTACATGATGCTCGCGGCCGGTCTCGGCCCGATCGGTGCCGCGTTCGCGATCTTCCACCTCATCACGCACGGCTTCTTCAAGGCCAACATGTTCCTGGGCGCCGGCTCCGTCATGCATGGCATGAACGACGACGTCAACATGCGCAACTTCGGTGGGCTGTCGAAGGCGATGCGAATCACCTTCCTCACCTTCGCGATGGGGTACCTCGCCATCATCGGCTTCCCCTTCACCTCGGGCTTCTACTCGAAGGACCACATCATCGAAGCCGCCTTCGACACCAACATGGTGCTGGGCATCCTCGCACTGGTGGGCGCGGGTATCACCGCGTTCTACATGACGCGCCTGATGATGATGACGTTCTTCGGTCAGGAGCGCTGGGACAAGGACGTGCATCCGCACGAGTCGCCGCTGAGCATGACGATTCCGCTCATCATCCTCGCGGTGCTGTCGCTCGTGGCTGGCCTGTTCATGAACGGCTGGATTCAGGAATGGCTCGCTGTTCCCACCGGCCACGAGGTCCACGAGACCGGGCTGCTGCACATCACGTCGATCGGATGGCTCACCATGGCCACGGTCGCCGTGGGTGTGCTCGTCGGCTGGTTCATGTTCAAGGACAACATTCCGAAGGAGGCCCCCGCTACGAAGAACCCGCTGCTGCTCGCTGGCCGCGCGGATCTCTACGGTGACCAATTCAACAAGTACGCCGTCATTCAGTCGGTCAAGGGCATCGCGTCGGGCTTCGCATGGTTTGATCGCACGACGCTCGACGGGATCCCCGAGGGCGGAGCGTCGGTGGCGGCCGGCCTCGGCGGTGCGTTGCGGAAGACCCAGAACGGGTACTCCCGCAGCTACGGACTCACGCTCGTCGGCGGTGTCGTCGTGTTGCTGCTCGTCGTCGTACTGGGACAGCTGGGCTAAGGAGATTTGAAACTATGTTGTTGACCATCCTCGCCCTGCTACCGATCGTCGGTTCGGTGGTCGTTGCCCTGCTCAAGGGGCAGACCGCCAAGCTGATCGGCATGGGCTTTGCGCTGACCACGTTGGTGCTCGGCGTCGTGACTGCCGCGATGAGCATCTCGGGCACGATGTCGCTCGCCATCTCGGTGCCGTGGATTCGCCCGATTGGTGCGTTCTACGCCCTCGACATGACCCGCATGGACGCGGTGCTCGTGCTGCTGACCGTCATCCTCGTGCCGGTCGTGCTGCTCGCTGAGTGGCACATCGACGAGCGCAGCGACGTGCGCGGCACTGCGTCGGGCTTCTTCTCGCTCGCGCTGCTCATGCAGGGCCTGGCACTGTTCGTGTTCCTCGCGGGCGACCTGCTGCTGTTCTACCTGGCCTTCGAAGCCACGCTCATTCCGATCTACTTCCTGATCGGACGCTTCGGCGGCGAGGGCAGGCAGCGCGCTGCGGTGAAGTTCCTGCTCTTCTCGCTGGCCGGCGGTTTGGTGCTGCTGGTGGGCATCGTCGGGCTCTACGCCGTGTCCGTTTCGCAGGGTCAGCCGAGCCTGCTGATTCAGGATCTCGGTTCGCTGGAGATGGCGACGTCGACCGCGCACTGGCTGTTCATCGCGGTGTTCTTCGCGTTCGCCGTGAAGGCGCCCCTGGTGGGCGTACACTCCTGGCTGCCCGACGCTGCCGCGGCCGCGTCTCCGGGCACCTCGACGCTGCTCGTCGGCGTGCTGGACAAGATCGGCACCTTCGGCATCATCAAGATCTGCTTGGTGATCTTCCCCGAGTCGGTGCAGTGGGCCGCGCCAGTGGTGATCGTCTGGGCTATCGTCTCGATGTTCTTCGGCGCGCTGATGGCGCTGAACGCCACCGACATGCTGCGCCTGGTGAGCTACACATCCATCAGCCACTTCGGCTTCATGGTGGTGGGCATCTTCGCGCTCACGACGCAGTCGATGACCGGCTCGATCTTCTACATGCTGAACCATGGGTTCTCGACGGCGGCGCTGTTCCTCGTCGTTGGATTCCTCGTCGCCCGCCGCGGCAGCCAGGACATCAACGACTTCGGCGGCGTGCAGAAGGTAGCCCCCGTGCTGGCCGGCTTCTTCCTGCTGTCTGGCCTGTCGGCGCTCGCACTGCCTGGCATGTCGAGCTTCGTTTCGGAATTCCTGGTGATGGCCGGCACATGGCAGCGGTACCCCGTGCACGTCGCCTTCCTGGTGGTGGGCATGGTGCTGGCTGCCAGCTACGTGCTGCGTCTGTACAAGACCACCATGACCGGCCCCGTCACCGAGCAAGTTGAGGAGAAGGTGAGCAAGGACCTGAGCCTTCGCGAGAAGGCGGCGGTGTTCCCGCTGATCGTGCTGCTCCTCGTCCTGGGCTTCCTGCCCAAGCCGGCACTGCAGATCATTGATGAAGCCTCGACGGGCTTCCTCACGGTTGCAGGTGTCTCGGATCCCGCCCCACAGATGAAGGAAGGCGGACGCTGATGAACGTCCTGGAGATTACGGCACCCACTATCGAGTGGGCGTTGCTCGCACCGCTGCTCGTGGTGTTTGGCGGCGCCGTGCTCGCCGTCGTGGTCGAGGCATTCACGCCCCGTAGCTCGCGCTACGTCGTGCAGACCAGCCTCGCGTCGCTCACCATCCTGGGCGCTGGCGCGGCTCTCGCGCTACAGCTCGGCAACTTCGAGCCGCAGAAGCTTGCGATGGACACGATCTCGTACGACGGTCCGACACTGGTGTTCTGGGTCCTCCTGCTCGTGTTCGGGCTGGGTGGCGTCGCGCTGTTCGCTGAGCGGGGCGTCTCCGACGGCCAGTCGGCATTCGCGCCGTCGGCTTCGGCGGCCCCTGGATCCCCTCTCGAACGTGAGGCCGTGCGCCTTCGTCGCGAGCACACCGAAGTATTCCCGCTGCTGCTGTTCACGCTGCTGGGCATGATGCTGTTCGCCTCCGCCAACGACTTCATCTTGATGTTCGTGGCGCTCGAGGTGTTCTCGCTGCCGCTGTACCTGCTGTCGTCGATGGCGCGACGCCGTCGCCTGCTGTCGCAGGAGTCTGGTCTGAAGTACTTCCTGCTCGGATCGCTCGCCTCGGGTATCTTCCTCTACGGCGTGGCCATGCTGTACGGCTACTCGGGCTCGCTGAAGCTCACCGGCCTCGAAGAGGCTGTGAAGTCGCAGACCGACAACTACTGGCTGTTGCTGCTGGGCCTCGTGCTGGTGTCCGTCGGCTTGCTGTTCAAGATCGGCGCGGTGCCGTTCCACTCGTGGACGCCCGATGTCTACATGGGCGCCCCGACCCCGGTCACCGGTTTCATGGCGATTGCGACGAAGTCCGCCGCCGTTGCTGCGTTGGTGCGCGTGCTGTTCGTCGGCTTGGGCGGCGCCCGATGGGACTGGCAGCCGTTCATCGCGGTCGTCGCGGTGTTGTCGATGGTCGTCGGCGCGGTGATCGCGCTGTGGCAGACCGACATCAAGCGCCTCCTCGCGTACTCGGCCATCACGCATGCTGGTTTCATCCTCGTGGGTGTCGTCGGCGCGGTTGTGCTCGACAAGGACGTGTTCGTGACGTCCCTCGGCGCGGTGGCCTTCTACCTGCTCACCTACGGCGTGGCGACGCTGGGTGCGTTCGGCCTCGTGATGTGCGTGCGTCGGGCGGGTGGCGAAGCCACGTCCCTTGACGACTGGAAGGGCATCGGCAAGAGCAACCCGCTGCTGGCTGGTGTGATGACGCTGTTCTTCCTGAGCTTCGCTGGCATTCCGCTCACGGCCGGCTTCGTCGGCAAGCTCGCCGTGTTCGCGGCGGCCTTCCAGGGTGGCTACGCGTGGCTGGTGATCGTCGCGATCATCATGAGCGTGGTGGCGGCGTACTTCTACCTCAAGGTGACGGTCGTGATGTGGTTCGACTCCGCCGACGAGGACTCCGAAGTGGTCGTGGCTACTCCGTCGCTGTGGGTGTGGAGCCTCGTGGTGATCTCCGCGCTCGCGACGGTGATCCTCGGCCTGGTGCCCGGCGGTGTCCTTGACCTGTTCGGACAGTTCTCGGAGTTCATCCGCTGATGACTGCATCCTTTGACGCACGGATCCAGAAGCGGCTCGACGAGTTCGAGCCGCTTCTGGCCGCTGCGGCCGTGGCGAACACTCCGTACGTCACGCAGGCAGCGCGCCACGTGATCGAAGCAGGAGGCAAACGATTCCGCCCCATGCTGGTGTTCGTGGCGAGTGAATTCGGAGAGGTGAGCGACGAGCAGCGACTCCAGAACGCCGCGATGGTGATGGAGTTGACGCACGTCGCGAGCTTGTACCACGACGACGTTATGGACGAGGCTGACGTGCGGCGAGGAGCGCCGTCGGCGAACCGGTTCTATGGCAACTCGGTGGCGATCCTCGTCGGTGATTTCCTGTTCTCGCAGGCCTCTGACATGGTGGCCGGTCTCGGCCCGGAGTTCGTGCAGCTGCAGTCCAGGACGTTCTCCAGGCTCGTGCAGGGGCAGATCGCGGAGACGATTGGCCCGTCGGAGGAAGATGACCCCCTCGAGCATTACCTGCAGGTGATTGCCGACAAGACGGGCTCACTCATCGCGGCGTCGGCGTGCTTCGGTGCGATGGCTGCGAACGCGAGCGCCGAGCATATCGAGGCGCTGCGCAGCTTCGGTGAGGAGATCGGCGTGGTGTTCCAGCTCTCCGACGACCTCATCGACATCACCTCTGAGCAAACCGGCAAGACGCCCGGTACCGATCTGCGTGAGGGCGTGCCCACGCTGCCGGTGCTGATGCTGCGGAAGAAGAACGACCCGGCTGACGCCGAGCTGCTGACGCTCATCGACGGTGACCTCACCGACGACGCCACGCTGGCGGAGGTGCTGCGGCAGCTCCGCGCCCACCCGATCATGGACGAAGCGAAGGCCGAGGTGGAACGCCACGCTGCGCTCGCCCGCCAGACGCTCGCTCCGCTCCCGGAGGGCGACGCCAAGACCGCGCTGTTCGAAGTGTGCGACGAGCTCGTCCGCCGCGAGCACTGAGCCACAGATCTTCGGTGGTTGAGTAGCCCGCGGAGCGGGCGTATCGAAACCACATCGCATCCGTCATCTAACCCAATATCCACATTCGTTTCCGAAAATCGGCCAAAAACGCCTTCTACGGCAAACGCGTGTGGATATTGGGTTACTTCTTCACGGAGACAGCATCTCGATACGGCGACTGCGTCGCCTACTCGATGGGCTGGACCTGACCGGTGGTTGAGCAGGGCGACCCGATCACCAGATGCTGACGCGCTCCTGAGGCTCGAGCCAGAGACCATCGCCAGGGGCTGTGTCGAAGGCCTCGTGGAAGGCATCGACGTTCTTTACGATCTGGTTCACGCGAAACTCAGCGGGGGAGTGGGGGTCGACGCTGAGGAGCATCTTCGCCATCTCCGGGCGGCGCTTCGACTGCCACACCTGCGCGTACGACAGGAAGAACCGCTGCGCGGGAGTGAACCCGTCGATCGGCTCCCCGTCGGGGCGCCCGCCCGCGATCAACCACGCCTTGTACGCGATGCCGACGCCGCCGAGGTCACCGATGATCTCACCGAGTGTGAGCTTGCCGTTCACGTGCCCGTCGACGCCCTCGGGGGAGAGCCCATTGTACTGGCTCACGAGTCGGGCCGTGGCTTGCTCGAACGCGGCCTTGTCGTCGGCGGTCCACCAGTCACGAATCTTGCCCTCGGCATCGGTCGTCGAGCCCTTGTCGTCGAAGCCATGCCCAATCTCGTGCCCGATGATCGCACCAATGGCGCCGTAGTTGACGGCATCGTCGGCGTCGATGTTGAAGAACGGCGGCTGCAGAATCGCCGCGGGGAACACGATCTCGTTGCGCAGCGGGTGGTAGTACGCATTCACCGTCTGGGGCAGCATGGCCCAGTCGGATTCCTGCACCGGGCCGAGCACGCGCGACAGCGAGTACTCGAAGTCAAACTCGTTGCTGGCAAGCACGTTCGCGAGCAGGTCGTCGCCCACCTCCAGCGCGGAGTAGTCACGCCAACGCGACGGGTAGCCGATCTTCGGCGTGAATCCCCTGAGCTTCTCGAGCGCCTGCTCCTTCGTCGTCTCGGACATCCACGTGAGCTCGCGGATGGACTGGTCGTAGGCCTTGATGAGGTTGCCGACGAGCGCATCCATGGCGGCCTTGGCCTCGGGCTTGAAGTGTTTCGCCACGTACAGCTTACCGATGGCCTCACCAATCACACCCTCGACGAACGCGATGCCGCGCTTCCACCTGGGACGCAACTCCTGGGTACCGGAGAGTGTGCGCCCGTAGAAGTCGAAGTTGGCTTCGACGAACTGCGACGACAGGTAAGGCGCGACGCTCGAGATCACGTGCCAGCGCGCCCACGCGCGCCACGCATCGGCAGGTTCCTCCTCGACGAGCCTGGCGAGCGCCTCCACGAACGACGGCTGCTCGACGACGACGTACTCCAGCTTCTCGACGGGGATGCCCGCCCCTTCGCGGAACCGCTCCCAAGCGAATCCAGGCGCAACGCTCTGCAGCTCCTCCCACGACTTCGGGTTGAACATCGCGACGATGTCCCTACACCGCACCTTGTCCCAATGCTGCGCAGCGATCTTGGTTTCGAGCGCCAGCACGGCGTCGGCCTGATCGGCGGCGTCGGAAACACCGCCGAGCGCGAGCATGCGCTCGACGTGGGCACGGTACGCAGCTCGGGTCTCGGCGTGTTCCTCGAGTCGGTAGTACTCCTCATCCGGCAGTCCCAGCCCGCTCTGCGCGATGAACAAGACGTAGCGAGAAGGGTCTCCCGGGTCAGTTTCCTCGCCGAAGTGGACGAGGCTCAGCAACCCCCGACGCGCCGCGTCACCCAGGTAGCTGGCGAGCGAGGCGCCGTCGGTGATGCCCTCGATGGCCTCCAGGAGCGGGCGCAGCGGTGCGGCACCGAGCTTTTCCACCTTCTGCTCATTCATGAACGACGCGTAGAGCTGCGCGATCTTCGCTTCCTCGGAGCCGGGTTCAGCGTTGCGGATGCCCTCGACGATCGCACGCACATTCGCCTCCGCATCGTCGCGGAGATCAACAAAGGCACCGGCGGACGATTTATCGGGATCGATCTGCGCGGTGGCGAGCCAACGCCCGTGGAAGTGGCGGAACAGGTCGTCGACGAGGCGCACCTCGTCGTCGCGGTGAGAAAAATCGAGTCCAGTCATGCCGTCCAGCCTAGTTGGCGCTCGGCGTGCGGCTACTTACTTGTTCCAGGTGATGATGACCTCATCGGGGTTCTCAGCGAGCATGTTCGCCGATGCGCGGGCAGTGACCTTGAGCTCCTGGGTGCCTGGGTTGGAACCGTCGGCGTACTCGAACTCCAGGTTGAAGGTCATATCCAGCGTGGCCACACCGATGGACAGATCGTCGGTGCTGAGGCTGGGCTGCACCCCTACCAAAGGATTGCCGACGAGGCTCCACCGGATCGAGCCTGGCTTGATGGGTTTCGCTGGACGAACCCCTTGCGGGCACCCTTTCGAGCTGGGAGCTTGCATCTCCACGCACTGCTCGAGAGAACGCTCCAACGCTGAACGGAACGCGTCGTTACCGGCGTTCGTGAAGGCCGGCGTTGCCGGCAGCAGCGTCTCCTCCGCGAACTGTAGCGAGCCAATGGTGAAGCTGTTGTCAGAGGGGTATTGAATGAACGGCAATTCCGTCGAAAGGTTGTACACGCCGGGCACCACCTCGATGGGCTGCATCTTGGGCACCTCGACGCCGTTCACTTTCAGCGGCAGTGACTCGGCCTGCACGAGCTCGATCACGACGGTAACGGTGGTGCGCTCCAGCTCGTAACTCCCGCGGTCGTCGAGCACCACGGGGATACTTGTGTGCACAGGCTGCCCGGCGAGTGTGTAGCTCACCTCCACGTCCGACGCCTTCTTGTCGGTGGTCAGGATCTTGATGTCATCGATAGGCGCTTTCTCGCGCATCGCCTGGTGCGCCTTGCGGGAGAGCAGCACCATCGTGCTGGTCTCGTCGCCCCCGCGCTTCCCGAGGGATAAGGCCTTGTCGATATCGCCGTCGGCGAGCGCATGGAGATACTCGGAGACGGCCGCCTGCGGAGTGCGGATAGTCCCCGCAGACTCGCTGCCGGAAGGCTTCACGATGGTGCGCTCATCGACGGTGGGCTTGCGCAGCACGAGGGCATAGAACGTGCCGGCCGCGACGGCGAGCACGACCACGACCGTGAACACTGCGACGACCATCTTCCAGGGGAAGGGGCCGCGCGAGCGCTCCTCCTCGATGACAGGCGCCTCGTAGCGCGACTGGTCGCGAGCGCGCATCAAGATGGACTGGATCGCCTCCGGGTCCTGCTCCTGCGACGCGTCAGGCCGCGCAGCGGAGGGGCGAGGTTCTGGCGCGCGTGCGCGCCCGGAATCTGGCGGCTGCCAGCCACCCGGTGGAGGTGGCGCAGACGGCCGCCATTGATTCATTGTGTCCGAGCCTCCCACGTGTCAGGTCCTGCGATGACTGAGGCTAGCGCAGCAGCCCGGTCAGGTGACGCGACAGCGGTGATTTGCTCGCGCGCGAGATCGTCGTAGGTGGGGCGATCCACGCAACGCAGCACCCCGATCGGGGCCTGATCAAGCACACCTGGCTGAGTGAGCCTGGACAGCGCGAACGCGTACGTTGGGTCGTCGCGCGTCTCGTCGTGCACCACGATGGCCGACGGGTCCACGTCGGCGGTCTGGACGACGCTGAGCGCACCGTACTCGTCGCGGACCACCGCCTTGTGCCCGTCCTTGCCGAACGTGATGGGCTCGCCGTGACGCAGCGGGATGAGGGTCTCGACGGCCTCAGGCCCCTTGATGGCATCGAATGCGCCGTCGTTGAAGATGGGGCAGTTCTGGAAGATCTCGATGAAGGATGCGCCGCGGTGCTGGGCCGCGCGCTCCATCACCTCCGTGAGCCCGGCGCGATCGGAGTCGACGGCGCGAGCCACGAACGTCGCCTCCGCGCCCAACGCCACGGACAGTGGGTTGAACGGTTCGTCGAGCGAACCGTACGGGGTTGACTTCGTCACCTTGCCGAGCTCGGAGGTGGGGGAGTACTGCCCCTTCGTGAGCCCGTAGATGCGGTTGTTGAACAGCAAGATGTTGATGTTCACGTTGCGGCGCAGCGCGTGGATGAGGTGGTTGCCGCCGATGGAGAGCGCGTCGCCGTCGCCGGTGATGACCCAGATACTGAGGTCTTCGCGCGTGGCGGCGAGCCCCGTCGCGATGGCGGGCGCGCGCCCGTGGATGGAGTGCATGCCGTACGAGTCGACGTAGTATGGCAGACGCGACGAACAGCCGATGCCCGAGATCATGACGATGTTCTCGCGCCGGATGCCGAGCCCCGCCGCCATCTGCTGGAACGTAGACAGAATTGCGTAGTCGCCGCAGCCTGGGCACCAGCGCACCTCTTGATCGCTCACCATCTTCTTGCGCTGCAAGGGCTCGATGGCCAGTGGAACGCCTGCAAGACCGCTCATCGCTGCTCCTCCAATGCCTGCACTGCTTGTACGAAATCTTCCTCCAGCTCCGCAATGGACAGCGGCAGCCCGCGCACGCGCGAGTAGCTCTCGACATCGACGAGGTACCTCGCCCGAAGCACGTGCGCGAGCTGGCCCATGTTCATCTCCGGGACGATGACGTGCTCGTAACGACGCAGCACGTCGCCGACATTGGCAGGCATGGGGTTCAGGTGGCGTAGGTGCGCCGTCGCGATCTTGTGGCCGTTCTTACGCATGCGCCTGGCCGTAGCCGTGATCGGCCCGTAGGTCGACCCCCAGCCGAGCACGAGTAGTTTCGAGTCCTCGGTTGGATCGTCCACCTGGAGGTCGGGGATGTCGCGCACGATGCCGGCCACCTTGTCAGCTCTGGTGCGCACCATCGCATCGTGGTTGTCCGGGTCGTAACTGACGTTGCCGGAGAGCTGGTCTTTCTCCAGGCCCCCGATGCGGTGCTCCAGCCCTGGTGTGCCGGGCTTCGCCCACTCGCGCGCGAGCGTCTCGGGGTCGCGTCGGTACGGCATGAAGTGTGGATCGTCGTCGTGCACGCGGTCGGCGAAGTTGGGCTCGATGGCCGGGATCGCGTCGAGGTCGGGGATGCGCCACGGCTCGGCACCGTTCGCGAGGTACCCGTCGGAGAGCATGATGACCGGCGTGCGGTAGGTGACGGCGATCCGGCACGCCTCGAGCGCGGTGTCGAAGCAGTCGGTGGACGACTTCGCCGCGAGCACCGGCAGCGGAGCCTCGCCGTGGCGGCCGTAGAGCGCCTGCAACAGATCGGCCTGCTCGGTTTTCGTCGGCATACCCGTCGACGGCCCGGCGCGCTGCACGTCGACGATCACCAACGGGAGCTCGGTCATGATGGCGAGGCTGATGGTCTCCGACTTCAGCGCGACGCCGGGGCCCGACGTGGTGGTGACGCCGAGCGCACCGCCGAAACTCGCGCCCAGCGCGGACGCGACGCCGGCGATCTCGTCTTCCGCCTGGAACGTCATCACGCCGACGTCCTTGCGGCGGGAGAGTTCGTGCAGGATGTCGGAGGCAGGGGTGATGGGGTACGAGCCCAAAAAGAGCTGCATGCCGGCCTTGTGGGCACCCGTCATGAGGCCGTAGGCCGTGGCGAGGTTGCCGGAGACCTGCCGGTAGCGGCCCTGCGGCATCGGGGCCGGATCGACGACGGTCTGCACCGCGAACGCTTCGGTGGTCTCGCCGTACGCGTAGCCGGCCCTGAACGCGGCGAGGTTGGCGTCGCGAATGTCAGGCTTCTTCGCGAACTTCGACGAGAGGAACTGCTCCGTGCCTTCGGTGGGGCGCGAGTACATCCAGCTCAGCAGGCCGAGCGCAAACATGTTCTTCGTCCGCGACGCGTCCTTGCGCGTGAGGCCGAAGCCTTCGACGGAGCCCTGCGCCAGCGTCGTGAGATCCAGCTCATGCACGGTGTAATTGCTGAGCGTGCCGTTTTCGAGGGGGTTCGTATCCCACCCGATCTTCTTGAGGTTGCGCGCGGTGAAGTCGTGCGTATCGACGATGATGACCGTGCCGGCGGGGAGGTCGCTGAGGTTCACCTTGAGCGCGGCCGGGTTCATCGCGACGAGCACGTCCGGCACGTCGCCGGGGGTGACGATGTCGAAATCGGCGAAGTGGAGCTGGAAGCTCGACACCCCGGGCAGTGTGCCCTGCGGCGCGCGAATCTCGGCGGGGAAGTTGGGGAGTGTGGCGATGTCGTTGCCGAAGCTAGCCGATTCTGCGGTGAAGCGGTCACCGGTCAGCTGCATGCCGTCGCCGGAATCGCCGGCGAAGCGGATGACGACTCTGTTGAGTTGCTTGGTCACGAATCCTCGAAACTAGTGGGTAGACGTCCTCGCCAGTGTAGTTGCGTGGATGCCGGAATGCACGGGTGGCGTGGCCTCAGCTCAGCTGAGAAGCAGATCAGGGGCAAGCGCCGACGCTGTTCAACGGCCGACTGCGCACGGTTCCAACCTGGCGTCCCGGAGGCGCAGCACTCGGTGGCTGGCGCGGCTGACTTGCATGTCGTGGGTGGCAACCAGGATGCCCGTACCTTCGGAGGCGACGGACTTGAGCACCGCCACGATCCCGGCAGCAGCCTCCTCATCGAGGGCTGCTGTGGGCTCGTCGACGACTAAGAGCGCTGGACGCGTGGCGATAGCCCGGGCAAGAGACACGCGCTGCGCCTGACCTGTCGACAACGTTGCGGCCCGTTGCGAAGCCAAGCCAGTCTGACCGACGCGCTCGAGCGCAGCGGCGACTGCGGCACGTCGAGTTGCGGTAGGTCGGCGGGGCTGCTGGAACAGCAACGGCAACTCGACGTTGGCTGCGACGGTCTCCTTGGGGTGAAGGCCGAACTGGGGTGAGGAGAGGCCGATGTGCTCTCGACGAATGTGCGCGATCGAGCCACGGGACGTCGGGGTCAGGCTGTGGCCGCACACCTCGACGTCACCCCTATCGGGCGTGAGGAGGCCCGTTGCGATGTGCAGCAGCGTGGTCTTGCCGCTGCCGGATCGCCCGGTGATCGCCACCATCTCGCCTACCCCGACGTGCACTGAGACATCGTGCAGAACCCGCCTGATGGTGGGCCCATCCTGAAACGCATGGTGGAGGCCTCTCACCTGGAGCACCAGATCCGTACCATCCATCATCAAGTCCTTTCCGCCAAGGTCGCTTGCAGGTGCCGTGCTTGGATCGCTAAGTAGCAGCTGGCAGTGCCGTGGAAGATCGCTAACGGGATCAGCGTGATCATGAACCTGCCGAGCGAGAGGGGGTTGGCCATGTCGTCGGTCGACGTGAGCCGTTGGAGCCCCAAGAGCATCAATCCAGCGGGCATCGTTGCGCCCAGAAACAGCACGCCGTGGGCACGTCCCCAGATGTGCAGAAGTGAAGCGCCGGCCAGAAGATCGATGCGGTAGGCGTCTCGGCGCCTGCGCCAGACATGACTCACGATGCCACCGGCGAACAGCAGGGCTGTGAATACAGCGAGTCCAAGGTGCCATCGCTCCAGCGTCTGGGCCCTGTTCCGCATGCGTTGCGCCTGGGTCTGATCTCCGTCTCCGGGAAGCGCAAAGTAGGCGGTCCCGGTACCCGTGGAAGTCTCTGCGTCGGACATACGTTGCGCTAACTCGCGAACCTCGGACAGTGAGCAGGGCTCGCAAACGAACCCGCGAACCAATTCGGATGGGGTCACCGAGGGCGCGACTCCAAGTTGCAGGAGCTCATCGATCGATGCCGGGGAGAAACGGACAGCGCCCGCGTGGAATAGGTGGCCCCCGTAGGCGGTGACAGCATCCGGGCCAGGCTCCGTGGCGCTCGCAATGACCAAGTCAACGTCGCCGTCCGTTTGACCGTTCAGCCGGCCGGGAGCGACGGAGAGTCGCATCCTTGGATCCTCGGCGATGGCGGACATCAGCACATGCATTCCCGGATCGTCGAGTCGTGAGGCAGCCAGCTCCGCTTCGCTGCGGTACTCGTGGACCAAGCTCGAGCCGGTGTGCACAGCGCCGAGTCGAATGACTTGGGTGACGTCGGACGGCTCTTGCCCCCACGGGCTCCGGCTGACATCCTCGAGAGCAAAGAGCAGCCCGACGGCCGACACTATGCCCAAGGTGGCCGCGGCAACCGGCAACCATGGCCCGGCAGCCCGGAGGTCACCAAAGAATCTCACGGCCAACTCTCCTCAATGCGGCTGCCACTGTGATGAGCGCGACGAGTAGCGCCACTGCAAGGGCTGTCAGCGCCCCGGCGGCCATCTCCAGCAACAGGTATGGTGGGTCAGAAGCCAAGATCGGCTGTCCGATGGCCAAGGCGGCCCAGAGAGCTGTGACGAACCCCATGATTGTGCCAGCGATGGCGCGGAATGCGTATGGTGCGAATACCCGGAGCAGGGCCTGACCCTTGGCCGCCCCGCATGAGGCGGCGATACGCAGCGAATCTCTCGTCTGTTGGGAGGGGAAGTCTGCGATGAACATGAGCCCGATCAGCGATGCGCCGAGCGAGACCAAGACGAAGACTGTGTAAGGGTTGTGCAGCGTCCCGAGGGCCGCCCATCTCGAGGGCTCGGGGTCTCGTGCGTCATGTACGACGTCGAGGCCGTGCTCCTGCCACAACTGTTCGAGGTCGTCGGCCAAAGCATCGACGTTCTGCCCCCGAGGTGCTGCAAACAGGTAGTACCCAGCGCTGAATGACTCTGGGCGAGCCTTGGCTACGAGGAACGGGGCAGCGTCCATGAACTCGGCGTCTGAGGGTATTGTGCCGACAACAGTGTGGCCGCGTTTGTCCATTGTCTCCAGGAAGCCTTCATCAGCCGCGAGGCCGGGGCTTACGAGTATTTGTCCTGATTGCAAATCCGCGAATGCTGGATGGAACATCCCGGCAGGATCGAGTGCCACGACGAACCCGGATTCGGGGTCCTTAGTCATGGCGACAGCCCCGCCATGACGGATCACCAAGTCCGTCAGTTCCGTTGTGAGACGAGAACGATCGATCTCGGAAGGGGGCGCCACCACCACCTGAGACAGGGTGGCTCCGTCATGTCCGAATGACTCGAGCACCTTGAGGGCCACGGTGTCTGCCGTCTGCAGCGGGAGAAACGCTGCCAAAGCGGCGAAACAGGCACAAAGGCCTGTCCATAGCCACCGGCCGTCACCGTCGAACCATCGGTGCATTACTCGTCTCCGTTCAGCAAGCTGGTGGATGGATGTAGTCGAACGAGTAGCGGAACTTCGTGACCGGATCATTCCATCAGCCAAAGACTCCCCCGTTCAGCCGACCACCAGATAGTGGTTGGTTGCTGCCCAGCTGGTGCCTTTGGAATATCTGGTCACTGCGGCCGGGGCAGCATTGCCGCTGTGGGCCCTTGCCGCCGGAACCTCGGATTCCTCCCTGACTAGTCCATCAGTGGGGGATATGTGAACCACTTCCTTATGATCGTTTCGCCGGCGGTCTCCGATGGCGCGCCAGTCTCCAAGAACTGTACAGGGGCTCGGTTCCATCCGCGCGAGGTAGCTGCAGGGCGTCGGCTGGTTCTTGGCTTTCGGGGCTCCGGCCACTCAGCCTGACACTCTTGCCCGAGGTGATACAGTTCACCTCGGCTAACTAGTTGTGGCTAATTAGATTGGGCAAAGAACATGGGTGGCAAGGAATCGACGACGAAGCTCGCCAACGAGGTACGTCTGGCGTGTCAGCTCGTGAGCCACAAAGTGCGCTTCGAATCTGGCTCCTCCATTCCACCTCACCAATTGTCCGTGCTGTGGAACCTCAATCGTGGCCCGAAGTCGCCCGGCGAACTCGCTGAAGCGGAGCAGGTGAGCGCTCCGTCGATCACGAAAACCCTCGACGGACTCGAAGCGCTGGGCTTCATCGAGCGCAGTAAAGACCCGGACGACGGTCGTCGTCGCAACGTGTGCATCACCCACGAGGGGCGGGCTGAGCTTCGACGTACCGCCGGCATCCGGGATTCCTTCATGGAGCAGCGCCTCACCGCACTGAGTGGCGACGAGCGCCAAGTGCTCAAGCGTGCGGCGGCCATCCTGCAGCGGGTGATCGCGTGAGTCGTCACTCCACCTTCACATCGCTCAAAGTCTACAATTTCCGGCTGTTCTGGATTGCGTCGCTGATCTCCAACATCGCGGGCTGGATGAGCGTGATCGCCCAGGACTGGCTGGTGCTCACCATCCTCACGGACAACGACGCGGCCGCGCTCGGCCTGGTCGCCGGGCTGCAATTTTTGTCCATTCCCATTTTCTCCCCGTATGCCGGCGCGCTCGCAGACCGCATGTCGAAGCGGCGCATGCTGCAGTTCACGCAGGTGGGGCTCGGCGTCACCGCGCTGTGTACCACGCTGCTCGTCACCTTTGGCGTGGCCGAACTGTGGCACATCTATGTGCTGGCTGCGCTCACCGGCTTGGTGCAGGCGTTCGACTCTCCCGCACGGCAGGCCATGGTCTCCGAGATGGTGGAGGAGCACCTGCTGCCCAACGCCGTCGGGTTGAACTCGATGCAGTTCAACTGCGCACGCCTCATCGGCCCGGCTGTGTCTGGCGTGCTGATCGGCGCGTTCGGAGTGGTGCCGGCGCTGTGGATCAACGCGGTGAGCTTCGTGGCTCCCGTGACCGCCCTCGCCCTCATGCGCGTCGACGAACTCCACCCGCCGAAGCCACGCAAGGGGAAGGGCGCCATCCGGGAGGGCATCGCCTACGTGCTGAAACGCTCCGACCTGGTGAAGATCTTCATCATGGTGTTCATGCTCGGCACCTTCGGGCTGAACTTTCAGATCACGAACGCACTCATGGCGACGGAAGCCTACGGACTCGGAGCGGGCGAGTACGGCCTACTGGGCTCGATGATGGCTGCAGGCACGCTCACCGGTGCGGTGCTCGCAGCTCGTCGCGGCTACCCGAGGCTTCGCCTACTGGTCGGTGCGCTCTTCGGGTTCTCGCTGGCCATGTGCGCGCTCACCGTCACGCCCTGGTACTGGCTCTACGCCCTCTTGCTGGTGCCCACGGGGTTCCTGTCCATCACCGTCATGACCGCAGCCAACAGCCGCGTGCAGCTCACCACCGAACCCGAGATGCGCGGGCGCGTGATGGCGCTCTACATGGCCATCTTCCTCGGCGGCACGCCCATCGGAGCCCCGCTAGTGGGCTGGATCGGCGACTACTTCGGTGCGAGGGCGTCGGTGTTTGTGGGAGGTGCGGCAACCGGTATCACCGCGCTCGTTGTGGGCGGGCTGTTGTTGTCGGGTGCCAGGAATTACCCGTCGACGCTGCACTTCATCGAGTCGGTGCGCAGCCGCGTGCGCAAACGCCGCCGCAAGCGCCCCTAGTGTTCGTCGCGCGCCGCTCGCGAAACGAGCAGGAGCGCTGACTGAAGTGAGGGGTGCCCTTTGGCTGGTTTTCCTTGAGGGTGACAATGGATGCATGGCCAATGACATGACGACTGCAGCAATTGAGCTTCGACTTGGACTGTTGGGGTATTACAGGCCTCGCAAGGGACGACGTGAGCAGGAAGCGGCTCTGGTCAGCCCCATTCTCGAGCGCCAGCGCGAGCTGAACCGTCGGCTGAGTTTCGCAATGCCTCCCGTCGACGACCGCATTCAGGCGTTCCTCGACTCTTACTTCGAGGGCACCGACTGGGATGAGAAGCTTCCCAGCCGCTCCTTCGTACTCGATCAGCCGGGGTTGGCTCGCGAACTCACCCTCCCGCGCCACAGCGACGAGTTCCACTCCGAACAGCTGAGCAGCTACCGCCTCGCCAACGGGGTGTTGCACAACCCTGCGAATGACCGTCGCACCACCAAGGGCGTGTTCCACATCGCCGAAGGTGGTCTCCCCATCCAAGACGACAAGATTGCCGTGCCGCGCGAGGTGGCTGCCCGCATCTTCGCCGCAGCTCTGCAGCCGCCCAAGGACGCGATGCTGTTGCCGTACACGGCGGAGGAAGAAGAGCCTGCCTACTGCTGGGCGTCGCTCCTCCTTCGCCCAGTAGTGGTGCCTCCGGTGCCTGGCTTCACCCCGCGCCGCACCATGGAGGTCCGTTTCTTCGCGCCCGGCACGCTCATGGCCAACCTTGATTTCGTCGAGGGCATCTTCGGCAACGCCGGCGACCCGCTGCTGCCGGACAATGACGCCGCGCTCGACCCGGAGACTTGGACCGGCCACACCGGCGCCGTCATCTTGGCCCCACACCTCACGCACCTCACCAAGAAGGAACTCGGCCTGCCCCACATCGACGACGCCACCGAGCGCCAGCGTCGAGACGGCCAGTGCTGGAGCGACCCGGAGGAGCGCTACAACGGCGGCACGGCGTTCAAGCTGTGCGTGCGCGACGAGCGGGGCGTCATCTGCACCGTCATCGCCGACAACTACTTCGGCTACTGCAAGAAAGAGGTCAAAGCGCAGATCAGCTACGCCAGCAACCTCCTCGGCCTCGTCGAAGAGGAGCACTCAGGCGGCGCCCGAACCTACCCCAGGTACAACCTCGGTCAGACATTCACCACCGACGAGAACCCCAACCAAACCTTCGAGCAGGCGGTCGAACGCGATCCGGAGCGCTGGGACGTACAGCCTGAGGGATATGCCGTCGCGACAGACATCGAACGGCTCCTCTTGATTCCGCCGAACACCGAGCTGTCGCTGCGCGATTCCACGGTGACGTGGCGCAACGCACAAGGGCAGCACACGCTCCCGCTCAAGGGCGACCACACCTACATCACGCCCGACGGGTACCAGATCGAGCCGCTGCACCTGGAAGTCGACGGCAGCCAGTGGACCCTCGTCGGCACCGTCGCGGTAGCCACCGAGGCGCACAAGCCGGCCACGGTCTCCGGCGGCGGTAAATCAGAGATCTCGAAGGACATCACCGACGCGTTCATCGTCGGCAACGCCTACGTTGAGAACTTCGACGAGGACATGCGCCAGGTAGCCGACATCGTCGGTCGCGACTTTTCCGACCGCTTCAAGGATCCAGCCACGCACGACGTTCGCCCGCTGCTCTCCGACGAGCGCAGCGTCGGGTCGGTCATCAAGCTGCTGAGCCCGTCGGCGGACTACACCGACGAGTACAACGCCTGGCTCGACAGCATCCCGAACCACATCAAGGAACTCGTGTTCGTGGTGAAACGCTTCTACCGGCCCGAGTGGGGCGACGACTGGGCGAGCCACTTCGCGGTGCCGAGCCTGAACGGCCGCACCGGGCACGCGTTGCGCCTGGATGGCGACAAGATTCGCGTCAACATGTTGCGCGTCGGCTACGAGGAAGGCGATTCGTGGCGGCTGTTTGGGCTGCGCCACGACTTCCACCCGGCAGCCAAGGTGCAAACCGAGGACGACATCACCGCATCCATCGTCGCGCCCGGTGGCGAGCACGGAATCGCCGAGGGGCTGAGCCGAAAATACGTCGAAAACGCGGAGCGCCTGCTCTTCCAGCGCCCCGACGACGCCATCCACCGTGGCTACGATAAGCAGACTGAGAAGGACATCGCGGAGGGCGCCTTCTTGTCGAACTTCGCGCCGCTCACGCGCGAGGAAGTGCAGGAGATCACCCAAGACGCGGTGGGCTTCTCGCAGTTCACCAAGCCGATGCGGCGTCGCCTCGAACGCTTCGCGGCCGGCCACAGCAAGGCCACGTACGTGGTGTCGTCGGCGCACCCACGCATCGTGAACGGTGCTCGGACGAAGAACCCGCGCTACTTGCAGGTGCGTCCCGACATCGCGAATGCGCGCGCCACCCAACTCGCTGAGTTGGGTGAGCGCATGGCGCTTGGGCTTCGCCACGACGAGCCGCTCAGGCACAGCGTCGACGTGGTGGCCGCCGGGCGGCGCAACAACGCTGCCTCCGACGGTGTCCCGGCCCTGTGCGCCTACGCGCCGCTGCACTACATGGAGCTGCCGGAGCTCATGATGGAGTTCATCTCGTCGATGACGGGCAAATCGCCCTCCACTACCGGCGCGGGCTCCGAAGGCGCGATGACGAAGAAGCCGTTCAATGCACTGCCCACCACCTACGACCTCAACGCGGCGCTGTTGTCGTTCGTGCTCACGGGCTACGACGGCTGGTTGTCGTCGGCCGGTGTGGTCGGCCCCAACGTGCGCGTTGACCACGACATCTCGCTGCTCATCCCCGAGCTCTTCTCACGGATGAGCCCCGAGGAACGCGACGCGAAGCACCTCATCGACGAAGGGGCGCTCGAGCCGGTGCCCGACTTCGAGTTCGAAGGCAAGACGTATGAGGCCAGCCGTCTGGGCTACCGCATCACGCAGAAGTTCACCACGAAGTACTTCGGGCGCATCTTCCTGCACCCGCACGTGGTGTTCTCCGACGACATGCTGCACCCGGAAGAACAGGATGCAGCGCAGTACGCGTCGTCGGTGGAGACCATCGTCACCACGCACCAGCGAGTGGGGCAGAGTTACTTCGACGACGGCACCGTCGAGTACGCGGTGCCGCCGATCAAGGCGCTGCTGGGCATCATGGCGTACGGGGAGTACGAAGGGATGACGCTGGACTCGCCGGAGTTCCGTGGGATGTTCACGAGGGAGTCGGTACTCGCATCCGCGTGGTACGCCGAGCGTCTGCAGTCCGCCGCTGATAACCAACGTGTTCTCCTTGAACGCTCTATCGCCGCGATCGAGGAGTTCATGGCCGATCCCACGAACCAGGAGGCGAGTGAACGCCTCGGCCTCGCGGAGCGTCTCGAGTGGGCGAGATCGGTAAAGCCCGACCCGGAGCGCCTTCGCGGCACGCTGGGTCGCCAGGTGCGTTTCGCCTGACGTCGTCGCCAGGCGGGTGCGAGTGGTGAAGCCCACGGTGTCAGTACACTGTCTGCCATGTTGCAGGCAGTGGACTGGTGCTCCGACGGCTCGGTGTACGTCGTCGACCTCGCGCTCGCCTGCTGCGCCCTCGAGTCACAGGCCGCACTCGCTGCCCGGCCGCGGGTGCCCGTCGACGAACTCCCCGCCGACGCGAACGTGGTGCTCACGCTGTCAGGCACGCTGACGCACGCCATGACTCCCGCCGCGCAAGCCGCTATCGACGCGCTGCCGTCGCGCCCGACGGTGGTGGCGTTCGGTGCCTGCGCCTGCATCGGTGGTCCGTACTGGGATTCCTATGCGGTGGAGAAGGGGGCCGGCGGCCTCGTCGACGTCGACCACTTCGTCGCCGGCTGCCCGCCTCCACCCGAGGCGTTTGCCGAAGTCATCGAGGAGGTGCGACGTGGCTGAGTTCCGGGAATCGGTGCAACACGCGATCGACGATGGGTTCACCTTCCTCCTGTTCCTCACCGCCGTCGACGAGCTGGGCCGCGACGGCGGGTTCCGCGTCGTGGCCATGCTGGAGCGCCCGAGCGACGGTGAGCGCCGCGAATGTTCGCACTCCACGAGCCGCGACGAGCCCACCGCGCCGCGTATCGATGATCTGCTGCCTGGCGCAGGCTGGTTGCAGCGACAAGTGCATGACATGTTTGGCATCACCTTCGACGGCGCCGACAACGCCCCGCTTATCCACCACGGCGAAGGCCATCCGCTGCGCAAAGAGTTCCTCCTGCCCGAGCGTGGCGAGACGTCGTGGCCGGGCGCACTGGAACCAGGCAGTGCATCCCCGAGCCGACGCTCGCTGCTGCCGGTCGGCGTGCCGGACCCCGCGGTCGCTGAGAATCCTGCCGCGACGGCGGAAGACGTTGCGCTCAGCGCGACGGGAACGAGAGTGCGGGTTCGTCGATGACCCACGGCTCCATCCAGCTTCGAGAATCCCTGTGTACCTCGTGCATGATCTGCGCGCGCGAGTGCCCGACCTGGTGCATCCGCCTCACCTCGCACCAAGAACAGACGGTGCCTGCCCCCGGGGCGCGGCCACGCACCCACAACGTGCTCGACACGTTCTCGATCGACTGGTCGCTGTGCATGTTCTGCGGCGTATGCATCGAACAGTGCCCGACGGATGCGCTGGAGTGGAGCGACAGCCGCGTCATACCGACGAATCGGCTCGACGATCTCGTGCACGGCAAAGCTGCGCTCGCGCCTGAGGACGTCTGATGGTTGCGAGAAGGCTCCGCGATCTGCAGCTGGCTGCGGGCTCGCGCGCAGTGTGGGGCGCCTTCGCCGGCTCGCTGTGCATCCTGCTCGGTTCGCTCAGCCCCGCATACCTGCCGCAGGCGTCTCCGTTCTGGAGCGTGCTGCCGCACACATCACAGGGCGTCGAAGTGCTGCGCTGGCTCGGCACGGTACTGGTGATGCTCGGCCTGGCGCTCATGTTCGTCGCCTGGTTCCGCCTTCGCCCGAGCGACCGCCACGCTCGAGAGCGCTCCCCGCTGCGCAACTGGGCTGTGCTCGTGATCGCCTGCGCCCCGCTGCTCCTCGCGCCGCCCGTGTTCTCCCACGACGTGTACTCCTACGTCGCGCACGGATGGCTGCTCCACAACGGCCTGGACCCGTACCAAGTGGGCCCGGGCGCGCTGCCGGGGTACGTCGCCGACCAGGTGGCGTGGGTGTGGCGCGACACGCCTGCACCGTACGGGCCGCTGTCGCTGCGCATCTCGCAAGGGCTGATGTTACTCGGCGGCTTCGACCCACTGAAAGCCGCGCTCCTGCACCGCATCCCCGCCATCGTCGGCGTCGCGCTCATCGGTTTCGCCGTGCCACGCATCGCCGGGCTCCTCAAACTCGACCGAGGCTTCGCCAGCTGGTTCGTGACACTGAACCCGCTGCTGCTCATCGACTTCGTCGGCGGCGCACACAACGACGCGCTCATGACGGGCTTCATGGTGCTCGGCATCTGGCTCACGCTCCGCTTCCGGGATCGCTGGTTCGCGGTGCTCGTCGGCGCAGTGGCCGTCGGCGTGGGGGCCTCGATCAAGCAGCCAGCCATCATCGCCACGGTGGCGCTGCCATTTCTCGTGCGTCCATGGACATCGTTCAAAGCGAAGCCTCTCATGATGGCGCTGGGGCGTTCGCTGCTGTCGCTCGGCATCGGCGTACTGACGTTTTGCGCCATCACCTTCGCAACGAGGCTGGGATTCGGCTGGCTGCATTCCTCCGACGTGCCCGGCCAGGTGGACACGGTGGCCATCGTCGTACTGCTGGGTAGAGGCGTGGAATACCTCTTCGCCGCGACGGGGCACGCGGCGGCAGGTGCGGTGGCCTTCGAGATCGTCCGTCAGCTCGGATACGTGATCATCGCCGTCGGCATGGTGGTGTTCGCGGTGAAATACCTCGGCACCCAGCCGCTGCGCTTCGTGTCGTGGTCGCTGCTGTGGTTCGCGCTGTGGGTGCCCGCGATGCACTCCTGGTACTTCCTGTGGGGCGCGGTGCTGCTGCCGATGAGCCGCCCACCGCAACGCCTCATGCGTGTTGCGATGCTTGTCACCGCCGGGTTGCTGACGTTTAGCGCCCTGAATTTCGGCATGCGCAACGGCCCCTGGCCCGTCATGCTCGTGCTCGTAGCGGTGATCGCGTGGGGCCTCTACACCCACGAACTGAGCCTGCCCAGGCGGGGAGACCGGCAACGTGACGCGGCGGTCGAGGAACAGTGACGCGGCACTCGGATGCACGCCAGCGAAGCTAGGCTCGTTGCGTCATCGAGAAAGGAGCCATCATGGCCGCACGCATACAACGCCTGCCAGCCGAAGTGCGTTTCGCTGATGAATTAGCGACGCTCGCAGCACGGGATGCGGATCTGGGCAGGGTTGCGCCAGAGGGCTGGCGCCTGTCGGCTCCTGCCGTCGTGGAGTTTGTGCTCGGCGACGGCGCAGAGATCTCGCCGAAATTCGTCGGTTCCAGGGCACTGGTGGAGCGCTGCGTGGTGGCCCTGGCGACGAACCGGGGCCTGATGCTCGTCGGTGAGCCGGGCACGGCGAAGTCGCTGCTCAGCGAGCTGTTGGCGGCGGCGGTTTCGGGCGACACGTCGCTGACCGTGCAAGGCTCGGCCGCCACCACGGAGGACGCCATCAAATACTCGTGGAACTACGCGCTGCTCCTGGCAGAGGGGCCGACGCAGCGCGCCCTGGTGCCCGCCCCCATCCACCGTGGCATGACTGAGGGCAAGGTGGTGCGCTTTGAGGAGATCACGCGTTGCGCGCCCGAGGTGCAAGATGCGCTGCTGTCGATTCTCTCCGACCGCGTCCTCACCATCCCCGAGTTCGACGGTGACGCCCGCACCGTGCACGCCTTACGCGGTTTCAACGTCATCGCCACCGCCAACACCCGCGACCGCGGCGTCAACGAAATGTCCGCAGCGTTGAAGCGACGGTTCAACTTCGAGACCATCGGCCCCATCCCCGACGCCGATGTCGAGGCCGCGCTCGTGCAGCGCGAGACCGACGCGCTGCTCGCGGAGGCCGGAGTCCCCGCCCGGTTGCCGCGCGACCTGACGAGGGTCATCGTCGAGGTGTTTCGAGAGCTGCGTTCAGGGCGCGCGGGCGACCAGGGCGTCGAGCGACTGAGCAGCGCGATGTCGACGGCAGAGGCGGTGTCGACGGGGCTCGCCGCAGGCTTGGAATCGGCCTGGTTCGGCGACGGCACACCTGGAGGCAAGGAACTCACGTCAGCACTCGCCGGGTCTGCGTTGAAGGATGACCTCGAGGATCGCTCGCGGCTGCGTGGCTACTACGAGCGACGCATGCAGGGGGCGAAGGACCCGATTCGCGCCCAGGCGTGGGCGCATCGCGAACTGCTGGATTGACCGCGGCCGACCAGGTTGAGCCCTTGCCGTATCCGGCACCAGCAGCCGGCCTGGGCCGGCGTTCTCGGGCCCCAAGGCTGGCCGAAAGGGCCTCGCAACGCGCGCTCCGGCGCCGATGACTCGCCTGGGCCCTAGCATGGGGCGCATGCAGCAGACTCCCCACCACCTTGAACCGCAGGACCTGGGCCTTGAGGTGTTCTGGCACGAACAGGGCACCGACTTCACCAGAGCAATCGTAGACGCGGTCGATGATCGGCCCTTCGACCCCGATTCGGAGCGGGAGCGGGCGCAGCGGATCGCCAGGTATGTCTATTGCCGCAAAAACGGCCTCCTGTTCGGGCGTTGGATCTTCGAGGAATCGCCGTTCGAGGGCGTGCCCAGTCGTGAACGTGCGGCCTGGTGGCTGCAGTACCTCAAGGACCCGGACAACACCGGCTTGGACTTGCCCGCGGATTACGTGGTGCTACCCGGTCCGTTGGCAGTGATGCTGGACGTGTTGACAGGCGGGGACACGCTGCCCGAGCTGATCGCAACGTTCGAGAACTGCATGACGCAGTCCCAGTGGTGTGCAGGCGGCAGCTGTGTGCATACGCACTCATCGAGGTTCAACTGGCTTGGCCTTCGTGCGCTCTGGCCGCACGTGGACGAGGCACAACGCGCTGAGCTGGCCAGCGTTGTCGACGCCCGGTGGTGGTTTCATGGGCAGCTCACTCAAGTGGAGTGGCGGCAACTGCCCTATCTCTCCGCGCTCCTTGGCACCCATGCCGACGACACACGCAAGGCCATCGATGCGCTCGAGGACGGCTGGTTCACCCGCAAGTGGGTCTACGACGAGCCCGGCCTCAGCTTGTTCGCGTCGACACCTGAGGAGCGGGTGCGTGAGGCGCGGCGGCTGGGTGTGAGCCTGATCCATCCCGACGTGGCGTTGGCCTGGCTGCAGAACACAGGTTCGCCTGGATTCGAGCTACTCGCCGAGCAGATCAAGGGCAACACCGTCAAGCACGCCGCCACCTTGGAGATGGAGCTCCTCACCGCTCGCCTGCACGGCCCGGGCGCAGTGCTGGGTTTCACGAGGCTCCTCGACAGCTCCTACGCTCAAAAGGCACTGGAGTGGCTGCAGGCCAACCGTCCGCTCATCTACGCCGCGAAGCTCTCCGCCCAGGACGCGGCGCCGCTGTCGGTCGTGCTGCGACCCGTCTCCACCCGTGAACTGAAGAGCGTCGTCAAGGACACCTCCGACGGTGTACGCGCCGTGATTGAGGAGGTGCTCGCTGAGCGTGAGTTCGAGCCGTTTGACCCCCAGACTCCGTGGTGGGCCGAGGCCGCGCAGGGAACGGAGCCAGCGGCTGTGCAACGTCGCCTCGCCGCGATGTTGCCGACCTTCGTTGTCAACGAGCGCCAGCGCCTCGCGGAGCCTGAACTGCAGCTGCTGCTGGCACTGTTGCAGCGGTGGCGTCGTAACGATCCGCTGGTGATAGCGATACGGGAGCACGTGCCGGAAGAACTCAGGGACCGCTTCGCGATCCAACTGTTGGAGACGTGGCTCGCCCGGGGGACTCGTGCATATGAGACTTGGCTCATGTGGGGCGCGGGCTGTGTGGGCGGCGATGGGTTCGTGCGCAGAATCGAACCGTTGGTGAACTACTGGCGCGAACGGTCCCAGTACAACCGTGCCGTGGACACCCTCAAAGCGATTCGCGACGTCGGCTCTGATGCGGCGCTGAAGGCACTCATGACCGTCGCTAGCACGATGAAGACCGCCATGATCAAGAAGGCGGCAGGCGAGCTCATCGAGGATGTCGCCAGCGAGCTGGGCCTCACGCGAGACCAGCTCGAGGACCGCAGCGTCGCAGACATCGGCCTCGACGCCCGGGGGACGCGGGAGTTCAGCTACGGCACGCGCCGGTTCCGCGCAGCCCTCACCCCCAAGGGCACCATCGCCGTGCGGAAGCTGGACAACGACGGGCGTCCTACCGGCAAGACGCGCACGACGCTGCCGCCGGTGACCGGCTCCGACGACAGTCGGCTCGCTAACCAGGCCCGGGCCGAGTTCAAGGAGCTGAAGAAGACGCTCACCGGCAGCGCGAAGTTGCAGCGGACAAGGCTGGAGCAGGCGATGCTTGTCGGCAGGAGGTGGTGTGCAGAGGAGTTCCAGCACCATCTGGCGCCGAAGCCGATCTTCCGCGTCCTGCTGCAGGCGGTGGTGTGGGGAGTGCTCGACGGCGCTACCCGCGTCGGGCTCGGCCGCCTCGATGAGGAAGGCATCCTCGTCGACGCCGACGACGCGCCGATCAGTCTTGCCGGACGCGAGCTGTACATCGTGCATCCCGCAGAGCTCTCCGACGACGAACGTGCCCGCTGGAGTCGGGTGCAGGCCGATTACGAGCTGGTGGAATCATTCCCGCAACTGTCCCGTCCCTGGTTCGAGCTGCCTGCCAGCCAGGGCGAAGATCTCGAGCTGCACGGCCTCCGGCCAGACTCGGTAGATGCGGGCTATGTTGTCGGGGCGCGGGAGAAACACCGTTGGGAGCCCGGCAAGGTGCTGGACGGAGGCGTCTACCACCTCATGGGGCGCTACTTCCCGCAAGGCGACGTGACGGCGGTGATCCAGCTCACCCCGGGGCTCGGCATGGGGCCGGTGACAGCGCAGTTCCCGCAGCGGATTTCGTCGGTGTATCTGCTGCGAGGTGCGATCGACCCGAAGGCGCTCGGGATGGGAGCCATGCCCGGCCGCAGCTTGTCCCCGGAGACCGTCGCCATCCTGGGGCACGTGCAGCACGTTCCGTGGGCTCAGGCGCCGCGTGCCGTCGTGAGCGAAGTGCTGGCCACGATCAACGCGATCAAGGGCTGATGCAGGGCCGGTGTAACCTGTGCGGCAACTGAGCGGATCATGTGTCATCTGCCTTGCCGGCTGAGAGGCTGAGAAACGAAGGCACCTCGACGACTGCGTCTGACCACTTGACCCGGCTAGGCTGGGCGTCCAGGAGGGACATCCATGACAAAGCAGTTGCAGCGGCCGTCGCCCGAGGCGCAGGATGCGCTGCCGGGTTGACCGTGGCCGATCAGGTTGAGTTCTTCGGGATTCGGCACCACTCGCCAGCAGGGGCGAGGCTCGTCGCTGAGCGAATCCGCGCCGACGACGTCCAGGCGGTGCTCGTCGAAGGACCGAGCGAATACAACGACTACCTGGAGGAGCTCGCGCTGCCGCACAAGCTCCCCGTGATGATCTACACCTGGGCGCCGATGCACCCGCACGCGGAACCGGGCAGCGAGCAGTGGTCCGATCGTCGCGGGGCGTTCTACCCGTTCAGCGCCTACGCGCCTGAGTGGGCGGCCGTGCGCGCCGCGCAGGAGCGGGGTATCGCGCTGGAGTTCATCGATTTACCCTGGGGCGCGCGCGCCGAGCATGCCAACGCGGCGAACCTCTTGGCGGAACCCGCTGAACTGCAGGAATCGGCGCTGGAATCACTGCTTCGTGAAGTGGGCGTCGACGACGTCGATGCCCTGATCGACGAACTTCTGGAGCTCGATCCCGCGCTCGGCATGGACGACTACCGCGCCCGGATCGAACGCCTCGGGGAGATGTTACGAAGCGACAGCGACGAGAACCGCCAGCGCGAGCGCTACATGGCCTCCCGCATCCGCGAGGCCGGGGAACGCACGTCGGGGACGGTGCTCGTCGTGTGCGGCGCAGCGCATATCTCGGGGCTGCGGCACTGCCTGACCGCCGGGTTCGAGCCCGTTGCCCGCTGGGAATCGCCCGACGACGAACGCTACGGCGTCGCGCTCACCCCGACGTCCTACGCCGCCCTCGACGCGCTCACCGGCTACGACGCCGGCCAACGCAAC
Source organism: uncultured Tessaracoccus sp. (assembly GCF_947286155.1). Classification (GTDB taxonomy): domain Bacteria; phylum Actinomycetota; class Actinomycetes; order Propionibacteriales; family Propionibacteriaceae; genus Arachnia. The sequence goes on from NZ_CAMYPD010000019.1 coordinate 44,419, forward strand.
CCCGGATTCTACGAAGCGCTGTACGCCGACCGATGCGCCGGGCGCACGGGAACCGCCGAGCGGCTGCTGAAAGGCATTGCCGAGGGGCTCCGCGACTCCAAGCAGCGGATCTCCGTCGCCGACCTCATTGCCGTCTCCACCACCGCGCAGGCGCTCGCCGCGCTCCGCGGGCACGGTGAGGTGTGGCGCACCGATCTCGTCGACGGAGTCATCAGCGCACTGGTGAAGGACGACGACGGCGCCGCCCACCCGCTCGTCGCGAGGGTGCACGAGATTCTGCGCGGCAACCGGGTGGGTCAGCTCGCGCCCGGCACGCGTCGCCCGCCGCTGGTGGTGGAACTCGTCGCCGACTTGGAGGCTCTGGGGCTCACTCCTCACCCGAAGGAGCGCATCGCGAAGGTCGACCTCACGAGCGACGACGGTCTTCGCGGTTCCAGACTGCTTCACAGCCTCGTGGCACTGGATGTGCGCGTCGGCGCCCTGGTGCGCAGCGCGGATGCCGACGGCGTGGAGCACTGGCGGCTGTGGTGGACCCCCGAATACGAGAGCTCGCTCGTCCAAGCCTCCAGGTATGGCGGCACCCGCGACGAGGCCGTGACGACGCGGTTACTCGCCGACGCCGTGGACATCGTCGACGATCCCCGCGCCGCCGCTGAACTCATGCTCCGCGCGGCACTGTGTGGGGTGCACGACCTCGGCACTGCCCTCCAGGCCCGCACCGAGACCCTGTTCGCCACCACCGGCAACATCGGCGGACTTGGCGACGCACTGCGTTCACTGTTGCGCCTCTACCGCTACGACGCACTGTGGCAGACCACCGGACGAGCCGACCTCGGTGCGCTCATCACCGTCGCCTTCGAACGTCTCGCCATGCTTGTGGAACGTATCGGGGCGCTCCCCGACGCGCCGTCGACGGACCCCGTCGTAGCGGCCATCCGCAGCGGCGTTGACGTCATCGAACGCTGCCAGGACTTGCCGTTGGCGCGCGCAGCATGGCGACGAGCGTTGCATCACATCAGCGACTCGCCAGACCAGGCCGCGGCGCTGCGTGGCGCCGGCACCGGCGCCCAGTGGCTACTCGATGGGGAGGATGACGAGGCCCTCGCCACGTCGATCACGCTGCTGCCGAACCCTGCGGAGCTGGGCGACTTTGTGTTTGGGCTGCTCACGGTGGCGAGAGAAGCGGCCACGCGCAGGAACGAATTCGTGAGTGCTCTCGACGCGGCGGTGACGAGCTTCGACGACGACGATTTCCTCGCGGCGCTACCGGGGCTGCGTCGTGCCTTCTCCGCGTACCCGCCACGCGAGCGCGCCCAGATCGCCAATCAGCTGCTGGGCGAGCAAGGCCACGACGTGCTGCGGCGCTTCGAGGGCTCCTTCGACGACGTGATGGCGGTGGCCAGCTTCGAGCAAGCACTGCTTGGCCACGTCCGCGGCTTCTTGGGAGAGGAGGTCTGGTGAGCGACGCACGCGCCGTCCGTTGGCGGCTCATCCTGGGGGACGGATCCGAGAAACTCGGCGAGCTGTCGGGGGTCGACGCCCGCCGCGCGGCGTCGCTGGACTTCCTCTACGACAGGGAGACCGTGGACCTCCTGGGCGGCGACGGGCCGTCGCAGCTCACAGTGCCCACCTGGATCAACGAAATCAGCGAGCTGTTCCCGCGGGCGGTGCAGGAACGCATCCAGACCGACGCGCTGGAGCGCTACGGGCTGAGCGAGCTGGTGACCGACCCGGAGGTGTTGGAGCGCATCGAGCCCTCCGAGACCCTGCTGAAGGCGGTGCTCTCGACGAAGCACCTCATGAACCAGGAAGTGCTCGCCGCAGCGAAACAGATTGTGCGCAAGGTGGTGCAGCAACTCGTCGAGCTCTTCGCCACCGACGTGCGCCGCGCGGTGACGGGCCGCCTGGAGCCGCATCGTCGAAGCCGACACAAGGTGGCCACCAACTTTGATCCGGTGGCGACGATCCGCGCCAACCTCAAACGGTGGTCGCCGGAGCTCGGCAAACTCGTCATCGCCGACCCGGTGTTCGTGTCGCGCACGAAGCGCCATTCGGAGCGCTGGCAGATCATCATCGCGGTCGACCAGTCGGGCTCCATGCTGGACTCCGTGATCCACTCGGCGGTGACGGCGTCGATCTTCCACGGCATACCGGCGCTGCGCAGCCACCTCCTCGCGTTTGATACCGAGGTGGTGGATCTCAGCAACGAAGTGATCGACCCCGTCGAGACGCTGATGCAGGTGCAGCTGGGCGGCGGCACCGACATTCACCGAGCCGTGCGCTACGCCGAGCAGCTCGTCGACACCCCGCGGCGGGCGATGGTGGTGGTCGTGACCGACCTGTACGAGGGCGGTTCCGTGTTCCAGCTCAAGGCAGCCGTGCGCAGGCTCGTCAGCGAGGGCGCGCGGGTGCTCATCCTCGGCGCGCTCGATGCGTCCGGCACGGCGTCGTACGACATGGCGCTCGGCCGGGAGCTTGCGGAGCTCGGCGCGCACGTGGGCGTGATGACGCCGTTCGAGCTCGCAGCCTGGGTAGGGGAGGCCATGCGATGATCCGCGACGACCTGCTCCAGCTCACCGAGAACGTGCTGGTGGATCTCACTAACAAGGGCACGGTCCGCCGCGCGCTCAAAGAGCTGGATGGGTTCGACGGCACCGTCGAGGCGCGCGATGACGGCACCGTCGTTGTGACGGCCGACGACGGAACCCGCTGCGAGCTGTTGGCCAACAAGCCGTTCGGCGACTGGCCGTGCACCTGCCTGGCGGGTGCTGAGTGCAGGCACCTCGTGCGCGCGGTGCTGGCCTATCAGCGCTGGGCGTACGCGCAAAACCTCGACGAACAACCCCATCCGCCCAAGACGGAACCCGCGGCTCCGTTCGACCCCGGCAGCATCACCGACGAGGCCCTGGCCGCAGCGCTCGGGCGCATCCAGACGCAGGCGCGGGGGCTGGTGGCCGACGGGCTCCTCGCGCAGGTGGGCGTGACTAACGACATCGCGGTGGTGCGCCTGCATCACCCCGTGGCGGTGACCGTGCGTTTCCTGGCGGGCGCCGATCTCCGCTACGTGCGCTGCACCTGCGCCGACCCCGACCCATGCATCCACGTCGCGCTCGCCGTCAAAGCCGCGCGGGGTGCGCCCTTCGGTGAGACCGGGCTGCGTCAGCTCCCAGGCGACGGGTGGAAGCCCGACGAAGCCCTGCTGACGCGCATCGTCGCGCAGATCGACACCCTGCTCCAGGTGGGCGTCGAGGCTGGCGGGAGCGCGCTGCGGGCCGGTTGGCAGCGGCTCGGTGCGCAGCTGCAACAGACGGAGATGCCTCACCTGGCGGCCCTCGTCGACGAGCTGGTGCACGAACAGGAACGCCACGCGTCGCGCAGCGTGCAGTTTGATCCGACGAGGCTCGTCAGGCTGCTCGGTGAGCTGCTGGCGCGGGCCGAAAGCCTCCGAAGCGGCTTTGAGGAGCGCATCCCCGACCGGCTCGTCGCGGGCTCCGCCGCCCGTGAGGTGGAGGTGTCGCGCGCCAAACTCATAGGCCTCGGCTGCCAAGTGACGGAGGGCGCTGGCTGGCGTGAGGTGATCGCGCACGTCGTCGATGCCCGGAGTGGGGCACCCATGCGGGTGAGGAAACGCGTCGAGGATGATGCGTCCAGCCCGGCGGAGCTTGCCCGGCGGCTGGTCGGCAGCGTCTCGCTTGCGCATTGGGGCGGCGGGCAAGTGCTCGTGCAAGGCGGTAGACGCGACGGGTGGGGCAACTTTCTGCCCGGCCGCCGCCGCGCGACGCCCATGCCCGCACCCGCGCTGGGGGAGTTGTCCCCGCCGTACCTGGCTGATTCGCTGGCCGCCGTGGCCGAGCAGCAGACGAGGCTGCCGGCCATCCTCGACGACCGCGCAGCGGGCACCGGGCTCGCCGTGGTGCGGTGCACCCGGATCGTCGACTTCGGGTTCGATCCCGTCACCGCCGCATTCGTCGCTTCGCTGGAGGACTGCGACGGCGCCCTCGCGCGCTTGCAGCTTCCCACCGCCGGGGCCGGTTCCGATGGTGCCTCCGCACTCGCGGCGTGGTGCGACGTGGTGGGCGCCGACGTGCTCGACGAGTGCTTCGTCGCCGGCGTGTGGCGGTGGGGCGGCGGGGGCGTAACCGTGGAACCGACGCTCGTGAGCGCCGGCAACCGGAGCTTGCAGCCGCAGATCGCCGAGGCGGTGCCCGGCTGGAACGTGCCAACCTCCGATGCGACGAAGCGCCCGCTGACCAGCCCCGCCGCGCTCCTTTCGGCGTTGGACGAGCTGTTGGGCATCGCCCTGCTCGCAGGCCTCGACAGACTGGAGCGAGACCCTCGAACCTTCGACGAGTTCACCCGCCGCGCCCGCGACGTCGGATCGTCGCTCATCGCCGGCCTCGCCGAGCGTCACGACGCGCAGGCACTTCGTCGGCTGCTCCTGGCGAGCGCGTTCGGGCGGACGCTGGTGTGACCGCAGCTGCACCACCCCTGCCGTAGGCTTTTGGCATGCAGCGACGTCTGATATGCACTGAAGGTACCTCGGACAAGTTCTGGTACATCGATCAGGTGGGGGAGCAGGTCACGGTGGTCTACGGGCGACGTGGCACCGCCGGCACGACGAAGACCAAGGCCTATCCCTCCGAAGAGAAGGCCCTTGCCGACGCGGAGAAGCAGGTGGCCGCGAAGCTGAAGAAGGGATACGTCGACGAGGAGGATCCCATCGAGGGCTGGCTCACGCCGTCGGAGAATGTCACGGACACGTCGGCGCCGAAGCCAGCCGCCAAGCGCAACGCGCCGGAGCCCGCAGAGAGCGCCCAGGCCCCGGCAGCCCCCGTAGCTCCGGCAGGCGATGCAGCAGACCTCGGCCTGGAGCTGTTCTGGTGGGAGCGCAGCTGGGACCTGTCGGCTGATCTCGAGCAGCTGCAAGACACGTCGCCCTTCAGCCCCGACGAAGCCGCCGCTCGCGCCGAGCAGATATGCGAGTGGGTGCAAGACCCAAACAAGTACGCCAGCTACTGGGCACTGTCGGGCGAGCCCTTCGACGGTTACCCCAGCGCCGAGTGCGCCAAGTGGTGGTCTGAGTTCTTCTTCGACACGGCAGCGTTGGGTAAGGACGCGGATCAGTGGCAGAAGTCGTACATGGAACCCCCCGAGGGGCTGTGCCTCATCCTCGATCAGGCCTTGGGCAAGCAGCCCCTGCTTGCGCACGCGCAGAAGCTCAACGAAGGCGTGAATGGCCCGCCCGGCGCGCCAAGGCGAGATGGTGACGAGACGCTCACCATGCGGGTGCTGGCGCTGCGTGCAATCTGGAACTTCATCCCCGAAGCAGAGAAGCAGGAGCTTGCCGACGCGCTGCGAGGGCCGCTCGTCTCCCCGCAGCGTCAGTCGTATCACCCCATCGGATTGCGGATGTTCTTCGCGCGGCTCCTCGGCGGGCGGGAAGACGAAATCCGAGCCAGCCTCGACGAGCTGCCAGACGGCGCGCTGGGCGGGCTGTACACCGATACCGCCATGTTCCCGTTGCTGTATGCCACGCCCGAGGAGCGCCTCCGGCACGCCAAACGCCTGGGAGCCCGCTATGGCAACGACCAGTATCAAGCCCTCGCTTGGGTGATCAACGTCGGGCCGCTCGGGTTCTCGAAGCTCGCCTCAGACCTCGACGAGTATGGCAAGGACGACGCACACGCCACCCTGCGGTTCCTCACGTCCAGGCTGCACGGGCCTGCCGCGGTGCCGCTGTTCCTCGAGATCGCCAACACTCGGCACGCCGCTGCAGCTGAGGCCTGGCTGGAGGCCCACCTCGAGCAAGTACTCGCAGCCGACCTCAGCGTGCCGCAGGCCGCCGGCATCGCTCGACTGCTGCGTCCCCTGCCCACTGAACAACTGCAACGCATCGTCGAAGAGGCCTCCGGCGGTGTGCGCCACGTGGCTCAGGAAGTGCTCGAGGAATCCTCCTTGAGCGCGTTCGACCCGTCGACCCCATGGTGGCAGGACGCGGTGGAGAACGTGACCATGTCGAAGCGGCTTCCCAAGTACCTGAACGTTGCGGGGCTGCCCCCGATCGTCGTCGACGGCGCAAAGCTGGGCGAGGAAGAGGCCCGGTTTGTCATCGGAGCGATGCAGGCCGACGACAGTGACCAGCCGCTCTTGGTAGCACTGCGGGAGCACGCATCCGTGCGCCACCGCGACGCCTTCGCCGTCGCTTTGCTGGACCTGTGGCTGGCGATCGGGGCCCCGTCGAAGGACAAGTGGCTCATGACGGGTGCGGGGTGCGTCGGCGACGAGCGGTTCGTGCACCACCTGACGCCGATGATCCGCGAATGGCCAGGTGTGTCGCAGCACAAGCGGGCGGTCACCGGGCTGGATGCGCTGCGCAACGTCGGCACCGACGTGGCACTGCAGCAGATCGCAGGTATCGCAGCCAAGGTGAAATTCGCCGCCATCAAGAAGCGCGCCGGCGAAGCGATGAACGAGATCGCGGAGCAGATGGGTTTCACCCGCGACCAGCTGGAAGATCGCATCATCCCCGACGGTGGC
>NZ_CAMYPD010000020.1 GCF_947286155.1 uncultured Tessaracoccus sp.
CTACACGTAAGGAGTCGTCGGCAGCGTCAGATGTGTATAAGAGACAGCAGCAACGGGTTTCGACACGCCGCATCCGATGCTTGATCCGCTGCCCAAGGCAGCGGGTCGAAATCATCTTGAGCGCCAAAAGCTCTGCAGATTACAAGGTCCCCCGACTACCAGCTCAAGGATGCTCCCAGAGCGTGGCGACGGGCAGCACGTAGAGAGGAGGACCATCACCGCGATTGAGGGTTATCGCGCGTGAGCCTGTGTAGCAAAGAACCCGTGCGGCCACTCGATCACCCAGGCGCGTAGCGACAGCATCCAGGTTCTGCCATGCGCGCTCGTCCACGGACACCGCCGCCTTCACCTCGATGAGAACCAGCCGAGAGTCCGCAAGTTCAACGAGCAGATCTACTTCACGGTCTCGTTCGCGGAAGTGATGAACGGTGTAGCGCTCCTTCGACCAAGCAGCCTGAGCGCGCAGTTGCGTCGCTACAAACCCTTCCAGCACAGCGCCAAACAGTTCTGCACCACCGGCAGCCCGGGCTTTATCGACGGTGAGCCCCGCCAGGAAACACGCCAGCCCTGAATCAGCGATCGCCACCTTGGGGCGCTTCACAGTGCGGTTGGTAAATCCGATGCCCCAGCCAGGAGTGGAGTCGATGAGGTACATGCGCTCTGCAAGACTCAAGTAACTCGTGAGCGCTGTCTCGCTCACGCCTAGCGCCCTCGCAGTCTTCGCTTTGACAAGCTCCGATTGGCCCTGTGCCGCTAAGTACCGCAAGAGCGCAGACAGATGCTCAGGGAAATCTCCCGCCCCAAGTTCAGCGGCATCGTGTTGCACTAAGGAGCTGAGATACGAGTCGAACCAACGAGCTTTTCGCCGCTCTCCGTCGCGTTGAGCAGGTACCGGGTAACCACCTTCGACGACGATCTGTCGAAGCGTCTCGCCGCTCGTGAAACCCTGACTTGACGCGCCCCCAGCAACGTTCTCTGCACCATTGAGGATCCATGCAACCCAATCCTCTGGATGGGCACGCTCGATCATCTCTCCGGGCGTGAATGGGTACAGGCGTAGAAACTCGGCGCGCCCAGCAAGGGAATCAGAAACCCCAGGCGTGCGGAGCAAATCGGATGACCCGGTCACTGCAAATCGACCCGGGCGACGATCAGCGTCGATCGTGCGCTTCAGCTCGAGAGCAAGAGATGGCACTCTCTGCGCTTCGTCAATGACCAACGTCTTTTCCGGCTGCTGAGCCAGGAAGGAGGCTGGGTCCAGCTGTGCAAAACTACGCTCAAGTGTGTCGTCCAGAGAGATGAAATGAGCATCTTTTGACGAGAGGGCTTGCTTCAACAGCGTTGATTTCCCCACCTGCCTTGCGCCCTGCACAACGAGCAGTGGGGAATCTTCGAGAATCTCCCGGGCTAGCATCACGGCATGGCGTGGGACCTCGCGTTCTGACAGTGTCATGAACCCATACTACGATTACAGCGCGAGGATTTGCCACCCTCAGCGCGAGGTTTTACCACCCCTAGCGCGATGATTTGCCACCCCCAACGCGGGGATTTACCACCCCAGCGATTCTGGTCTGATGACTTCGAGGGCGATCTCAATTTCGGACTCGGGCATTCCAACAAGATGAGCGACTGGCTCACGCATCTCTTCCTCCGCCTGGCTGAGTGTGTGCGCCTGGCTGACAGCACCGTTATCAGATTCAAGAACCCACACACCGTCGCCGCGTTCGGCGATCACACTTACGGTCATCATCGGCGTGGTCCTCTCCAGCTGAGCGCATCGACTTACTCGCCAATATTCTCAGACGCTCGAACAACGAGCTGAAGCCAATACGTGTATGCGGCGAATGGTCAGCGCTGGCGACGGGTGAGTGGTGGTCACCCGTGCGCGTTTTGCGCAATGCTCGCGACTCGCACTGACTACACCTCGCGGTTCTCGTTCGCTGGGTGAGAGGTATCACGACAATTGCGGCTGCACTATGGCTGAGGTGTTCGACGATTGGGAGCCGTCTCACGCTGAGCGGCAGTAGAAGGCGCTCTACGAGGAGGCTCGGAAGGCCTGCGAGGAGAAGGGACTCGAGCCGAACCTGAAGAACATCTTGGCGCAGATGCGTGAGCTTGGTGACGGCACCATCCAAGACGCGCTCCCCTTCGACACGACGGGAGCGGAGATGAAGCCGCACGAGATCGAGTTCGAGGAGGCGTTCATCGCGGATGAACACGAAATACTGCGATGGGTACCCCAAGGGGGCGTAGACGCAACCGGTCGCATTCCAGCTCAAAGCGACTTCGAATAGGAGCCGGGTTGCCTCCTCGAACTCAAGCGAACAGGCAAGCCGGGGACGATGAAGCGCTACATCAAGTACAATCTCGTGAAGGGTATGCGCATCTTCATGGTCGACTTCGGGGACATTCGTCCAGCCACCAAGGAACTACGTAGCTTGCGGAAGCTCGCGCCCGAAGGCAATCCCGGCTTCGAGCTCTGGGCCTTCTGGGATGGCCATCTCGAAAGCCTGCAGTAATGCAGGAGCCGTGACGCTCCGGTTTTGCTGTAGTCCTGTTTCAACTACATCCCGGGTCTGCGGCTCCTGCCTGCACTACTCTACCCCACTCAAGCTTGGGTGTCAGCAACCGGCGTTGCACCGGGTCTGAATAACCTGCACCTTCGGGCGTGGAGGAGTCGGCGCCCTCGGCAGCCACCAACGCCAGGCCCAGTAGGTGTTCCTGCGGGGTTTCTCATGGCCAGCCCGAGCAGGCGAAGCCCGAGTTTCAGCCGATCACGTCGCAGGAGCAGCTCAACGCGCTTCTGGGTGACCGGCTGGCTCGCGAGCGGACGAAGTTCGCTGACTATGACAAGCTGAAGGCAAAGGCCGAGAAGGCCAACCTGTCGGAGCTGGAGAAGGCGACCAAGGCGAATGCGCAGCTCAAGCAAGAACTCGAAGTGTTCAAGCTGAGGGACTTGCACAGTCAGGTTGCCGCGTCCAAGGGGTTCTCCCTGGAGGCTGCTGCGCATCTCGTCGGTCCGCACCTTTCCAAAAGCACGCTCGCATTCCCTAAACATGCCCCAACAACGCGATATATCACCTAAGGGACCAATTCTGCGCTGGCGCCCTGCTCAAGATTGATAGTCACACGAGTGCCGCTTCGAGGGCTTCACGCACGATCTGGGAGCGTCGTTTTCCGGTGCTGGCGACCGCGCGATCCAGCTTGGCGCTGAGCTCCTCTGGAAGACGGACAGTGACGGATGGAGAGTGGACGCCGGGAGCGCTCAGCGACGGCCGCCCCGCGCTACGGGCTTCTGCGGCTGCCTCGACGAACTCCCCCACCACCTCATCCGTCAGACGTCGCCCGGTACTGGTGCGCACATCTTCAGTGTCGAGATCAACGTCGGACCCAATGGGGGTATCCAGGGTCACCTTGGGTGCTTCACGCATGTCAGTATCCTCTCAGCGCCGTAGGCATGGCGTGGATGACGAGGAGGCCTTCGGGTATTTCGACGGCGATGATTTCGAGTTCGCATTCTCGGTCGTCGACTCCGATGTAGAGCCATCCCGCGTCACCGCGTTTGGTGGTGGTCGGTGTGGGCTCGGTTGTGGCCACGACGTGGCGGACGTGGGCTTTGCCGACTCGGTGCTTGCGAGCCGCCTGTGTGAACCTCAACTCCACACATCCATTGTGCCTCACACAATCCAACTTAGGCAAGGCATAGCTCTAGGTGGTTCGCCAGGCGGGTTCCCATACGTTCACGGCAATCTTGGCCGTATCGCCCGAAACAAGGCACTCGGTTCGGGTCTACGCTCCCAGCTCTCCCCTCCCCTAAAAGCCCACGACTGATGGCAAGAGGGGCCGAGCCCAGCAAATCCGGTTTCGATACGCGAGCTACGCCCGCTACTCAACCGCCAAGGCTGGGCACCCAATCCTTTAGCCGACGCACACCCGTTACCTTGGAAGAGTCCTCGAACGTCGGGGATCTGGTCGCTCGGTCGGGCATGGCTGTCTCGCCCTGCCATTGATGGTCCGGGGGGTGTTGCCACCCGACCGAGAGACACTCGTTGACCGCTGATAGGGACACGGCCCAGCATTGCTGAGGTCTCACCGTAACGTGGGTGCCGGCAGTGGGTGTCACGACTGCGACCAGCCAGAAACTCTCATTGAGGAGAGCCACCATGGAAGACACCATTTGCAATCACCATTGGCCTGGACGTCGGCAAGACCGAGCACCACGCCTGCGCGCTCGATCCCACCGGGAAGAAGATCTTCGACAAACCCCTCCCACAAGACGAGGCCAAACTCCGCGCACTGTTCACCACGCTACTCGACCACGGCCGAGTACTGCTGGTGGTCGATCAACCCAACACAATCGGCGCGCTCCCGGTCGCAGTCGCCCGTGACGCTGGCTGCGAGGTCGCCTACCTGCCCGGTCTGGCCATGCGCAAAGCCGCCGACCTCTATCCCGTCCGGGCAAAGACCGACGCCAAAGACGCATTCATCATCGCTGACACCGCCCGTACCATGCCCCACACACTCCGGCAGGTCGATCAGAACAGCGAAACTCTGTCCGCGTTGAAAGTCCTCTCCGGCTTCGACGAAGACCTCGCCCACGAATGCACCCGCGCGCTGAACCGGCTCCGTTCGCTGCTCACACAGATCCACCCCGCCCTCGAACGGGTCTTCACCGGCACCACCCTCAGCAGCGAACTCGCGCTGAACCTGTTGATCAAATACGCCGGCCCCACCGGTCTCGCCACGGCCGGGAAGACCCGCGTCCTGCGCTACGCCCGGACCCACCGCTACCGGAATCCAGGCCAGCTCATCGACCGCATCTTCACCGCACTCGAGGAACAAACCGTGACCGTCCCCGCCACCCGCGCCGTCGAGAGCATCATCCCCCGCATCGCCGCGCAAGTCGTCGAGCTCAAGACCCAACGCGCCACCGTCGCACAAGAAGTCGAAGCCATGCTCGCCGACTTCCCTCTCTCCAAGGTCTTGATGAGCATGCCCACCATCGGCATCAAGACCGCCGCACAGATCCTCCTCGCCATCGGCGACGGCTCCAGCTTCGCCACCGCCAGCCATCTCGCCGCCTACGCCGGCATCGCCCCTATCACCAGACGCTCCGGCTCCTCCATCCGCGGTGAATACCCATCCAGAGCAGGCAACAAACGCCTCAAGAACGCCCTCTTCTACTCCGCCTGGATCGCCTCCACCCGCGACCCCGCATCCAAGACCTACTACCAACGCAAACGTGCCGAAGGGAAACGCCACAACGCCGCCATCATCTGCCTCGCCCGCCGACGATGCAACGTCATCTACGCCATGCTCCGAGACGGCACCCCTTACCAACCACCAACACCCTCGCCCAACCCCAAACCCGTCACCCTCGCAGCTTGACAAACAACATAGGGACACCCCCCGATGATTGAGCCGCTGCCGAAGGCAGCGAGTCGAGATAACCCCAGATGAGCTTCAGTGGCAGAAATGCGCCCAAACATGGACGGGAATCTGCCACCTAGGCGGGTGTGGTTTCGATACGCGAGCTTCGCTCGCTACTCAACCAGCGGAATGAGCAGCGCCCAACCGCCACGACGAGGAGGTGACGAGTCGGCCTGTACAGCTCTTAGAGACGCTGCACCCGAAGCCCACCCGACCGCGTGCGCTGCGTGTGCGCTACGAGACCACGAGCTCCCTCGTTTTGCGCTACGTTCTCGTACATTTCCGTACGTTTCCACACAATCCCTAACAGTCCCCGAAAGGCGGTCTGACAACGCAAAACACCGTCCACCAAGGGTGATACCACGACGAGGAGGGGACGAGCCGGCCTGTAAGCCGGGTCCTGTTGTCGGTGATCATCTATCTGAGGCGGCGCGTTGCCGCGTCGCTCATGCAACCTACCCGGGCACCTCGCGCGAGCAGCGCTCTGGCGGTGTCCGCAGCCGGTGGAACCGGCCTTCTTGGTCTTGCTCCAGGTGGGGTTTACCAAGCCGCCCCAGTCACCTGGGACGCTGGGGGTCTCTTACACCTCCGTTTCACCCTTACCCGTTGCCGGGCGGTCTGTTTTCTGTGGCACTATCCCGCGGGTCACCCCGGGTGGGCGTTACCCACCACCTTGCTCTACGGAGCCCGGACTTTCCTCAGCCCTGTATCAGGGCCGCGATCACCCGGCCGACTCGTCCAACAGACCATTCTATCGACGCCGCATAGCAGCGTCGCACCCACAACGGCGTACACTCATCATTCGTGGCTCTTCCCTTCAGGGGCTCGCGTCCGACGCGCACCATCCTGTTCGGTTTCTTACTGGCGCTCATCCTTGGCACCGGGCTGTTGATGCTCCCCATCTCCACCCAGTCCCCCGGCGGCATCCCTCTCCTACCGGCGCTGTTCACAGCCACGTCGGCGCTGTGCGTCACGGGGCTGTCCGACGTCGACGTGCCCACGTACTGGACCCCATTCGGGCACGTCGTCATCATGGTCCTCATCCAAATCGGCGGCTTCGGCGTCATGAGCTTCGCGACGCTGCTGAGCCTGCGCGTGATGGGGAAAGTCTCGCTGGGCAGCCGCATCACGGCGGCGACCGAAGCGCACGGTTCCGTCGGCGGGCTTCGCCCACTACTGCGACGGGTTCTCGTCACCGGCCTCGTGATCGAGGGCATCGTCATGGCACTGCTCATCATCCGACTGCTCACGCTGGGGTACTCCGTCGGCGATTCCATCTGGTACGGGCTCTTCCACGCGGTGTCGTCGTTCAACAACGCCGGGTTCTCGCTGTTCCCCGGCAACATGACGCCCTTCGTCGGCGACTGGGGCATCTGCCTTCCCATCATGGGCGCCATCATCGTCGGCGGGCTCGGGTTCCCCGTGCTGCACCAACTCGCCAGGGCGTACCGGCATCCACACCGGTGGACCATGCACACCCGCATGGTGTTGTTCGGCACCGCGGTGCTACTCGTGCTCTCGTCGCTCTACGTCATCGTGCTCGAGTGGAACAACCCAAAGACGCTGGGCGAACTCCCCTGGCACTCCCGCATCCTCGCCGGGGCGTTCCAAGCCGTCCAGACCCGCACCGCCGGCTTCAACTCCGTCGACATCGGCTCACTCCACGATTCGACGCTGTTCGGCATGGACATGCTGATGTTCATCGGCGGCGGCCCAGCGGGCACCGCAGGCGGTATCAAGATCACGACGTTCTTCGTCTTGCTGTTCATCGCTTGGGCAGAAATCCGGGGTGACAGCGCCGTCAACATCTTCGGCCGTCGCCTGTCCCGCTCGCTGCACCGGCAGGCGATCACCGTCGCGTTGCTCGCCTCCGCCGTCGTCGGATTAGCGACGCTCGCGCTCCTCGTGCTCTCGCCGTTCTCGCTCGACCAATCACTGTTCGAAGCCATCTCCGCGTTCGGCACCGTCGGGCTGTCGACGGGGATCACTGCGCAGCTCAACCCCGCATGCCAGCTGGTCCTCATCGCCCTTATGATCGTGGGGCGGCTCGGCCCCATCACCGTCGCCACGGCACTCGCAGCACCCACCACGAAGCGGCACTATCAGCTTCCCAAGGAAAGGCCGATCATTGGTTAACAGACTCTCTAGGCGCTCCGTCCACGACAAGCGCGCAGACTCCGTCGCCGTCATCGGCCTCGGGCGTTTCGGCGCGTCAGTAGCCCTGGAGCTCATGGGCATCGGCGCGGAGGTGTTCGGCATCGATGCCGACGAAGAGGTCGTCCAGCGCTTCAACGGCCAGCTCACCAATGTGGTCCAGGCAGATACCACCGACGAGGTCGCCCTCCAGGAACTCTCCCTCGCCGAGTTCGACAAGGTCGTGGTCTCCATCGGGTCGAAGCTCGAGGCCAGCATCCTCACCTGCTCGCTGCTGCTCGACATGGGTGTGCCCGACGTGTGGGCGAAGGCGACGAGCATCCCCCATGGCCGCATTCTCAGCCAGCTGGGCGCCCACCACGTCGTCTACCCGGAAACGGAGATGGGCAGACGCATCGCCCACCGCGTCCGCGGCGCGCTGCTCGACTTCATCGAGATCGGCACCGACTTCGCCCTCGTTCGCACCGAGGTACCGGCAGCTCTTGCGGGCGGCGCCATCGACGAAGCGCTCTGCTGGCGGAAATACAAGGTGAAGCCCGTGGCCGTGAAGTCGCCGTCGCTGGGCTGGATGCCCATCGTGAGCGACACCATCGTCAACGAAGGTGACCTCATCCAGGTCGTCGGCAAGATTGAGCAGGTCGAGGCGTTCGCTCGCGTGCAGTGATTAGTTCACCCGAGTCAGTTTCACGTTCCCCTGCTCCACATCGACGCGGTCGATCCGCACGCGAATCACCTCGCCGACGTCGCTCGGTTTGGCCGTCACGGCTAGTTCCACCGCCGACTCGAAAATCTGCACGACGCCACGCTTATTCTTGGGATTCACGTCGACGAGAACCCCCTCCATCATCTGCCCCTCGCAGCCCACGAGCACCAGCGCTTCCGCGATGTCCATCACGCCGCGCTCGTACGCCCGCGCACGCCTGCCCGACTCACGCATTAGCTCAGGGAGATCGTCGAGCCCATCCAGCGCCCACTGCGGAATGTCTTGGCCTTGGGCATGGGCGAGACAGATTTCCAGCACGTAGCGGTCGACCAGTCGACGCAGGGGTGCCGTCGTGTGTGTGTAGGGGGCGCCGAGCGCAGCCTGAGCGAGGTCGCCGTCGGGCGCGCCACCTGTGAACGTGCGGTAGTCGGCGCCGCGGAACAACACGGTGCACTTCATCAGCACAGCCAGTTGCTGGGGATCGTTCGGATCGAGGCGTCGCACGAAGTCAGGGTACGTTTCCGCGTCATCCCATGGCACGCCGATAGTGGCCGCCGCACGCTTCAGCCGTCGGACGGATTCTGGCTCGGCTGCGGGGAGGGTGCGCAACACGCCGGTGCCGCCGTCGATCTGCATCTGAGCGGCCACAAACCCCGTCAGCAGCGAGATCTGCGCGTTCCAATCCTCGACGGGGTGCAGCGTGCGAAACGTGAGGCTCCAGGCGTCCTCAATCTCGACGATCTCTTGCTCCGGCAGGTTGAGGGAGATGCCGCCCCGCTCCTGCTCCAGCTTCTGGCGCAGCCTGCCCACCTCGGGCAGCAGCGCGACGCTCGGATGCGCGCGGTCGGCGTCGACGTCGGCCTGTACCTGGTCGTAGTTGAGCTTCGCTCGGTTGCGCACCAGCGCGCGCTCGACGGTAGCCTCCCGCACCCGGCCCTCACCGTCGAGATGGTGGCTCCACAACACCGCCGGACGAGGCCGGTCGTCCGCCAAGAGCGACGCCGCGTCCTCCGACAGCGCCGGCGGATGCAGCGGAACACGGGCCCCCGGTGCATAGAGGGTCTGCCCGCGACGATGTGCCTCGACGTCGATCGGCGAGCCCGGCTCCACCCAGTGCCCCACGTCAGCGATCGCGTAGTGCACGACGAAGCCGTCGTCCTCCCGTGCGATGTGCATCGCCTGATCGAGGTCCATCGACGATGCCGGATCAATCGTGACGAACTCGATGTCGGTCCTGTCGACGTGTTCCTCGCACGCAGGTGGGTGTTGGCGCAGCTGCTCTGCCTGGTCGAGCACCGCCTTCGGGAACTCGAGCGGCAACTCCAGCTTGCGCTGTAGCTTCGCTATCGCGGAGCGCGCCTTCTCCGGCACTTCGTTGAGGCGATGGTGGCGCATGGCAGGTTCACTGCTCCTTGGTGCGCACCAGGATGCGGTCGCATTCCGGGCAGCGCAGCACCGCGTTGGCGGGCGCCTGCTGGATGTCGTTGAGGTCCGACACGTTCAGCTGCAACTGGCAGCCCCCGCATCGCCCGCCGGTGAGGGCCCCGGCGCCCGAACCCGACGCCGCGCGAATCTTCTCGTAAAGATCGAGCAACGGGCCCTGCAGCTTCGATGCGAGCTCCTTACGAGACTGCGTCACACCGACCGCCTCCGCTTTGAGTTCCGCCACGGCCGTATCCCTGGCGGTGACCTCGTCGCGCAACTCCTGCTCGACGGCTTCCTTCTTCTGGGCAAGCTGGTCGCGGTGCTTCGCGGCTTCCTCGGCCCGGGTCATCGCTTCCAGCTGCTCGTCTTCCAACGTCGCGATGCGCCCGGTGAGGTGTTCGATCTCGGCGACGAGCCCCTGCACGGCCTTCGCATCGGTGACGCTGCCGTCGTCGAGGCGCTGCTGGTCACGCTCGAGCCGGGCCCGCACCGGCACCAGATCGGATTCCGCACGACGCGCGGCAACATCCAGGTCGTCGGCGTTGGTGGTGGCTGCGGTGAACTCGTCGGAGAGTTCCCGACGCTGTTCCATCAGCGAGGCGATTGCCTGATGCTGCGGCAGCGACTTCGCGAGATGCGTCACGCGAGCGATGTCGGAGTCGAGTTCGGCCAGGCGCAGGAGTGCGCGCTGTACCGCTGGTTCGGCTTGCATCAGTTGATTCCTCTTCCCTGTTGGATTGTGTTGGTGTGTGGCTCTCGTGGGCGTTAGAGCGTGAGTCGTTCGCGGACGACGTCGGCGAGCGACTCCGCGATGGAGTCGGCCTCTTCCTGCGTGGGCGCTTCTACCATGACGCGCACCACCGGCTCCGTGCCTGACGGCCGCAGCAACACACGGCCGGTGTCGCCCAGTTGCATGGAGGCGTCTGCGACGGCGCGGTTGACATCGTTATCGACGCCTGCGCGCAGCTTGTCGACGCCCCGGACATTGATGAGCGCCTGCGGGAACACCGTCATAACCTTGGCGAGTTCAGCAAGCGGCTTGCCCGTCTTCACCATCCGAGCCGCCAGGTGCAGGCCGGTGAGGGTGCCGTCGCCGGTGTTCGCAAACTCGTTGATGATGACGTGCCCGGACTGCTCACCGCCGAGCGCGAAGCCGTTGGCGTTCATCGATTCGAGGACGTAGCGGTCGCCCACCTTGGTCTGGTCGACGCGGATGCCGTGCTCACGCATGGCCTTCACCAAGCCGAGGTTGCTCATCACGGTGGCGACGAGCGTGTCCGAGATGAGGCGGTGCTCTTCCTTCATGGCAACCGCGAGGATCGCCAAAATTTGGTCACCGTTGACGAGGTTGCCATCGGCATCGACAGCGAGGCAGCGGTCGGCGTCCCCATCGAGGGCGATGCCGAGGTCGGCTCCCACTTCCGTGACGCGCGCCATGAGCGACTCCATATGGGTGGAGCCACACTTGTCGTTGATGTTGATGCCGTCTGGGTGGTTGTGCATCGGGATGACCTGCGCGCCCTTGGCCTGGAACGCTTCGATCGCGGTGGTCGAGGCCGCGCCGTTGGCCGTATCGATTACGACGGTGAGCCCCTCCAGCGAGGTGTCACCGAGCGAGTTGGTCAGGTGATCGACGTACTTCTGGTGGAGGCTGACATCGGAGCGAACCCGGCCAACCGCCGCGCCCGTGGGGCGCGTCCATTCCTCACCCATGTGCGATTCGATAGCGTCCTCGAGGTCGTCGGCAAGCTTCACACCACCACGGGAGAAGAACTTGATGCCGTTGTCAGGCATCGCGTTGTGTGAAGCGGAGATCATCACACCTAAGTCAGCATTGATTTCGTCTACCAGGAACGCGACGCCTGGCGTCGGTAGTACGTCGACGAGCACCACGTCGATGCCCGCCGAGGCCAGCCCGGCCACAACCGCGGCTTCGAGGAACTCGCCGCTGGCACGCGGGTCGCGCCCTACCACGGCGAAAGGTTTTGTGCTGCGAAGCGCTCCGGCTTCACCCAAGATGTGCGCAGCGGCGACGGAAAGGTCGAGCGCCAATTCCGCAGTGAGCTCGACGTTGGCGGTGCCGCGAGCGCCGTCGGTTCCAAAAAGACGTGCCATAAAACGCAACAGTACTCGCGATACCGCGTTCTTGGCGAGGAGCCGCCCGTCACCCACCCTGAAACCGCAGCGGTGTCGACGGCCAAAACTGCAAAACTCACCATCAGTGGATGCCCTCACGCGGGAGCTGAGCGTGAGCCTTACCACTAATGGCGAGTTTTGCAGTTTCTCTGGCGATACCCGCGCCTCGAGGCACGACCGTCGCCGAAAACAACTGTGGGGCAGGCCCTTGCCGGACCTGCCCCACATCGAATGAGCGTTGATCAGCGCTTGCTGTACTGAGGCGCCTTGCGGGCCTTCTTGAGACCAGCCTTCTTGCGCTCGGGCACGCGGGCGTCGCGGGTGAGCAGCCCGGCCTTCTTGAGTGCGGGGCGCGAAGCCTCAGCGTCGACGGCGTTCAGCGCGCGGGCGATAGCCAGGCGCAGCGCACCGGCCTGACCTGACGGGCCGCCACCCACGATGCGGGCTACGACGTCGTAGGAGCCGACGAGGCCGGCGACGACGAAGGGCTCGTTGATGGCCTGCTGATGCAGCTTGTTGGGGAAGTAGTCTTCCAGAGTGCGGCCGTTGATGGACCACGAACCGGAACCGGGGATGATTCGGACGCGGGCGATAGCCTGCTTACGACGGCCGACGGCCTGACCAGGGGCCACGACGGCGGGCCGAGACTGGGCGCCTTCAGCGGCGGCCGGGTTGGAATCGGAGCGGTAGGCGATCTCGCGATTCTCTTCATCGGTGAACGGCGTGATCTCTTCGCTCACGGTCTCCTCGACAACTTCAGTGCTCATATATATGTCTCTGCGCTCTCGTTACTGGGCGATCTGGGTGATCTCGTACGGCTGCGGCTTCTGCGCAGCATGGGGGTGCTCAGGGCCGGCGTACACCTTGAGCTTGCCGATGAGCTGACGCGACAGCTTGTTCTTCGGCAGCATGCCCCAAACCGCGCGCTCGACAGCCTTGCGCGGGTTCTTCTCCAGCAGCTCGCCGATGGAGGACTGCTTCAATCCGCCCGGACGGCCGGAGTGAGAGTAGCGCATCGACTTCTGAGCCTTGTCGCCGGTGAGCGCGATCTTCGACGCATTGACGACAATCACGAAGTCGCCGCCGTCGACGTGCGGGGCGAAAGTGGCCTTGTGCTTGCCACGCAGCAACGTTGCGGCAGTTACCGCGAGACGTCCGAGGACAACATCCTCGGCATCAATCACATACCAGTTCCTGGCGATTTCGCCTGGCTTGGGGGTGTACGTAGTCACGGACGCAGACCAACTTCCAGTTTGTGTACTTCTTGCCTTGGGATTGCGTCCCAGGGCACGTGAGCCAGCCCGCAGGATGCGCAACAGCTACCTACCCTAGAACAGGGAGGCCAATCGGTCAAAATCCGCGCAATGTCGCACGAAGATTCTGGGTAGAAAGCGTAGCTCATGGCCGATGTGGAGGGTCAACGAGCACTCCTGGCGCCCAGGACCGCGCACGCGATACCCCCTGCCACAAACGTCGCGAGTGAGACGAGCCTCGTCGATCGACGCACGGCATGTGCGTCGGGGCGCGGACCATCACCAAGCAGCCCTCGCTCCTCGACCCGCCCCCCGTAGTAAATGTTGCGACCGCCAAGTTGCACGCCCAGCGCGCCCGCCATCGCTGATTCACACCAGCCCCCGTTCGGGCTCGGGTGCTTGGCATGGTCGCGTCGCAACACTCGCCACGCTCGACGTGCATCGCCACCCACGGCAGGCGCGAGCCCCGCAAATAGCACGCCGGTGGCCCTGGCGGGCAGCAGATCGAGCACATCGTCGAGGCACGCAGCCACTTTCCCGAACCGTTCGTAACGGGCGTTGCGATGCCCGATCATGGCGTCGAGGGTATTCACCGCGCGGTGCACCAGCATGCCTGGCACGCCCAGCGTCGCACCCCAGAAGATCGACGCGACGGCGGCGTCGGCCGTGTTCTCTGCCATCGATTCGATGGTGGCTCGAGCGAGCTCCGGCGCGTCGAGCGCGTCGGCATCTCTGCCGCACAGATGCCCCAGTCGCTCGCGGGCGCGAGGCAGATCGTCGGCGTCGAGGGCGTCGGCCATGATGCGTCCTTCCTTGGCCAGGCTGGTGGCGCCGACGACGGCCCAGGTTGTGCAGGCGGTGGCAACCACCCGCACCCACGGCCAGCGGCGCCCGGCACATTCCACGACGGCACCACCCACCGCGAGCGGGGCGAGCAGTGCCGCGACGTGCATCCCGCCGGCGTCCACGTCGTCGGCGTAGGTGTGCTCCTCGACTCGACTGGCCACCGCGCCGAACCACGCGACGGGGTGATGCCGCGCGGGGTCGCCGAACACACGATCCGCCACGAGCCCCAGCGCCAAGCCCAACGCACGCCACTTCATGGCTGATCTCCTTCCGCCTGCACCGCAGCGAACGCGGCAGCGAGGCGCTCGTGGGCTCGTGGGGTGCGCACGGCCAACCGAAGCCAACTAGGCCCAAGCCCCGGAAACGTTTCGCATCGACGAACCGCAAACCCCTGCTTGGCGAGCGGCTCGCGCAGCGATCCAGCCCCCATCGACGAGGTGTCCACCAGCACGAATGGGCTCTGCGACGGCGCCACCCACAGCCCGAGCGTTTCGAGACGCCGCACCAGGTCGTTCCGCGCCGCCGGAATCGATGCTGCCTCGGCACGCACGAAGGCGAGCGCTTCGTCGGACATGCACGCCTGCATCAGCGTGATGGCGGGCGAGGAGACCGACCACGGCGTTTGCTCACTGCGAAGCCTCGCGATCAGATCCGGGTTCCCCACCGCATAGCCCGCCCGCACACCGGCGATCGAGAACGCCTTCGTGAGGGAGCGCGTCACCAGGAGCCCAGGCATCGTGGGCGCGATGAGGGAATGGTCGTCGCCCACTTCGTCGAGGAAGGCTTCGTCGACGAGCACCACCCGCCCAGGGCGGGCCAACCGTCGAAGCACGTCCGCCGGGTGCAACACCCCGGTGGGATTAGTGGGGTTACCCACGACGACGACATCGGCGTCGTCGGGCACGTCACCCGGATTCAGCGTGAAGGGGCGATCGAGCAACACACGCGACACGTGATGCCCGGCCCGCAGCAAGGCCGCTTCCGGCTCCGTGAACTGCGGGTGCACCACCACTGCCTTGCGGGGCCGCAACGCGCGCGCCACGAGGGTGAACGCCTCCGCTGCTCCGCTGGTAGGCAGCACCATCTCCTGCGGCACTCCCCACCTGCCGGCGATCGCAGCAATCGCCGGCGCGGGGTCGGGATACGCAGCCCACGTCGAGACCGCGCGCATGAGTGCCTCTTGCACAAACGTCGGCGGCGTGGCAGCCCGCACGTTCACGGCGAAGTCTTCCAGACCTTCTCCCAGGTCAGCGTCGCCGTGGTGCAGTAAATCCGGCCAACCGGAATCCGTGGCACAATACCCGCGATGACTCACGCTTTCTCTCCCGTTCCCGGTCTGCCCGACGACGCGTTCGCCCACGATGGCCTCATCACCAAGCGCGTGGCCAGGGCCGCCGCGCTCGCGCACTTGCGCCCGTCACCGAAGGAGCGACTGTGGGACGTCGGCGTCGGTGCGGGCAGCGTGCTCGTCGAATGGCTTCGGGCGCTGCCTGACACCACAGGTATCGGCGTCGAACGCCGCCCCGAGCGCCTGGCGAACGCGCGCGAGAATCTGCACCGTTTCAAGGTGGCCGATAGAGGCGAGCTGGTGGCCGCCGACGCGCAAGACGCCCTGGCGGGACTCCCCCAGCCGGATGCGGTGTTCATCGGCGGCGGATTGAGCGACGGTGTGCTCACCCAGTGCGTGGATCGGCTGAAAGCGGGGGGCAGGCTGGTGGCGCATGGGGTCACCGTCGAGGCAGAACTCCTGCTTGCTGCTGCGCAGGCCACCCACGGCGGGGAGCTCATGCGCATCGCGGTGGAGGTGGGCGACACCATCGGCTCGTTCCGTGGCTGGAAGCCGCTGCGCACCATCACGCAGTGGGCCTGGCAACGCTGATTCATCTCAGGCACCGCACCATCTCGTCGAGGGTTCGCGGGCGCGCATCGAGCCCCAGCTGGCTCGCGAGTTCGAGCGGCCACGGCCTCGTGAGCCGCGCCGAGGCGAGCAGGTCGACGTCGTTCAGCACACCGACGGGCTCCCCCACCGTGAGCTTTCCACCGGCCACCACGGCAACCTGCGTGGCTATGCGCAGGGCCAGGTTGAGGTCGTGGGTGGACATGACGAGCGTCGTACCCAGCGCCTGCAGGCGCTGCAAGATGTCCAGCATCTCTTCCACGCCTGCCGGGTCAAGGCCGGCGGTGGGCTCGTCGAGCAGCAGCACATCGGGCCGCATGGCCACGGCGCCGGCGAGCGCGACGCGTTTGCGTTCGCCGTAGCTGAGCTGGTGGCAGGGCCGATCCGCGAGGTGGGTGATGGATAGCAATTCGAGGGTCTCGTCGACGCGCTGCAGCACGGCATCGGTCTCCATGTTCAGGTTGGTTGGCCCAAACGAGACGTCTTGGCGCACGTCGGCGCTGAACAGTTGCTCGTCGGGGTCTTGCAGCACGAGCTGAACGCGCTGGCGGTGCCGTCGCAGTGCAGTACGGTTGTGCTGTAGCAGTTCGCCGTCGACGAAGATGTCTCCCGCAGCGGGGCGCAGGCTGCCGCACAACGCGCGCAGCAAGGTGGTCTTGCCCGAGCCGTTGGCGCCGATGAGCAGCGTCCGGCTTCCTGCCTCGACGGAGAGATCAACCGCGGAGAGCACCGTCGGGCCGCCATGATCCAGCGTGAGCCCGCGTGCCTCGAGTTTCATCGCCACGGCAACCACACTCCCAGTATCCAGATGCCGGCGACGGTCAGCGCGCATCCGCCCAGCATCGCCCAATTGCGTTGCCTTGGCAGCGCCGTGGTGCGCAGCCCTTCCTCCATGCCTCGTGCGGTGAGGCCCTGCTCCAGCCGCTGGGCACGATCCCACGCGCGCAGCAGCAAGGTGCCGGTCACTGCGCCGGCGCTGTGCAACGTCACGCGTCCGCAGCGTCGATGCTGGGCGTCGAGCAGCGACGTGGCGGTGTCGAGCAGGATGAACAGCATTCGGTACGTAAGCGAGGCGATGTCCACCAGGGGGCCTGGAACCTTGTGACGCTCCATCCAGTTGAGCAGGTCGGACATCGGCGTGGTGAGCGCTAGCAGCATCACCGCAAGGGTGCCGCATATGGCGTGCAGGAATAGTCGCCACGCCATGCTGACCGATTCGGGGCCGACGGAGAGCAGCCCTAGGCTCCAGTAGGCATCGACAGGGTCTCGCCCTACCGAGCACAGCACGGAGATGGCTCCCACACAGATGAAACCGAAGGGCACCGCCATCGCGGTCACCACCATGGATGCGGGGATGCGCGCCGGCCCTAGGATGAGCGCGAGCGCCACCACCCCTGCTGCGACGGTGGCCCAGATTGAAGGCACCGCGAGCGCGGTCACGACGAGGGCCCCGCTCCACAACACCTTCTCACCTACGCGATGACGCCGCCAGGGGCTTGCCCAAGCGGCGTCATCGAGCGCCAGTGTGGCCACGGTCAGTCGGCGTCTATCGTGCGTGGCTCGCCGACGGCGCCATCTTCGTCGCGAGCCGCTTTGCGTCCGCGCAGGTTGCCGAACGCAAACCCGACGATGCCCGCACCCACCGCTGCCTGGAGCGCGAACAGCCCCGACTCCAACTCGCCGGAGCCAGGCTCGAAGATGGGTTGGAACCAGGGCTTAGCGCCTTGTTCGTCCATGATGTCCACCACGACGGAGTCCGTGCCGACGAAGCCTTCCTCGCCCTCCTGCACAGTCTTGCCGCCGAGGCTGAACGACACCGCGAAGAGCACAACGATGCCCAACGCGCAGATCACACTCACCCAAGGGAAACGACGCTCAGACATGGACGGGCTCCTTCGGTTCGGCACGCAGTACGTGGAGACGGACGAGGTCAGATGTGGCGACGCGCGTCAGGAAGCGCAACACGATCACGCCCAGGAGGCCCTCCATGATGGCGAGCGGGATCTGGGTGATGGCGAACACGCTGAGGAACTTCGCGGCAGCACCGCCGAGCCCGCTCGTCGGGTCGGGGTAGGCGAGCGCCAGCTGCAGCGACGTCACGCAGTAGGTGCTGAGGTCTGCGAGGGCCATGGCGAAGAAGATGCCGATGTCCTTCGACCCGCCCAGCTTCCGCACGAGCACCCACGCCCCGTAGCCAACCCAGGGGCCGACGACGGCCATCGAGAAGACGTTCGCGCCGAGCGTGGTGAGGCCGCCGTGGGCGAGGAGCAGGGCCTGGAAGAGTAGGACGATGGCGCCGAGGAAGGCCATCACGGGCGGTTTAAACAGCACCGCACCTAGACCTGTGCCCGTCGGGTGCGACGAGCTACCCGATACGCTGGGCAGCTTGATGGCCGACAGCACGAAGGTGAATCCTGCGGCGGCGGCCAAGAGCAGTTTGTTTTCGGGGTTCTTGCGGGTTTCTTTGATGACTGCCGTAGCTCCATGGATGATGAAGGGCGCCGCTGCCACACTCCATCCGACGGCGTGGGCCACCGGCAGGTAGCCCTCTGCGATGTGCATCGTGCACGATCCTTTCCTCGGGATTACGCGTCCCGAATTAGGTCTGGTGGCGAGTTCCTGACTAACGCCCCGATGGGGCGATCACAGTGGCGCGACCGTGCTGGCTTCACCAGCTTCCTCGCAAATTCACCAGAGATTCAGTAGTGAGGCTAAGCCTATACCACGGCAATTCGCAGACAGCCGGTATCCCGCCCTAACGGTTCACACGCTACGGTTACGGTGTGCAGTACGACTATCTGAAGCTCGGTTCCGACATCTACCGGCGCTCATTCGAGATCATCCGTGAAGAGGCGAACCTCGAACGTTTCCCCGCCGACGTGGAACCCGCCGTCGTGCGAATGGTGCACGCTGCGGCAGATCCCGCCATCGCCGACATGGTGGCGTTCACCCCCGACGTCGCCTCGCGCACGCTGGCTGCGTTGGAGTCCGGCGCGACCATCCTGTGTGACTCGTCGATGGTGGCCACCGGCATCATCCGCTCACGGCTGCCTGAAGGCGCGCAGGTGGTGTGCCACATCAAAGACCCGCGCCTGGTGCAGCTCGCGGAGGAGCAGGGCACGACGAAAACTGCGGCCGCGGTGGATTTGTGGCAGCACGATGGGCTGCTCGACGGCGGCATCGTCGTGATCGGCAACGCCCCCACCGCGCTCTTCCGCACGCTGGAGGTGTGCCACGCCACCGGCGCACGCCCAGCCGCGATCGTCGGCATCCCCGTCGGGTTTGTGGGTGCGGCGGAATCCAAGCAGGCGCTGGTCGATGACACCCTTGGCCTGGAGTACCTCACGGTGTTGGGCCGCCGCGGCGGCTCGGCGATGGCTGTGGCTGCCGTGAACGCCATGGCCAGCGCAGCCGAAACCACGAATGACCGCTGACGAACAGGCTCGATTGGCCGCGGAGGGGCGCGACGCGCTGCGTCCCCGCGGGCGTGCCGCACAGCTGGAGCATTCCGAGCTCCGCCCCGGCTGGACGACGGGCGCGTGTGCGTGCGCGGCCGCCACGGCGGCCTTCGAAGCTCTGCTGACCGGCGACTTCCCCGACCCCGTCGAGATCACCTTGCCCGGCGGGCGCACACCAGCGTTTGCGCTCACCCAGAGCCGGTTGAGCGACGGCGAGGCGATGGCGGCTATCACGAAGGATGCCGGCGACGACCCTGACGTCACCCACGGCGTGGTGGTGCGTGCCACGGTGCGGCGCACGTCGGACGGTGCAGGCGTGAGTTTCGTAGGGGGCTCGGGCGTCGGCACCGTGACGCTGCCTGGATTGCCTCTCGAGGTGGGCGAGCCGGCCATCAACCCCATGCCCCGGCAATACATCACCGACAACCTCGCTTCCGTGGCGCATCGCCATGGCGTGAACGCCGACGTCGAGGTGACCATCAGCATCGACGACGGCGAACGCGTCGCGGAGCGCACGTGGAATGCCCGCATCGGGGTGCTGGGCGGGCTCAGCGTGCTCGGCACGACGGGCGTGGTGGTGCCCTATTCCTGTTCGGCATGGATCGCCTCCATCCACCGCGGCATTGATGTCGCCTGCGCCAGGGGCGCTAGGCACGCCGCGGCCTGCACGGGCTCCACGTCGGAGCGAGTGGCCGAGGAGCTGTACCCGGGCATCGAGCTGCTCGACATGGGAGATTTCGCGGGCGCCGTGCTGAAGTACCTGCGTAAGCATCCCCTGCCGCGCCTCACCATCGTCGGGGGCGTGGCGAAGCTATCGAAGCTGGCGGCGGGTTATCTGGATTTGCACTCTCACCGCACGCAAATTCAGCCCGCCCACTTGGTGCAGCTGGTTGCTAGCGCCGACGCCAGTGAGGCGCTGCAGGCTCAGATCGCGGAGGTGCGCACCGTCGCGCACGCCGTGCAGCTCGCCGACGAGGAGGGCATCAACTTGCCCCACCTCATCGCAGTATCTGCCCGCAACGAAGCCCTCGAGGTGCTCAAGGGCTCCCCCGTCGAGGTAGAGATTGTGGTGGTGAACCGAGCGGGCGACATCCTCGCCCGCGTCGGTTAGCCTCGCTCAGCCCTGCAGTGCTTTGAGCAGCGCGTCGCGCACGCTGACGGAGCGTCGGGGGTTACGGTCGCCTACGACTGCGACGGTGAGCCCGCCCGCAGACGCGGTCGCCGGGGTGGCGGCGGATCCTTCTAGAGATTTATCCGCCCGCACGCAGAATGTGTGCCGGCGCTCGGCTTCCTCCGCCACCATCTGGTTGACCGCAGGGTCGTTGCTGGCCGCCAGCACGTACCAGGCGTCGGCCACATCGTCGGCACGAACGGCGCGCTGCTCCCAGGCGATCGCGTTGCTCGCCGCGAGCCTGCCAACCTTGATGCCCACGTTGGGTGCCACCACTCGCACCTTGGCGCCGACGGCGAGCAGCGCGGGAATGCGCCTTGCTGCCACGGCTCCGCCGCCAACGACGAGAACGTCGCGGCCCGCGAGGGAGAGGCTCGATAGGTAGCCGGGCGCCCCGTCATCCACGCCTTCGGCGTCCAGCTGCTCCGCGTAACGATCCACCACGAGCTGGGCGAGCTCGTCGCAGTCTCCAATAACTTCGGCGACGCGCACCTCCACCTCGGGGTGCTGCTCGGCCCACGCCTGCACTTGGTCGAAGGTCCACGTGCGCAGCTTGCCGGGGAACAGGAAATGCTGCCCGACGACGATCTGCGTCGCCCCTGCGGCCAACGCCTTGTGCAGCGCCTCGGGGATGGATGGGCGCGACACCTGCACGAAGGCTGGCTCCACGTCGGCGAGCTCGCCTTCCTCCATGACGGTGCGGGTGAGGCGGTAGTGCTCGGCGTTGGCTTCGGTCACTAGGTTGCCTCGCCCGACGAGCACCCCCACCGTGTCCTTGGCACGCCAGGTGTCCATCGCTTCGCGCATTCGTTGCAGCAACGCGTCGAGCAGCAGCGGGCTGGGCAGCAGCGGCTTCGCGTAGCGCACATCAGCGTCGCCGCGCCCCTCGTCGAAGGCCTCCGGGATGTCTTGCCGCACGTGCCCGCCGGTGGCGAGCATGAGGGGGACGACGACGGCGTCGGTGTCGCCGGTGATCTCGCGCCCGTCGAGCGCTTCGCGCACCGCCTCAGCGATGGTGGGTTCCGCGAGTTCTACGAACCCGAGGGTCACGCGTCGCCCAGGCAGCATGGATCGCACCCGATCCACCAGGGCGCGGCAGGCCTCAACGCCGTCGGCGTCACGGCTGCCATGGGCGGCGATAATGAGTGGCACGTCGCCGGTCACGTCAGCGATCTTCATCAGCAGTTACCTCCTTGTATTTTGCCCATCCACTGATAGTCGCGCGGCGTCACGATGGCCTCTTCACCATCGCCTGTGGGAACCACCTTCGTGCTGGATGAGCCGACGATCACGATGGTGTGCATGTCCACCCACTCCGGGTCGAACGTCTCGAACGTGCCCCATCGGATGCGCTGCTTCTTGCGGTATGCCTCGTACACCGCCATCACGGGCGTTGTCGCCGGGCGTTTCGCACCCAGAATCTCGAGCGCGCGAGGCAGGTGGCGGGTACGTTTGCGCGACCTCGGGTTGTACAGCGTCACCACGAAGTCGCCCTCCGCGGCGGCCTCCAGCCGTCGCTCGATGTCTTCCCACGAGGTGTGCAGATCGGACAGCGAGATGGTGACGTGGTCGTGCCCGAGGGGCGCGCCCAGCAACGCCGACGCGGCGAGCTCCGCTGTGACGCCGGGAATAACGCGCACGTCGATGCCCTCGGTGCCCGTCTCCAGGGTGGGCGATGCCATGGCGTAGATGGACGGGTCACCCGACGACACGAACGCCACCGCGTGCCCGGCCCTGGCGCGTTCAATGGCCAGCGCGGTGCGCTGCGCCTCGGTGCCCATCTTCGTGGCCGCCACCTCGGCGTGCGGCGAGATGAGGTCCTTGATCTGACGCACGTACGGGATGTACCCCACCACTACGGAGGCGGTCTCGATGGCGCGCCGCGCCATGGGCGTGAGGAGGTCACGCGAGCCAGGGCCGAGTCCCACGACACGCAGCTCGCCGCGCGCGGGCAGACGCCCGATCGCGCAGGTGGCTTCCGTGTTCTTCTGCTTCGGCACGACGATCGACGCGCCACGCGCCAGCACGGACGCCTCGCTGACGCTGGGGGTGCCCACCTCGTCGGCAACCACCGTCGACGGCGTTGGCACGTCGCGATCGCGAAGCTCCGCCGCCTCGTAGGTGACGAACGGCACGCCCAGTTTCTTCGCCAGCCGGACGAGGGCACCTTCGTGGGCTTTCACGTCGATGCTGGTGAGTGCGGTGACACTGTGCGGCGAGAGGCCAGCGTCGGCGAGGGTCTGCTCGAACAGGCCGTGTACCTCAGCGTCGGGGGCCGCCTTGTTGCAGCCCATACCCACCACGAGCGACTTGGGGTGCAGCACCACGCGCGGCACCGTCGGTGATTCCAAGGCCTGCTCGTCGCGATCCGTCACGACGATTTCCCCCGCCGGCTGCGTGCCTTCCGGTAGCTCCTCCGACACGTTCGAGGGCAGCGGCGGCAGCGGCCAGAGCGCGTCACGCACCAACCGGATGGGTTGCCCGTCGAGCATGGCTCCGGTGACGGCAGCCACGTCGCCGCTGTGCGCCCAGCCGAGCGTGTCGAGCGCGGGGATGCCCAGTGAATCCGTGGCGGTGGTGACCACCGCCTGGCCGCCGAGTGCGGTCGCCACCTGTTCTGCCAGAAGGTTCGCGCCACCCACGTGGCCGCCTACCAGGGGCACCGCGAAATGGCCGCCCTGATCGACCACGACGACGCCCGGATCGGTCTTCTTCGACGCCAGCATGGGCGCCAGGATGCGGGTGGTAGCACCGAGCGCCAGGTGGGAGATCACCATGTCACAGGAGTTGAAGGCCTCGACGAGCCCCTGGGTGGCGGCGCCGTCGAAGCGCACGGTCTCTACACCCAGCGCCTGCTCGATACGATCCGCGTTGCGGCGAGCGGCATCCGAGCCCGTCACCTGGCCAATGCGCAGGCCCTCCCAGCCGTCGTCGCCCACGCGCTCGTGCGCGACGCTCGGCGCCGCCGCGGGGCGGGGCTGGGCGCTCACCACGGCGTCATCGTCCCAATCCGCGTCGGGATGGTGCTCCAACACGAGCACAACGTTCGGGTGACGGACATCGTCGAGATTTCCCAGGGTGGGGCCGTCGAGCACGCGCACGCGCTCGTCGCTCTCCCCCAGGCGCTCGGCGAGTACGTAGGTGCGGTCGAGACCGGCGAGGGGCTCGGTGAGCGCGGAGAGCGGCTCGCGCGGGTCGGTCATCACCGCCACCTTCGCGAAGCGGCGCGCGGCGGTGATGGCCGCGTCGACGGGCCGGCCATGCGCGGACACAGTGATGGCGTCGTCCCAGGGCAGTCCGACGCGCGCAAAGGCCTCCGCCACCGACGAGGCTGCCGTCACCACGCGGGGGCGAAGCCCGAACGCGCGAAGCTTGCGCACCACGCCGAACCACAGCGGGTCGCCCGAAGCGATCACCACTACGTCGGTGTCTTCCGGCAGCTCACGGATGCGTTCCACCGCTGGGGTGAGCGCGCCGAGCACGATGCGTTTGGGCTCGGGCACATCGAGCTCATCGAGATGCCTGGTGCCGCCCACCACGACATCGGCGTGAGCGGTGGCGCGACGAAGCTCGTCGCTGGGTGCCCCAAGGTGTCCATACACAGTAATCATCGACGGTCTTCCTCCAGGTTGTAGGTGGTTGCGCCCTCGGCGCGAAGGGACTGTTTCGCCTCGCTGTCGGCCGGGCGATACTCATGCCGAAAGCCTGGGTGATACAGGTGGGAGCGTTTCGCGGCGCGCGTGGTCGACAGCGCCGGCCCCACGAGCACAACGGTGTGTTTCCACAGCTTGTTGGCCTTCATCGTCGCCGATAAATCCCTGAGTTCACAGCGCCACATCTGCTCGTCGGGCCACGTGACCCGGTAGCCAATGATGCAGGGGGTGTCCGGGGGGTAGCCGCCGGCGAGCAGCTCTTCTTGCAGCTGTTTGTTGCGCGCCGCGGAGAGGTAGAGCGCCATCGTCGTGCCGTGAGCCGCGAAGGAGCGCACGGTTTCGCCGTCTGGCATGGGGGTTCTGCCGCCCTCCAACCGGGTGAGGATGAGCGACTGCGCCACCTCGGGGAGGGTAATTTCCGCGTCCATCCGCGCGGCCGCGGCACTGAATGCGGAGATGCCGGGCACGGTTTCGGTGGCGATGCCGATCTGCGCGCAGAGGTCGCGCTGTTCTTGGGTGGCTCCGTAGATGTCCGGGTCGCCGGTGTGGACGCGCGCGACGAGCATCCCCTCGTCGCGAGCTCGCGTGTAGAGCGGCACAAGGTCTTCCAACGGAATCGACGCGGAGTCGATCACTTCCGCGCCTTCCTTGTGGCCGGCGACGATGCCCGGGTGCACGAGGGAGGAAGCCCAGATGATGATGTCCGCTTCCGCGATGACGCGGGCGCCGCGCAGGGTGATGAGGTCGTCGGCGCCCGGCCCCGCACCCACAAACACCACGAGCCCAGCTGCTGGGTCAAGGCGTAGTCCGCTCATAGTCGTCCTCCTGTCTTCGTGCGCGATGCCGGCGCGAGCACCGTCGAAAAATAGGGGGCCTTGCGCTCGTCGAGCTCGGCCAGGCGGATGATGCGCTCGTCAGGAAGGCCGACGTCGGTGCCGATGAGGGCTCCCTCCAACCGGCCCTGCTCGGCCAGCGCATCCTTCAGCGCGGCGAGTTGGCGTCCGCCCTTGTAGATGGTGACGGTGTCAGCCACCTCGCACACCTGGCGCAGCGCCTCCTCGCCTACGGTGGCGGGCACCAGCGCGAGGATTTCTTGCCCCTCCACCAACGGAGTGCGGCTGCGGGCGGCGATGGCCTGCATGGCCGTGATCCCCGGCACCACTTCTACGCTCACCTCGCGCTGGCGGCGTACCACGTCGCACAGGTACGAGAACGTCGAAAACACCGACGGGTCCCCCACCGTGGCGAGTGCGACGAGCTGGGCGCCACCTGCGAACGCGTCGAGTGCGACGGCTGCGGACGCCTCCCACGCGTTGGTTCTGCGTTCGTCCACGCCGCGGCGCTGCGCCATCGAAAACGGCACACGGTGAATCTGTTCGGCCTTGTGGGGAAGGTGTTCCATCACAATACTTTCGGCCCTACCGACGGTGCCTTCGCGCGCCTCCGTGGCGGGAACGAGAATGGCGTCGGCGGCGTCGAGCACCTGCAATGCGCGCAGCGTGATGAGCGCCGGATCTCCCGGCCCTACTCCTACTCCAGCAAGCGTAGGCATGTCTGCAGATTCCACGTGGCCTCCTCGGGTGCTTCGCCCGTTCGACCCAGCCGATCCGAAGTTCCTGGCTTCCACATGGCGTGGTTACAGTGGCGGCACCGCTCCCGGATTTGCACCGGATTCCTTCGGCGTCGATCGACTGACGATCAGTTGTCGTCAATGAGTCTACCCACACGCAGCAGGGCATCGATGTCGAGGTGTTCCTCGCAGGCGTCGGCGAGCGTGTCGATCATCTGCTCGCGCCGCCCGGCCATGCCGGGGGCAGTGGGGTCGGGCGCCCAGGGCGACCCCGTGCGCGCGGCCACTTCGCCAAGGAATGCGCGGCGGAACTCGTCGGATTCGAGCGAGCCGTGCATCATCGTGCCCCAGCAGGAGCCCTCGTGCACGCCGTCAAGGAAGGGTTCCGCGCCCGGACGCGGCGCGCAGATGCCGTGGTGAATCTCGTAGCCATCAACGTGGTGTCCCCGCCACGCCGACGAAGTGCGGGCGAGCACTTTCTCGTCGTGGAACTGTGTGTCCACCGGCAGCAGACCGAGGCCATCGTCCGTCTCACCGGCCTCCACGCCGTCGCGGATGGCGTGGCCGAGCATCTGAAATCCGCCACAGATGCCCAGTACCGGGAGGCCCTGCGCAGCGCGTTGTTCGATGGCGTCAGCGATGCCTTCCGCGCGGAGCCAAGCCAGGTCAGAGAGAGTGGAGCGCGAGCCGGGCAACACCGCCAGATCTGCGCTCAGCACCGCGCGGGGGTCGGTGGTGACGAGCACTTCCACCCCGGGTTCTTGCGCGAGCGCATCAACGTCGGTGGCGTTCGAGATACGCGGCAGGCGCACGACGGCGACGCGCAGGCTGCCGTCGCGCGATGCTTCGGCGCGCCACCGGCCGACGGCGAGGGTGTCCTCCCCATCGAGCCATACCCCCGGCAGCCACGGCAACGTGCCGAGGTGCTGCAGCCCGGTGCGCAAGGTGAGCTCGGCAAGGCCGGGCGCGAGGATAGTGTCGTCGCCGCGGAATTTGTTGATGATGTACCCGGCGAGCAGGCTGCGGTCTTCGTCGTCGAGGAGCCCCCAGGTGCCGAAGATCGACGCGAGTACGCCACCGCGATCGATGTCCCCTACCAGCACCACGGGGAGAGCGAAACGCCTCGCCAATCCCATGTTCACGTAGTCTCCGGCGCGGAGGTTGATCTCCGCTGGGCTTCCGGCGCCCTCGCACACCACGAACTCGTGGTGCGCGGCGAGCTCGTCGTAAGCCTCCCACGCGGCGCCCGCGAGCGCTCGCCTGCCGGTGGCGTACTGCCCGGACTCCAGCACCCCGCCGGGTTGGCCGCGCACCACGATAAAACTGCGACGGTCGGTGCCCGGCTTCAGCAGCACGGGGTTCATCGCCGACGACGGCTCCACCTCTGCGGCCAGCGCCTGCAGGTACTGCGCCCGCCCGATCTCCGCTCCGTCGGCGCAGACCATCGAGTTGTTACTCATGTTCTGGGCTTTGTACGGCGCGACGTCGATACCGCGACGCCTCAGCGCACGGCATAGTCCCGTCACGACGAGCGACTTACCAGCATCCGAGGAGGTGCCTGCCACCAAAATCCCAGCCATGCCCGTGAGCCTAGCGAAGGTGAGGTTATGCAAGGATTGCTAGGTGCCAACGAGTAGAGAGCCCACCACTGCCGAGCTGCGACGCCGCCCCGTCGTGCTCGTGCACACTGGCGAGGGCAAGGGCAAGACGACGGCGGCCATGGGTGTGGCGCTGCGCACCTGGGCGCAGGGTGAGTCGGTGGGTGTGTTCCAGTTCGTGAAGTCGGGCAAGTGGCGCACCGGCGAGCACCTCGCGCTCACGACGTTGGCTGAAGCTGGCGGAGGCGCCGTCGAGTGGGAAACACTGGGTCAGGGATGGTCGTGGATTCGCACCCCGTACTCCGAAGAGCAGCGTGCGGAGGCCGCAGCCGAGGGCTGGCGGCACGTCGCGGAGGGCATCCGCAACGAGCGTCACCGGCTGTGGGTGCTCGACGAGTTCACCTACCCGATGACCTGGGGCTGGGTGGATCCGAGAGAGGTCGCCGACGTGCTGCGTACCCGCCCTGGCCGCCAACACGTCATCATCACCGGGCGCAACTGCCCGGACGAGATCGTCGAGGTGGCCGACCTCGTCACGGAAATGGTGAAGGTCAAACACCCCTTTGATAAGGGGCAACGCGGACAGGCAGGCATCGAATGGTGACCCTTCCCCGGATACTGGTGGCCGCCCCGGCATCGGGACACGGCAAGACGATGCTGAGCATCGGCCTCATGGGTGCGCTGCACCGTCGCGGCCTGGTGGTGGCGCCGGCGAAGGTGGGCCCCGACTACATCGACCCCGGCTACCACGCGCTGGCCACGAAGCGCCCATCGCGCAACCTCGACCCAGTGCTGTGCTCGCCCGAGCTCGTCCCCCAGCTGCTGCTGCGCGGCGCCACCGTCCCCGCGCCTGCGGACGTGGCCGTCATCGAGGGCGTGATGGGGCTGTTCGACGGCCGGGTCGGGCGTCACGGCGAGGGCTCTGCCGCGCACGTCGCCCAGCTCACCGACACCCCCGTCGTGCTGTGTGCAGACGCGTCGCGCACGTCGCGCACCATCGCCGCGACGGTGGCGGGCCTGGCCGCGTTTGATCCGCGAGTACGCGTGGCGGGAGTGATCTTCAACAAGGTGTCTTCACCACGGCAACGCTCTGAGATCTGTGATGCCATGGGCAGCGTCGACGTGCCGGTGTTGGGTTTCCTACCCAAGGACGAGTCCGTCGAGGCCCCGTCGCGACATCTCGGGTTGGTGCCCGCAGCCGAGCGACCCGACGCCGCCGAGCGGCTCGACGGGCTCTTCAATCTCATCGAGGCCCACATCGATCTCGACGCCCTGCTCAGCCTCGCCCGCACCGCACCACCCCTTCCTCACAAGGCATGGGATCCCACTGACGTGGTGCACGCCCCCAGCGC
Source organism: uncultured Tessaracoccus sp. (assembly GCF_947286155.1). GTDB lineage: Bacteria > Actinomycetota > Actinomycetes > Propionibacteriales > Propionibacteriaceae > Arachnia. The sequence goes on from NZ_CAMYPD010000020.1 coordinate 28,647, forward strand.
GCGCAGGCCCGTCGTCGCAGTCGCGGGCGGGCGGGCGTTCACGTTCCGGTACGCCGAAACGGTGGAGTTGCTGGAAGCCGGCGGGTGCATCGTCGAAGAGTTTGATCCGACGTCGTCCCCGCACCTGCCCGAGGGCACCGCAGGGCTCTACCTGGGCGGGGGTTTCCCCGAGATGCACGCGACGGAGCTCGCCTCCAACCATTCGCTGCTCGACGACGTGCGCCGCGCCGTGGCCGACGGGGTGCCCACCGTCGCGGAGTGCGCAGGCATGCTCTACCTGGGCGAATCCCTCGACGGTGTGCCCATGGCGGGAGCGCTGCCGCTGCGGGCGGCGATGGGTAAGCGCCTGCAGATGGGGTATCGCGACGCGGTGGCCCTCGTCGATTCTCCCCTCGCTGCCGCCGGCACCCAGGTGGTGGGGCACGAACACCACCGCACTGCCGCGCAGATTGAGTCGCCAACAGGCTGGGACTTCCCCGGCCTGCATCGCGACGGCGTCGCCACCAGTTCGGTACACGCCAGCTATCTCCACGTGCATTGGGCAGGGCATCCGGCCTTGGCCCAGCGATTCATCGCAGCCTGCCACGAAAGGAACATCTAATGGAATTCGCACCTGGAACGGTCACGCTCGTGGGCGGCGGCCCTGGAGACCTCGATCTGCTCACCGTCGGCGGGCTGCGCGCGCTGCGTGCCGCTGACGTCGTGCTCTACGACCGTCTCGCGCCGCTGGCTGCGCTCGACGAGTGCCGCGACGACTGCGAGCGCATTCCTGTGGGCAAGGTGCCGCGCGGCAAGTTCACTCCGCAGTCGGAGATCAACGAGCTGCTCGTCGAACACGCCCGCGCAGGCAAGGTGGTGGTGCGGTTGAAGGGCGGCGACTCCTTCGTCTTCGGCCGTGGCGGCGAGGAGTGGCAGCACTGCGTGGCTGCCGGCGTGCCCGTCCAGGTGATTCCCGGCGTGACGTCCAGTGTTGCTGCACCCGCGCTCGCAGGCATCCCGGTGACGCATCGCGCCTTGTCGCGCGGGTTCAGTGTCGTGTCCGGGCACGTACCCCCTGGCGATGAGCGCTCCGACGTGAACTGGGCGGCGCTCGCACAAACGCACACCACCCTCGTCATTCTCATGGGGGTGAAGCACCTGCCGGAGATTACGTCGGAACTGCGCGCCGCGGGCCTCGCGGACGACACCCCTGCCACCGTGATCGAGGACGCCGCTAGCGACGACATGCGCGTCGTGCACGGCACGCTCGCCACCATCGCGGAAGTAGCCGTACAAGCCGACATCCGCCCACCGGCGATCACCGTGATCGGTGCCGTGGCGGGAGAGATTCTCGCCCCTACCTCTGAACATTCGAACTGAGCCAGGCTAGTGCCTCGTCGACGCTGCTAACGATGTCACCCTCCACCTCGGGGCGTCGCAGCATCACCACTTGCACGCCCAGCTTGCGGGCGGCGTCGAGCTTGGCTGCGGTGTGCTCGCCTCCGGCGTCCTTGGTAACCAGCACGGCAATTCGATGGGCTCGCATCAGCGCACGCTCGCCATCGAGGGTGAACGGCCCACGTTCTTCCAGCACCCGCCAATGAGTCGGCCAGGGCAGCTCTCCGGCGAAGGCCACGCGGCACACCACGTCGCGTTCCGCCAGGGCTTCGGCGTATTCGAGGGAGTGCTGGCGCCCGACGGTTAGGAAGACCGCGCCACCGTTGGCGGTAGCGGCCGCGGCGGCTTCGGCGTGTGACGACACCCAAATCCAGTTGTCATCGCGCGCTACCCAGCTCGGGCGCAGCAGCCGCACCAACGGTACACCCGTGGCTTGCGAAGCAGCCACGGCATTGCGCGCCATCTGCGCGGCGAAGGGGTGGGTGGCGTTGATAACCGCGCGAATGTCCTCGTCACGCAAGAATTGCGCGAGCCCTTCCGCCCCGCCGAATCCGCCCACGCGCACAGACCCGGCCGGCACGACGGGCTGCTTCGTGCGCCCTGCGAGCGACGACACTACGTCGAATCCAGCGTCCACCGCTGCCGCCGCGATGGCCCGCCCTTCCGCTGTGCCGCCGAGTACCAGAATTCGCATACCCGCACGCTACCGGCCTCATCCGCGACTGAGCGCACGCCAGACGCGGATTTTGGTGCTTTGGGGCCCGTTTTTGCCATCTGGTGTGCGCTCAGGCGCGCCGAAGGCGCGCCATGACGTCCTTCACGATGTCAATGAGCGTGTCCATGCTCGCGGCGGTGAAGCGCAGCACCGTCCAGCCCCGGCGAATCAGCTCTGCGTCTCGCCGGCGGTCGGCAACGAACTGCGCGTAGTCTCGGTGGAACTCCCAGCCGTCGAACTCCACAATGAGCTTGAGCCCAGGCCAAGCGACGTCTGCGAAGATGACCTCACCTGCCAAGTTGATGAGGTAGTTACTCCTCCACCCGCCAATCCCTGCCTCGCGTAGGAGCTGATGCCCCCGCCGCTCGAGATACGACCAGGGCTCATCCCTGGAATCGATCAGCAGCCGCGCCGCTTCCTTGTTGCCGTCCCGCCCAGGGATGAGGCGCAACGCGCCGATGAGATCCCCAACCCGCACCGCCCTTCGCCTGAGCGCTTCATCGATGGCGCTGGCCCCGTCTGTAGGGATCATCTGCAGCACCGCCAGCGGCGGTGCTGCGTAGCGAATCCCTGATCGCTCGATCACGAGTTCCTCTGGGATGTCTCGCCGCCGGATCTCGAACCCAGGCGGTGCGGATCGCATGTGTCGCCTGGAGCTGGCGTGCACGGTGTCGGTGGGATGGTCTGGCCACCACGTTGCTTTCGCCGCAGTCGCACCCGTCACGATCGCGTCGGGGTCCCACTGCTGGAGCGCGAGCACTCGTGACGACAAGGAGAAGTCGGGGGCATAGATTCCCTGCAGCACGCGCACGAGTTCCCCGCGCTGCACCGCGCGCCTCACGCGGTCACGTAGGTGGCGGTAGCGGCGGATGTCGATCACGCCCTCATCGGCAAGTACATGAGCAAGTTGTTCGTCCATGCCTTACGTTGTGGCAGCGACACGCCCGAAATTTGCATCCGAACTCGAATCTGTGGATAACTCGCGAGCTCGACTGAGCGCACTCCAGATGCAGATTTTGGCCCTCTGGCACCCGTTTTCGTCATCTGGAGTGCGCTCAGTCGCGGATCGCTCTGGTACTACCCTGTGGCGCATGCGCATCGTGGTACAAAGAGCAAAGATCGGCAAGGTCACCGTCAACGGCGAGGTAGTGGGCCAGCTCCCCTCCCCCGGGCTCGTGCTGCTCGTGGGCATCACGCACGACGACACCCCCGAAATCGCCGCGAAGCTCGCGAAGAAGTTGTGGACTCTGCGCATCCTCGAGGGGGAAGTCTCCGCGAGCGATGTGGATGCCCCGATTCTGGCGGTGAGCCAGTTCACCCTCTACGCGGACATCCGCAAGGGCCGGCGCCCGTCATGGTCGAAGGCCGCACCGGGGCCGGTCAGCGGCCCGTTGTTCGAGCGTTTCGTTGAGGAGTTGCGCGCCCTCGGCGCGCACGTCGAAACGGGACAGTTCGGTGCCATGATGGATGTGGAGCTCGTCAACGACGGCCCCGTCACCATCTGGTTAGATTCCGACGAGCTGCGCTGAGGCGCGTCGGCGTCAGGCGCTCACGATGCGCTTGCCGAAGGGGAAGCAGCTCACCGGAATCATCTTGAGGCTCACCACAGCGTTGGTGATGCCGATAATAGTGACCGCCTGACCGAGCGCGGTCACCACGTGCACCAGCGCGAGCGCCCACCCCAGCAGGATGAACCAGATCACGTTGATCACGGTAGAGAACGCCCCAGCGCTCGGCTTCCTCTCGACGCGCTTCCCGAACGGCCACAACACATACGCGGCCATACGCATGAACGCCACCCCCACGGGGATGGTGACGATCAACAGACAGCTGACCAGGCCCACCAGGAAATAAGCCAGCGCCAGCCAGATGCCGCCGAATACGAGCCAGATGATGTTCAACACAGTACGCACGGATGCCTCCTTGGTTACCTCGAGCCTACCTGCTCCCCTGCGCTGATCCAGGCGGTTCTCGATACAGTGGTGCGGTGACTTCCGCCCGCCCCCACCGTGACATCGTGAGCTTCGTGCGCCGCAGCTCCCGCATGAATGATTCGCAGCGCACCGCATTGGAGCGCCACGGCAGCGAGTTCATCGTCGACGTGCCCACCGGCGAGCTGGAGACGTCCATCGCCGACGGCGCCAGCGTCGACTGGGCCGCGACGTTTGGGCGCGAGGGCGAGCTCATCGTCGAGATCGGCTCCGGCACCGGCGATTCCCTCGTCCCCATGGCTGCCGGGCGCCCGGAGGCGAACGTCGTCGCCTTCGAGGTGTTCGAGCGGGCGGTGGCGTCGACGGTGGGACGGCTCGCCCGCGAAGAGGTGTCGAACGTGCGGCTCGTGATGGCCGACGGCGCCCAGGGCCTCCGGCAATTGTTCGCCGACGGCTCCCTCACCGAGGTCTGGACGTTCTTCGCCGACCCGTGGCACAAGGCGCGTCACCACAAGCGGCGGCTGGTCTCGCGTCAGTTTGGCGACGTGGTCGCGGCCAAGCTGCGCCCTGGTGGGTGTTGGCGGTTGGCCACCGACTGGGAGGATTACGCGCTCTGGATGCGGGAACAGCTCGACGATCATCCGCTGCTGCGCAACGTGCACGACGGCTGGGCGCCACGGCTTGCTGAGCGCCCGGTCACGAAGTTCGAGGCGCGCGGGCTCGCCGCGGGCCGCCAGGTGTTCGACCTCACGTACGAGCGCCGGCCATGAGGCTCCGCATCGACCTCGCCTACGACGGGCACGACTTCCACGGCTGGGCCGCGCAACCTGGCCTGCGCACGGTGCAAGGCGAGCTCGAAACATGGATTGGCAAGGTGCTCCGCAGCGCCGAGCCATCGTCACTCACCGTGGCCGGCCGCACCGACGCCGGCGTGCACGCCCGCGGGCAGGTGTGTCACCTCAACGTCGAACGCCCGTCCCCGACGATCTGCGACGACCTCCGCCGGCGTCTACGCAAGGTGCTGCCCGACGACATCGTCGTGCGCAACGTGTCGCCCGCGCCCGACGGCTTCGACGCGCGCTTCTCTGCCATCTGGCGCCGCTACTCGTACCGGGTGCTGCCCGCAGATCGGGTGCCCGACCCACTGCAGCGCGGCCACGTCGTCGCGCTGCGGCACGGCGTCGACGTCGAGCTCCTGAACAACGCCGCCCCCCTGCTGCTCGGTCTGCGCGATTTCGCCCCGTTCTGCAAGCCTCGCGACGGCGCCACCACCATCCGCGAACTCCGCGAGCTGAGAGCCACCCAGCGCGAGGATGGCGTCGTCGAGATTCATCTGCTCGCCGACGCGTTTTGTCACTCGATGGTGCGCTCACTCGTCGGGGCACTGCTGGCGGTGGCCGGCGGGGCTCGCGACGAGACGTGGCTGGAGCGCGTCGCCGCGCACCCTGAGCGCCACAACGAGGTGCTCGTGATGCCCGCGCACGGGTTGGTGCTGGAAGAGATCGGATATCCGCCCGACGACGAGCTCGCCGCCCGCGCGGCCACGGCCCGCGCCGTTCGATCCCTCGAGGAGCCATCATGAGTCACTATTTCGAGACCCCCGACGAGCCGCTCGTCACCCGCACCATTGACGCCACCATCTTTGGCAACGACCTCACGTTCACGACGGCACGCGGGGTGTTCTCCGGAACCCGGCTGGACCCGGGCACGAGCGTGCTGTTGCGCGAGGTAGACCCGCCGTCGGAGGGGCACATTCTGGACCTGGGCTGCGGGTTTGGTCCGATCGCGGTGGGGTTGGCCGTCGCGTCGCCGAAGGTCACCGTCGATGCCGTCGATGTGAATGCGCATGCCGTAACGCTCACGAACATGAATGCGGAGGCGCACGGAGTGGCGGATCGGGTGCGGGCAGGGACGGATGCGGATGGCCCGTTCGACGAGATGTGGTCGAACCCGCCGATTCGCATCGGCAAGGCTGCCCTCCACGCGCTGCTGCTCAGGTGGCTGCCGAAGCTGCGTCCCGACGGCACGGCGTGGATGGTGGTTAGTAAGAATCTGGGTGGCGATTCGCTTGCCCGCTGGCTCACCGACGGGGGATGGCCGACGGAGAAAGTGGCCTCTGCGAAGGGCTTCCGTGTGCTTAGAACCACTTGGGCGGGGGAATATTCCGGCTAGGGTGGAGGTTGTAGCCAGTGAACGCCCCTCGAAAGGATATTGGCAATGACCTACGTTCTTCCTGACCTCGACTACGACTACGGCGCACTCGCCCCCCACATCGCCCCTGAGATCATGGAGCTGCACCACAGCAAGCACCATGCCACCTACGTCAAGGGCCTCAACACCGCGCTCGAGCAGCTCGCCGAGGCGCGCGAGAAGGGCGAGTTCGGCACCGTCAACAAGCTCGCCAAGGACGTCGCCTTCAACCTCGGCGGCCACGTGAATCACTCCGTGTTCTGGAAGAACATGTCCCCCGACGGTGGCGGCGAGCCCGAAGGTGCCCTCTCCGACGCCATCACCGAGGGCTTCGGCTCCTTCGAAGGCTTCAAGAAGCAGTTCAACGCCACGGCGCTCGGTATCCAGGGCTCCGGCTGGGCCATCCTCGCTCTCGACACCCTGGGCGGCCAGCTCCTCGTGCACCAGCTCTACGATCAGCAGGGCAACCTGCCGTCGTCGCAGGTGCCGCTGCTGCAGCTCGACATGTGGGAGCACGCCTTCTACCTGCAGTACAAGAACGTGAAGGCCGACTACGTCGACGCCTGGTGGAACGTCGTCAACTGGAACGACGTCGCCTCCCGCCTCGATAAGGCCAAGAACGCGCAGGCTGCGCTCGCCTGACCTTCGGCATCAACTCGTAACAACGCCGTGCGGCGCTCCCACCTGGGGGCGCCGCACGGCGTTTCTTGGAGCTCAGATCACTTCGCTTCGCCGACGTTTTCTCACTCCTCGCGCGGAGAGAGTGGCGACAAGGAACACCACGACGGCTGCGGTCAAAATCCCGACAGCAACACCCAGCCATCCGACTCCCGCTAAGTCAAATACAGGCGGATACAGCAGCTCCAGCAACCCCGTTGATAGAACTGCTGCAAGCAACCCCAGCGCCAGCGGGACGGCTAGGAGCAACCCTCCAATGGCGCAGAGCACCCGCCAAATCCATGCAAAGGGCAAACCTATGGCATCCAATCCTTTGGCAAGAGGACGAAGCCCTTCCACTTCCCTCCGCATCGTCCACAGACACAGAGGGATGCTGGCAACAGCGAGCACCACGAAGCCCCCTGCAAGATACAGCGGAAGTCCGCCGGTTTGAGCGAGGTACCTGTGCATAGAGACGACATTATTGCCCGACGTAGTCGGCCACTCAGCAAGACGAGACTCCACCTCATCGTCGATCCCGGTGTACACCCACATGGTGCGGGATTCCGGCTCCTCTGGGAAGGATGATTGCAACGCATATCCGTACCCCAGCGCGAGTCCACGCCCTGTCTCAGGCTTATATCCTACGACGCTGCTCGCGAGGGTTGAACCGTCCTGGGCCTGCACGGTAATGGGTCCATCTGTAGCACCCGCACGCAGTACGCTGCCGCGCATAAGTGACTGCTTGGCTTCATCGGGAAGCTGACCCAAGATGGTTTCCGCATCCGCTAGCGATGCAACCAAGAGGATTATTCCCTCTCCGTCCACAACATACGAGGTTTGGGTGAGTTCTGCGCTGTGCGTGATACCGACGGATCGCTCCATTTGCTCAAGGAGTTTGTGGCCGCCTTCCTCTTCCGAGGGCATATCGACGACGACCACGCCTCGCGGTACTGGAGATTTCAGAAGCTCCGTTTGAGCGGCGACGGACGCCGTAATGTTGATGAATACTGCGCACACCACCGAAACTACGGCGGTAAGGCTGGCAAACACGGTGGCCCAACGTCGACCGTCCTCGACGATAAGCCTGCCCGCTAGCGCGCCCGGTGAAGCAGTATGTTTCGCAAAGCGCATACCCAGCGCTATGCCAAGAAGTGGTGCCGCGCAAGCGCTTGCGGCCACCATGAGCAAGATGCCTATCGTCATTGGCCAAAATCTGCCGTCAGAAGTCCACAGCACTGCTCCCGCTATAACGACAAACATAGCAGTTAGAATTTGGAAAGCACGCGCGCCTTTGTGACTCAATGCGACGGCAGTCCGGCTGCGCATGGAAAGTTGCCGCTCATCTCGCATGATGCCCAACAGAAAGCCTATCAGTGCACCCCCGACGGAGAACAACATCACCGCCAACACCAGCATGACATCAAGGCTCCACGGACCAAGTGGTAATCCCCCACTCAGGCGACCTAAGACCGGGCGCGCAACGAGTGCTACGAGGCTGCCTGTGAGCGACGCGACGATGGATGCTGCCGTGGCGCCTACACACACCGTCGATATTCCAGCTGTGCGCACAATCTTGGAAGAAATACCTGCCTGCGAAAGCACGATTTGCACCTTGCCAACCCAGCTCGCCGCTCGAGTACTAAAGATGAGCGGAACGCTGAACACGACGAGCGCTGCAACGCTCACAACACCGAGAAACTCTTTGGCGTTTGTACGGGGGCCCTCAAGAAAATGTGATCTCCATGTGAAATTCGCTGGCAAAGCTTCGTGACGTTGCACTACTGAAGCCACGGTCTCGCGTATAGAGGTTTCGTCGCCTTTAATGTAATACGAGGTGTCAAGACTACGTACAAAAGATTGACTGGCAGGAACATCCCAGGTGTTCCAAGTTCCAGGCACGCACAACATCAGATGTTGGCTCGGGCTGTACACGTTTTGCAGGGTGCCTACAATCTCCAACTGCCATGACCCCACCGTCGGTGCCCAAACTGTCTGGCTCAGATTCGAGAGACATTCACCGGGAGAGTTAGGCAAATGATCACCATCGACGTGAAAACGACCTTCCAATGCAAACGAACGGGGATTTATCTCATAATATTCGACATCATCTACCACCTTCCCCTCTGCTGAACGCAGTGCGATAAGACTGGAATGCTCTATATGAGGATCTAGATCTCGTAACCAAGTAGGCATTGGCGCATCTGACACCGATGAAGTATCTTGTTCATCTACATAGTACTGATAGAGAACATCAGCTTCACCAAGATATTTCGCAGCCAATTGCTCTGGGGACAGCTGTAAGGCTTGCAGAACACCCCAGGCCAGCGATGCAATAAAAGCTACAACAGCGGTGGATAGCAACAGAATTTGCAGCACCCTGGCCCTCAATAACAACGGAATTAGGCGAACTGATGGCCTCATAATACACACCCATCACGCATTTCTATTACCCTATCACCATATTTCTTAGCGATTGGATCATGCGTAGCGACGAGGCAACCAATACCTTGACCATGCGCTAAATCGCGAAGATGCTTAAATAGAGATTCAGAATTCTTCGAATCCAATGCTCCCGTCGGCTCATCACACAAAAGGAAGGGACGCTCTCCAGCCAAAGCCCGAGCAATTCCCACTCGTTGACGTTGACCGCCTGACATGTGCGCCGGAAGACGATCCACAAGATCTTTAATCCCCACAAGTTCGAGCAGATTTTCAGCCTTTTCCGATGCTCGCTGAGCTCCCTGGGTACGCAACACAATTTCAATATTTTCTCGTGCTGTGAACTGTGCAACGAGGTTATGATCTTGGAAAACTAGACCGACGGTATCGAGTCGCAGCTTCGTTCGCTGCTTCGCGGAGAGGCCAACGATTTCTTGATCTCCGATCTTGATGGTGCCCGAGTCAGGCTCTTCAAGACCGGCGATACATGCCAACAACGTGGACTTCCCTGAACCACTGGCGCCTTGCAGACAGACAATCTCACCTTGCGAGAGATCCAATTCAACGTTATCCAGTGCAATCACTGGCTGAGCGGCCATCGGGTACGAGAAGCAAAGCTCCCGCACCTCGATGGCCTGAGCAGAAGCGTCACTCATCCGCAGGAACGCCCCAACTGAAAGGAGGAAACCTTATTGTCATCCCAGAACCCGAACCAAGCAGCTTTAGATTTTGGGTCCCCCGTAAAGCAGCGCCCTCCACCATTAGCATCATGATAGAAAGCCACATAGTAGCCGGTCTCATTCTTAAAAGAACTGAGGCGGTCATTGGCCCCAGAAGACATATTCCGTGGCTTTGACATCTTGTTACTGAATGACCCAAGCCAGGTCTTGTAATCACTATCTGCATACAAATGCAGAGCAGCCTCTGCAGCCACGGGGGCAATCAACAGCACGCTAAGTGCAGAAATGAGCAGCTTTCGAATCATCATTGGTCCTTACTCACTCTGAGCCGCCCCCTCTGGGGCAACTTCTAGCGAAAGGATATGCGAAGATGCGAAGCCTGTCTATAGTTTTTTACACCAGATATGATCTGGCTACAAAGCACCTAGCCAGCCCTACAACAAAGCTCCCATTACGGCTCGTCGCGCTCCCCATACACCCACGTGGGCACTGGCTTTCCGGTGAGCCAGGCCCACCACACGATCGCCACGACGAACGGGGTCAGCGCAAGCCCCAGTGCCCAGCGCGTGCGGATGAACACGGGCAGCTCGTCGGTGAGCGGTACGAAGTTGATCTCGCCTGCCTTGTTTGACACAGACGACGCGCAAGCGTCCAGCCACCTGCCGTCGACGCACACCTTCACCCAGGTGTGCCCGCTCAGGAACCATGGCCTGGAGAATCCGCGCACTCGCGCGGCGTGCACGAGGCGCACGTCGAAACCCAACCGTCGCAACACAAGCAGCAGCACCGTGTTGTATTGCGGGGAGCGCCCGCGCCCGTGGCGAAGCGAGGTCGTGGGCGACTCCCACAGATGCCAGGCCGAGTGCACCGGGAAGGCCTCGGCGACCGCGCGAATCGCTGCGTTCACCAGGTCGATGCCCTCCTCCCCGCCGGAGGCGGCCGCATCCGCGATGGATTCGACGGTATCCCCCCGCCCTGTCGGTGCCGGCGCGAAGGCAGCCACCGTGCCGACCGCCGCACCTATTACCCCAGCCACACCGAGCATTGCCGTGCGTTTACGCATGCTTCCTCCTCGTGAATCCGCGCAGCGATCGGGCCGGAGCTTCGTCGGCGAGTCGCTCGTGGAGCGCCAGCATCTGCTCGATGGTGCGCCGCCAGCTGTACTGCTCCGCTCGGGCTCTGGCCGCCTGCCGCAGGTCTGGGCCGAGGTTGGGCACCAGCCGCTCGACGGCATCCGCCAGCGACTTCGGGTCCGGCGCTCCCCACGCGCCCGACGTCGCGTCCACCAGTTCGTGCGCCCCGCCGCGGTTCGACGTGACGACGGGGGTTCCCGAGGCAAGCGCTTCCAATACGGCTAGCCCAAACGTCTCCGCCGGGCACACCGACAGCGAAATGTCCGCCGCCGCGTAGCGCTTGGCGAGCTCGTCGCGCCCGTCCACGAAACCGTGGAAGAACACGGGCGCGTCGCCGGCGATCTCCTCGAGCTCGGCCTTGTCCGGCCCGGTGCCGTAGAGGTCGAGCCGCACCGGCCTTCCCCGACGGTGCAACTCCACTGCCGTCGCCACGGCGAGCTGCGGCGACTTCTCGTGGCTCAGCCTGCCCGCGTAGCAGAGTTTGAGCACGCCGTCGTCGGCGGGTGCGCCCACCTCGGGGCGGAACGTCGCGAGGTCCACACCCAGCGGCACCCGCTCAAGGTTGGCGCCGGTGTTCGAGAACTCTTCGGCGGCGAACTCGCTGGTGACCACGACGGCGTCGAACTCTTTCGCCAACCGACGGTTCATCGCACCCACGGCGGCCTCCACGCCGAACGAGCGCTTGATCCACATCGCGAGCATGTCGGAGAGCCGCTCGTGGCTGAACAGCACGGAACCCACCGCGCGCTTCTTCGCCCACCGGCCCGCCGGCGAGAGCGTCCACTTGTCCGACACCTCGATGGTGGTGGGACGGAACCTGTCCAGCACGTCGAGCGCGCGCCAAGGCTTCGAGATCATGCGGTACTGCTTCGTGATACGCGGCGACCGCACGAACACGTGGATGCCGGATTCGTCCTCGACGATCTCGTCGCGCTTGCCTGGAGACACGAACACGCGCTCGTGGCCGGCCTCGATATAGCCGCGTCCGAGCTGCTCGATGACCACCTTCATCCCGCCGGACGTCGGGCCGACGAAGTTAGCCATTTGCGCGATTCGCATGCCTACCAGTGTGCCACGCCCGGCTCAGCCACCCAGCAATAACCGGCGCTTCGGGTCCTCGTGCAAAAGACCCCGCACATCCCGGCCTACTTCCACTCCGATGTGGAGCGCGACGATCTCGGCCAGCACCTTCATCACGAGCACCTGCGTTTCCGTGTGCGTCCGCACACACCACTTGGTCAAGGCATCAACCTGCGGCGCGAGCGCCTGGTGCTGTTCCGCGCGCAGCGTCCGCGCCTCAGCCAACTGCCCGCTGCTCCACAGCGCCGCCTCGCGGGCGGCCTCCGCACTTGCACCTGAGCACCAGGCGGCGAGATCGTCGGCGCGTCGTTGCTGCCAGTCCTCGTCCAGGTCGGCAAGGTCGTCGGCTTCGCTGCGGTTCACGGAGCGCCGCGCATGCGCGCGGAGTGTGGCTTCGAGGCCGGAGACGTCGACGCTCTCCCCCAACCATTGCGTGTGCTCGACGAGTTCATCGGCGACGATTCCCTCGCGCAGGTCAGTCACGAGGTCAGGCGTCGGGCGGCTCAGGATGCGGGCGCACCAACCCCACATGGCGGCACGCGATGCCGCCGCGATGTGCATGTGTTGTGCGAGATCGTCGGTCATGGCTTCACGCTACGCCATCGGGCCTTGTTGTTCCCGCATCCGTCGCAGCCGCTCGATGGCTTCAGGCGGGAGCGTCGAGCCGAACGGGTTCGCCCGACGCATCGCGCACACCGGGCACAGCGTCTCGTCAGCCTCCGGGCGGAAGGCCACTCGGCAGCGCTCGCAGGTGCGCGTGGCGACGGTGATGAGCGGCGCGGGCTCGCCGTCGAGGAGAGTGCTCCAAGGCGCGGGGGCCTCGACGGTGAGCGCCCGCTGATCGCAAAACTCGATGCAGCGGCGGCACCCGTCGCACAGGGACACGTCGAAGTGGAGCGTGCTGGCTGCGTCGGTGTGCGTGAGCTGTAGCGCTCCTTGCGGGCACGCCTGCACGCATTGTCCCTGCGCCGTGCAGCCGGCTGCTGCGAGTTGCACGCCTGGGCCGGGTGCGTCGTCGGGCACCTCCGGGTGGGGCGGATCGCCAGCGAGCACGCGCAGCGCGGAGCGCAAGCGTTGATGGTCGGTTTGAGAGCGGTCTGGCTCCCAGGTGGGCTCTGCTGGTTCCCCAGTGCGGCCCCCGAGCCCGAACAACGAGCGACGTTGCACCGTCGGCATCGCCTCGGCCTGCAGTACGTCGCGCTTCGCTTTGCCGGGCTCCGGCTCGCCCAATTCCCGACCCACCAGGGCAAACAGCGTGCGCCACTGCTCGATACGCGACGTGAGCCCAGCGTCATCGGCGTCGGGCGCGATGCGCACGTCCGCAACGCCAAGTGCGAGCATCTCCAGCGGCAGGTGCAGCGGCGCGTCGACGAGGTTTCCCGGCCAGCAGATGGGCACCGCACCGCGCTGCCCACGCACGGGCGGCGGCGCGTCGCTGCTCCACAGCTCGACGACGCGCCCGGCCCCAAACAGCCGCGCCCAGGTGATGACGCCGTCGACGCTCATTCGGCTACGACAAGCCTCTTCGCTGCGGCCAGCGCGTCTTGGCCCAGGAGCCCGATGCCTCGGTAGAACGACGTCTGGGCCGCCGAGGTGAGTTGGTCAAAGAAGGTGGGCACCCACCGCAACACGTGGTCGCGGCAGAACTCGTCGTGCGCGGCGAAGTATTCGTCGGCGCTGGCGTCGCCCTTGTCTTCTGCCTGCATGCCGCGTACCAGGAGCTGACTCAGAAACTCCAGCTCCAGGGAGACGTGATCGTCGGGTTCGACATTCATTTTCGGAGCTTGCAGCCCGAAACGCTGGTACATGCGTCGGACGTCGAAGGTTTCCTCGTCGAACAGCAGCTGCTCTTCGCCCAGGTGCACCGATCCCCACGGCACCGCCGCGGGGATGCCCGGCCCACGCAGAAGCTGGAAGTGGTCGTCGTCGATCTCTTGCATCGTCTCCGACGACGCCCGCAGCGCGTCGATGCCGCTCCGAGTGCGCTCTCCGCCCAGCCCAGCGGCGGCGTCGTCGGCCAGCGGCCAGGCGGCGAGCATCGTCGGATCGCGGAACACGTTGACGGTCTGCTCAGCCGGGCATTCGGTGCCCACCACGCTCGCGAGCGCCGTCCACGTGGCGGCGAATGCGTCTGCGTGCTGGCGCATCAAATCCCAATCCTGACCATCGCCTCGTAGAACTGCATGCGGCCGAGCAGCTCACCGACGAATACGAGCGCCAGCGCGGCGGCGACGCAGATGGTGAGCGGCGTGGGGTTGGCGTGCGGCTTCGCGAAACCGTAGATGAAGATGGCGAGCAGGCCCGCGCCCACCGCGACGAGTGCAAGCCGCAGCACAAACAGCGCCCCAGAGTAGGCCTCCAGTGAGCTCGCACCGATCTCACCCATCTGGGCCAGGCTTTGCAGGTAAATCGGCATCATCACGAGCAGCGCGGAGCCAGCGACGATCACCGTCACAGCAATGCCCTTCAGCGACGAAGCGACGAGGCTGTTCACCGTGGCCTCGTCGGTGGCATCGGTGGTGGTGTCGATGTCGACCTTCTTCTTGTTCTGGCCAAACACCGTCGTCAGCATGAACGCGGTACCCACCGCGAGCGATCCGAGCAGCACAGCAGTGATGATGAACTGCGCCGGGGTGAACCACGAGTGCCAGGCCGGCACAGTGCGCAGCGAGTAGTAGATCATGCTCATCACGACGAGCAACCCAATGCCGACGAGCGCCGTGATCGCCGCGATCACCTGGCGCAGCCTAGCGCTGCCCCACTTGAACCACTGCATGAGGGCAAACAGGAAGCCAAGGCCGGCGAAGCCCATGCCGAAGATGATCTCGCGCGACAACCACGATGACTGCCAGCCGCGGAACACGTTGAGCACGTGGAACACGTCGTTCATATGGAACATCGACGCGATCAGGCCGAGCACGAGCGTCGGGCCGATGGCGTAGAGCGCAGGGTCGGCAACGCGGTCGATGGTCTTGGAATCGTGCCGCAGCGAACCAAACAACTGGATGACGCCCAGCACCAGGAACGCACCCACCGACATTTGCGCCATGACGGTGAAGAAGATCATCGGGAGTTCGTGGAGGTTCATCTCACAGCTCCTTCGGGTTCGCGATGCGGCCGGTGCCCATCCCAGATGGTTGCGCATCCCGGTGCGGAGTAATCACGAGGTTCGGTTTTGTGATGCTCGGATCGGGCAACGGCTCAAACGCGCTCTGGTCGCCGTACTTCTCTCGCAGCTCCTCGATCGGGCCCCAATCGAGCGCCCGCGCCGGGCAGGCCGCCACGCACGCCGGATCTTGCCCGGTCTCGCGGTAGTCGGCGCACAGGTCGCACTTGCTCATGTGCCCCGTCTCCGGGTTGAACTGCGGCGCGGAGTACGGGCACGCCCACTCACAGTAGCGACAGCCGACGCACTTATCCTCGTCGACGTACACCGTGCCATCGTCGCGGCGGCTCATCGCCGTCGTCGGACACACCTCCATGCACACCGCGTTGTCACAGTGGTTGCAGGCAATGGACGTGTAATAGGAGAACACGTTGGGGGTGTAGGTGTTGCCGTGTTGCTGCCACGTTCCGCCGGTGTACTCGGCGATGCGTCGCCAGTTCACGCCTTCGGGGAGGTCGTGTTTATCTTTACAGGCCATATTGCAGGCCTTGCAGCCGTTACAGACAGTTGCATCAAAATGAAAGCCCAGCATCAGTCGTCTCCTCAAGCTTTCTTAGGTGCCGGCTCAGAGCTGACGAGCTCCACCTGCACGAGGTTCGTGTGCTGACAATTGCCCTTCGAAACAGGGGCGGGATGCATGCTCGACAGCACGTTCACCGAGCCGCCGTGGTCGATCCCGTCCTTGTCCCATTTGATCCACGCACCCTGCGGGAGCGATGCGACGCCCGGCATGATGCGCGGCGTGACCTTCGCCTGGATGTGTACCCGTCCGCGGTCATTGAACAGCCCGACGATGTCGCCGTTCTTAATGCCTCGCTGTTCGGCGTCCATGGGGTTCAGCCACACGGCCTGCGGGTGCAGCTCGTTGTTGCGTTGCAGGTTGCCGTAGGTGGAGTGAGTGCGCTGTTTGTAGTGGTGGCCGATGAGCTGGATCGGATACTTGGCGTCCTTGGCCATGGCCTCCTCTGCGCCCTCCCACGTCGCAACATACTCGGGGATAGCGGATACCTTGTCGCCGGGGCGATTCTCGGGGAATTCCCAGGTTTTGCTCATCTCCCACAGTTCCTTGGAGAAGATCTCGATCTTCCCCGACGGTGTGTCCAGCGGGTTGGCGACGGGGTCGTCGCGGAACTCCTTGAGCCCAACGTAGGTGCCTTCCTCAGGGTTCTCCTCGTTGGCGTAGTAGCGGTGGACGCCCTTCTGAACGAAGTCGTCGAACGACTCGGGAAGCGTGGGTACCTCCTTGCGGCCCTCATCGTAAAGGTGGCGGGCCCAGCCTTCGAGATCGCGCCCTTCCGTGAACTCTTCCTTGATCCCAAGCTTCTCGGCGATACCGGTGAAGATGTCGTAGCCAGACTTCGAATCGTAGAGCGGTTCGATGGCCGGCTCACAAGCAATCAGGTATGCCATGTCGCCGGTGTACTCGCTGGGAACCAGGTCCCAGCGTTCCGCCGTCGTGCAGTCGGGCAAGACGAGATCCGCTAGCTCGCAGGAGCGAGTGAACTGGTTATCGATCACACAGATGAACTCGCACTTGCTGTCGTCTTGAAGC
>NZ_CAMYPD010000021.1 GCF_947286155.1 uncultured Tessaracoccus sp.
CGACACCCCGTATGCCTACCCCAACGACCCCATCAACAAACAAGACACCACCGGCGAATGAGGCTGGCTGCGGAAGGTCGGCAAGGTACTGTGGAAGTACAAATGGGATATCGCCCTCACCGCGGCTGGATTCATACCGGTGCTCGGAACGGCATCTTGGTTGATTCGAGGCGGCCGTATAGTCCGGGGCCTATCTAAAGCGGTAAGAGCTGCAAAAATTGCCAACAGTTCGGGTAAGGTGAAGTACGCTAAATATCTATCCCGTATATTGAATAGGGGAAAGGATCGGGTAAATATACGTAGCAAGAAAGGAATTACTCATTATGACTTGCATGGGCGATCGCACAATTCAGTCAAGACGCCACATCAGTATCTCCATCGCTACGGCCGTCCCCCGTTTATGGGAAAGAAGGATCCGGTGAAGAGTAGCAACTGGAGAGATCTGACCCGGGTTCACTATCACCTCATAAGGAGCAGGCGGTGATCCACGGAATCTCGTGTTATGAGCAAGGCTTTGGGGATTGGGACGTCTCGCACGTCGAGCATGAAGTCTGTGCGCTAGGCCAGATAGTTGATTTGAAGTCCGACTTCTATGTGAAGAGGGTTGTTGTTGAAGATGACGCTCTGTTCATGGACATGGTTGGATTTCCTGGGGGTAGTTGTTCCCCGAATTGTCAGCGATCGAGTGGTATCTTTATTCGGATGGTCTGGGAAAAGTGCTCGGAAATAGTTTTAGGGCAGACAGGAAAGATTTTATTTGATGAAAATGACGGCCACTACGGTATGCTGGGAATCCGTCTTGTGGGCCGCTCAAGTGAAGGGTTGCTAACCTTTATTGTTGACGGAGATTGGTTCGAAATTCATATCCAGTGTCATAAGTTTTCAGTCGTGCCGAAGGTGTACCAGGAGCCTTGAACGTGTGGCCAACGTCCGCCAGCGGTCGTCGAGTAGTCGTGGATCTTGACTTTCTTGGGCGCCACGTGGGTGGTAGCGAAGCCTGCGACGTCTGTCCCCGCGGTGCCATCAACGAACAAAATTCCACAGGCCCAGCATGGTGGAGGATGGCTGCGAGTGGCCTTGCGAGGAATGCCCAAGGGCTTGGGAATAGCGATTGGGTAGAAAAGAGGCTAGAAGACAGGTGGGGAAAGGGTTGCAGTGGCGCTTGTACTAAGAGTTCGGGCTCTCGGCCTGCGGCTACGAGGTGAGCGGTTTGAGGCCTGGTTGTATGTGAGTCCTACATTCGTTCGCCGCGCGCTCTATGATACTTGCAGAGCAAGGAGGTGATCCTGTTGCATGTCTTGAAACAATTCTTCCGGGGGAAGGGGCGAACTCTGCCACATGGCAGAGTAAAAGTTGTAGGTTTACCCGCTGCAGGAGTCGCAGTAACTCTTCTATATATTCTTGATGAGCCCCCCAGGATGCTATTTGATATGCTTTTTGTGAGTTTCTCCTTGATGCTGTGTGTGATTCTTCTGTGCCGAGGGCTTCGTGCTGGCGT
This sequence comes from uncultured Tessaracoccus sp., assembly GCF_947286155.1. Taxonomy (GTDB): domain Bacteria; phylum Actinomycetota; class Actinomycetes; order Propionibacteriales; family Propionibacteriaceae; genus Arachnia. Next base: position 1,499 of record NZ_CAMYPD010000021.1, read on the forward strand.
AGTTGTGGAGAAAGCGAACTGCACGTTGGTGTATAGAGGTCTCTTGGTGACACGCCGGTATCATGCGGATGATATCGCTGAGTTTGGAATGCTTGATATGCGATGGGCTCGCTGGGACGGAGCCGTTATTATGGTCAGAAAATGGGGTGGGCGCCCTCATGTATGGTGGAGCCTGGGGGATGGTTTTGAGGAAGATAACTCTCGCTTCTTGGAGTCCCTTTCCCGAGAGCTCGAAGGCTGTGGCTCTGGTATGGGCTGGGAGATCTATGAGAGCAGGCTATAGCGCCTCTTCAAAGCTATAGAGTGGGTGAAGGGTAGAAGTCGGCCGGCGTCGAGCAGGGGGTTTGTGGCGCCTAAGAGTGTGTATTGAGGGCTGTTGATCGTCTGAGCGCCACTGCAGTGTCCAGTCCAGCGTGTACGGTTCGTCGAGCCCGGCCGGATCCCTTGTCGTCCGCGTCGAGGTGCGCTTCCATAGCGCCAGACCCTGTGGTTCTTCACTTGCATAGATGCCGTGAGCTGTCTGGGTGCACATCTTCCGAGTAAGGGAATCCTCACTTGAGTCTGGGCGCATAATTGGCAAGGATAGTGTTTGTAATTTCGCAGGAGGAGGTGTGATGGACGCGCCCACGAGGGAAAGAGTTGTGCACCTGATCTTGCACAACGGGCCGCAGACTGCGAAGCAGCTGGCGGAAGCACTGTCGCTCACTCCTGCCGCAGTGCGACGCCACCTCGCCGTGTTGTTGGAAGACGGCACCCTCACGTCGAGAGAAGAGCGGGTCTACGGTCCGCGCGGGCGGGGGCGTCCGTCGCAGGTATTTGTGCTCACCGACGCAGGCCGAGCCGAATTCCAGCACGAGTACGACAAGCTCGCGCTCATGGCCCTCCGCAGGCTTGGCGCTACCGAGATCGAGGGCCTCGCGCAGGAACGCGTCGCGGTGATTGAGCAGCGGTTCAGTGCGTCGCGCGAGGCGCAGCCAGAGCGCCCCGCCGTCGACCTCCTCGTCGAAGCGCTCGCAGCCGAGAACTACGCTGCCGGTCTGCGCCCGGTCCGTTCCGGTGACCAGATCGTGCAGTTCCACTGCCCGGTGGCTGAAGTTGCCGCCGAGTACCCCATATTGTGCGAAATCGAGACAGAACTGTTCGGCAGGCTGCTCGAATCCCACGTCCAGCGCCTCGCCACCATCGCCCACGGCGACGGGGTGTGCACCACGCACGTCCCCGCACCTATTCCCACCCCCATCCCCAAGAGAAAGTGAACCCATGACCCAGACCGCACCTCAGCAGGCGCCGGGCACCGGTGCCACGCAGGACGAGCACCTGGCGGCGCTCGGCAAATACCAGTGGGGTTGGCATGACTCCGACGAGGCAGGCGCCGCCGCGCAGCGCGGCCTGAACGAAGCCGTCGTCAACAACATCTCCGACATGAAGGACGAGCCGCAGTGGATGCGCGACTTCCGTCTGAAGTCGCTCAAGCTGTTCGACAAGAAGCCCATGCCCAAGTGGGGAGCAGACCTCTCCGGCATCGACTTCGACAACATCAAGTACTTCGTGCGTTCGACGGAGAAGCAGGCCCAGACGTGGGATGACCTTCCGGAAGACATCAAGGAGACCTACGACAAGCTCGGCATTCCGGAAGCGGAGAAGGCGCGCCTCGTCGCAGGCGTGGCGGCGCAGTACGAATCCGAGGTGGTCTACCACAAGATCAACGAGGAACTGGAGCGCCAGGGCGTCATCTTCCTCGACACCGACACCGCGCTCAAGGAGCACGAGGAGCTCTTCAAGGAGTACTTCGGCACCGTCATTCCGGCAGGCGACAACAAGTTCGCGTCGCTGAACTCGGCGGTGTGGTCGGGTGGTTCCTTCATCTACGTGCCGAAGGGCGTGCACGTCACCATCCCGCTGCAGGCCTACTTCCGCATCAACACGGAGAACATGGGCCAGTTCGAGCGCACGCTCATCATCGTCGACGAGGACGCCTACGTCCACTACGTCGAGGGCTGCACCGCACCGATCTACAAGTCGGATTCCCTGCACTCCGCCGTCGTCGAAATCGTGGTGAAGAAGGGCGCCCGCTGCCGCTACACGACCATCCAGAACTGGTCGAACAACGTCTACAACCTCGTTACCAAGCGCGCCACCTGTGAGGAAGGCGCGACGATGGAATGGATCGACGGCAACATCGGCTCCAAGGTCACCATGAAGTACCCGGCCGTCTACCTCATGGGCCCCCACGCCAAGGGCGAGACGCTCTCCATCGCGTTCGCCGGCGAGGGCCAGTACCAAGACACGGGCTCCAAGATGGTGCACTGCGCGCCCCACACGTCGAGCTCCATCGTGTCGAAGTCGGTTGCCCGCAGCGGCGGTCGTGCAGCGTACCGGGGCCTCGTGCAGGTGCAGCCGGGCGCGACGCACTCGTCGTCGGGCGTGATGTGCGACGCGCTGCTCGTCGACACCATCTCCCGCTCGGACACCTACCCCTACGTGGATATCCGCGAGGAAGACGTGTCGATGGCGCACGAAGCCACCGTCTCGAAGGTGTCGGAAGACCAGCTCTTCTACTTGATGAGCCGCGGTATGACCGAGCTGGAGGCCACCGCCATGATCGTGCGCGGCTTCGTCGAGCCCATCGCCCGCGAACTCCCCATGGAGTACGCGCTCGAACTGAACCGACTCATTGAACTGCAGATGGAAGGCGCGGTCGGCTGACCGCACCCATCCTCCAATCGGCGCAACGTAAGGAACAACATTGACCATGACGAAGCCCAACGTGGCTGGCGCGCTCGAGCGCGTCGAATCCCATCTGCACCCCATCCCTTCGTGGAATCTCGACGATCACCCGCAGCCCACCGGACGCGAGGAGATCTGGCGATTCTCACCCATGCGACGCATCAAGGCGCTGCTCGACGAGCAAGCCGAAGCGGCCACGCTGGAGTGGGAATCCGACGTTCCCGAAGGCGTCACCATCACCGAGCTCACCGCGGACGAGGCCCGCAACCTGGCTGCTGAGGCACCCGTCGACCGGGTTGCCGCCATCGCAGCCGAGAAGGCCGTTCGCCGCACGCTGATTGAGGTGGCGGAGAACGCGCAGCTCTCCCAGCGTGTCACCATCACGTGCCGCGGCGACGGCTCGCAGGCGCGCGAGCACGTCGTCGTGAAGGTGGGGGCCAACGCGCAGGCCACCATCGTGCTGCGCTTCGTTGGCAACGGAACCTTCGCCGAGAAGTCCGACTTCATCATCGGTGCCGGCGCGAACGTGAACATCGTGACGGTCCAGGACTGGAGCGAAGGGGCTGTGCACGGCGGTCAGCGTTCGGTGCTCGTCGGGCGCGACGCGCACGTGAAGACGATGAGCGCATCACTTGGCGGCGACGTCGTACGCCTGCAGGAGAACATGCGCTTCGACGGGCCTGGCGGCGGGATCGAGAGCTACGGGCTGTACTTCGTCGACGGCGGGCAGCACGTCCAGCACCGCCTGTTCGTGGATCACAACGAGCCGCGCACCAAGTCGAACGTCGACTATCGCGGTGCGCTGCAGGGCGAGGGCGCGAACTCGGTGTGGATCGGCGACGTCCTCATCCGCAAGGCCGCCGAGGGCATCGAAACCTACGAATCCAACAAGAACCTGCTGCTCACGGAAGGGTGCCAGGCGGATTCGGTGCCGAACCTGGAGATCGAGACCGGCGAGATCGAAGGCGCCGGGCACTCGTCCACCACGGGACGGTTCGACGACCTCCAGCTGTTCTACCTGATGAGCCGCGGCATTCCGGAGCGCGAGGCGCGTCGACTCATCGTGCACGGCTTCTTCTACGACATCATCCGCCGCTTCGGTGTGCCGGACATCGAAGAGCTCATGCTGGCGCGCGTCGAGCAAGAGCTCGAAGCCGTCGAAGGAGCCACAGCGTGAGCTGGGTCACCGTCGCAACCGCAGATGAGCTCTCCGACGACGTGCCGCTCGCCGTCGAGGTAGAGGCTGACGACGGGCCGCTCGAGCTGGCCATTGTCAGCCACGACGGCAAGCTGTACGCCCTCGAAAACGAGTGCACGCACGGCAAAGTGGCGCTTTCCGACGGCGACGTGGTGGGCTGCACCATCGAGTGCTACCTCCACGGCGGCGCCTTCGACCTCGCCACTGGTGAAGCCATCCAGCTGCCCGCCACCGAGCCGGTGCGCGTCTTCCCCGTCCGGCAGGAGGGCAGCGACGTGCAAGTCGATCCCTCCCAACCCATCACCGACTTCCAGTAGAACCCACAGGAGCACCTGTTATGTCCACTCTCGTTATCTCTGATCTGCACGCCAACGTCCTCACCGAGGAAGGCCCGAAGGAAATCCTGAAGGGCGTGAACCTCACCATCAATCCCGGTGAAATCCACGCGATCATGGGCCCCAACGGCTCCGGCAAGTCCACGCTGGCCTACGCCATCGCAGGCCACCCGAAGTACGAAATCACCTCCGGCTCCGTCACCCTCGACGGCGTGGAGCTGAGCGAGCTCTCCGTCGACGAGCGCGCCAAGGCCGGCCTCTACCTGGCCATGCAGTACCCCGTCGAGGTGCCTGGCGTGTCCGTCTCGAACTTCCTGCGCACCGCGAAGACCGCACTCGACGGCGAAGCGCCGAAGGTGCGCACCTGGGTGAAGGACGTCGAGGAAGGGCTCGGACGCCTCAACCTGGACAAGTCGTTCGCGGCACGCTCCGTCAACGAGGGCTTCTCCGGCGGTGAGAAAAAGCGCCACGAGATCGCGCAGCTCGAGCTGCTCAACCCGAAGGCCGCCATCCTCGACGAGACCGACTCCGGGCTCGACATCGACGCGCTGAAGGTGGTCTCCGAGGGCGTGAACCGCTACGCCGCATCCGGTGAGAAGCCGGTGCTGCTCATCACGCACTACACCCGCATCCTGCGCTACATCGAGCCCGCCTTCGTGCACGTGTTCGTCGACGGGCATGTCGTCGAGTCCGGCGGCCGCGAGCTCGCCGACAAGCTGGAAGCCGAAGGCTACGAGTCCTACATCAAGCAGGCGGCGCAGGCTTGATGCTGGACATCGAGAAGGTCCGCGCACAGTTCCCCATCCTGCACAAGCAGGTGGGGGACTGGCCGCTCACTTACTTGGATTCGGCGAACACGTCGCAGAAGCCGCAGTGCGTCGTCGATGCGATCGAGGAGCACTACCTGCAGCACAACGCCAACGTGGCGCGCGCCATGCACGTGCTGGGGGCGGAAGCCACCGAGGCCTACGAAGGTGCGCGGGCGAAGATTGCACGGTTCATTGGTGCTGCCCGGCCCGAAGAGGTGGTCTTCACCAAGAACGCATCCGAGGCACTGAACTTGGCCGCCAACAGCTTGGGCGCGTCGCTGCAGCCCGGCGACGAGGTGGTCACGTCGGTGATGGAACACCACTCCAACATCGTGCCGTGGCAGCTCCTGTGCGAGCGCACGGGCGCGACGCTGCGCTGGTTCGATGTCACCGATGACGGGCGCCTCGACGTTGAGAAGGCCAAGGCGGAAGGGCTCATCAACGAGCGCACCAAGATCGTGACGCTTACTTGGGTGTCCAACGTGCTGGGCACGCGCAATCCCGTCGCTGAGGTCGCGCAGCTGGCGCATGCCGTCGACGCGACGATGGTGGTGGACGCATCGCAGGCTGTGCCGCATCAGCCGACGGACGTGGCGCAGCTGGGCGCTGACCTCGTCGCGTTCACTGGCCACAAGATGTGCGGGCCTACCGGCATCGGTGTGCTGTGGGGTCGCCATGATCTGCTCGAAACGCTGCCGCCGTTCCTGGGCGGTGGCGAGATGATCGAGGTCGTGGAGATGGAGCGCTCCACGTACGCGGCCCCGCCGTACCGCTTCGAGGCCGGCACGCCGCCCATCGTGCAGGCCGTGGGGCTCGCCGCGGCTATCGACTTCCTCGAAAGCATCGGCATGGAAGCGATCGAAGCGCATGAGCATGAGATCACCGAGTACGCGCTGGCGAAGCTCACGGCGATCGACGGCTTCACGCTACTGGGGCCCGCCGAGGCGGTGGATCGCGGCTCGGCCATCTCGTTCAACATCGACGGGGTACACCCGCACGACGTGATGCAGCTGCTCGACAGCCGCGGGGTAGCCATCCGGGGTGGGCACCACTGTGCGCGCCCGCTGCACAAGCGGCTGGGTTTCCAGTCGTCGACGCGCGCGAGCGCCTACCTGTACACCACCAAGGAAGAGATCGACACGCTGGCCGACGCGCTCGTCTACACCCGCGACTACTTCGCGCCCAAGCTTGGAGGTTCACGTGAACGTTGATGAGCTGTACCAAACCATCATTTTGGATCACTACCGCGAGAAGCATCACTCGGGGCTCCGCGACCCGCACGACGTCGAAGTGCACCACGTGAACCCGTCGTGTGGCGACGAGCTCACCTTGCGGGTGCATCTCGACGGCGACACCGTCGACGACGTTTCGTACTCTGCGGAGGGGTGCTCGATCTCGCAGGCCTCGACGTCGATCATGACCGACCTCCTCATCGGCAACGATGTGCAGCACGCGATGGAGCTGTACGACGAGTTCGTCGAGGTGATGGAATCGAAGGGGGAGCGGGTGCCCGACGAAGACCGATTCGAAGACGCCATCGCATTCGCCGGCGTCGCGAAATTCCCCGCACGAGTCAAATGCGCACTGTTGGGGTGGGCCGCAGTACGCGACGCCATCCTCCAGGCCCAAGCGAAGGAGCAGTGATGACCGAACCTCGCCCAAGCGACCTCGTCAAGGACGAGCTCCCCGACGTGAACCAGCCGCCGGCGAAACCCACGGTGGAAGACATCGAAGAGGCCATGCGTGACGTCGTCGACCCAGAGTTGATGGTGAACATCGTCGACCTGGGGCTCCTGTACGGGGTCACTATCGACGACGAAGCCAACGTCACGCTCGACATGACGCTCACCTCGCCGACGTGCCCGCTGACCGACAAGATCGAGTACGACACGAAGTACGTGCTCGACGGGCTGGCCAACTCGGTGACCATCAACTGGGTGTGGCTGCCGCCATGGACGCTCGAGATGATCAGCGACGACGGCCGCGAGCAGCTGCGCGCCATCGGCTTCAGCATCTGAACCTGCCCAGCTGGCGGGGCACCCGTCGCGAGACACCACACAGTGTGAGATTTGTTGCGCTTTTCCGTAACAGATCTCACACTGTGTTGTTTGTCCGGCCTATACCCGACGTTGCCCGTCGCGCGGCCAAGACGCGTACACTAGCCAACCGTGCTGCGGGCAAACGATGTAGAAGTGCGGGCCGGAGCGAGGCTGTTGCTGTCGCCGGTGTCGTTTCAGATCATTCCCGGCGACCGGATTGGGCTCGTCGGGCGCAACGGCGCAGGCAAAACCACGCTGACGAGAATCCTCGCCGGCGAAGCCCTGCCTGCCGCTGGCAAGGTGATGCGCTCCGGCACGCTCGGCTACCTGCCGCAGGATCCGCGCTCGGGCGACCCGGAACAGATCGCCCGCGACCGCATCCTCGGCGCCCGCGGGCTCGACCACGCGGCCAAGCGGATGCAGGAAGCCGAGGCGGCGATGGCCGACGGTACCGCCAGCGAACGCGAGGCAGCCATGGCAGCGTACGCCAAAGCGGAGAACGCCTTCGTCGCGGCCGGCGGGTACGCCGCGGAATCGGAGGCCGCGCGGATCGCGTCGAACCTCGGCCTGCCCGACCGCGTGCTCACGCAGCCGCTCAAGACGCTGTCTGGTGGTCAGCGCCGACGCATCGAGCTGGCGCGCATTCTTTTCTCCAACGCCGACACCCTGCTGCTCGACGAGCCCACCAACCACCTCGACGCCGACTCCATCCACTGGCTACGCAACTATCTCCAGACCTTCCCGGGTGGGCTGCTGGTGATCAGCCACGACGTCGAACTGCTCGGCGACGTGGTGAACAAGGTGTTCCACCTCGACGCCAACCGCTCGGAGCTGGACATCTACTCGATGGACTGGAAGCGCTACCTCCTGCAGCGCGAGACCGACGAGAAACGTCGCCGTCGGGAGCTCGCCAACGCGGAGCGCAAGGCCAGCCAGCTCATGGCGCAGGCCGACAAAATGCGTGCGAAAGCGACGAAAGCCGTCGCCGCCCAGAACATGGCCAAGCGGGCGGAGAAGCTACTCGCCGGGGTCGAAGGCGAGCGGGCGCAAGACCAGGTGGCGCACATTCGCTTCCCGGACCCGGCCCCGTCGGGCAAGACGCCGCTCATGGGCGAAGGGCTCAGCAAGCACTACGGCTCACTGGAAGTGTTCACCGCCGTCGACCTCGCCGTCGACCGCGGCTCGAAAGTAGTCATCTTGGGCCTCAACGGCGCAGGCAAGACGACGATGCTGCGGCTGCTCGCCGGCATCGAGGAACCCACCGCGGGCGAGGTGCGCTACGGGCACGGCGCCAAACTCGGCTACTACGCGCAGGAGCACGAAACCCTCGACGTCGAGCGCTCGGTGCTCGACAACATGCGCTCCTCGTCGCCCAGCCTGAACGACACCGAGGTGCGCAGCGTGCTCGGCTCATTCCTGTTTTCCGGCGACGACGTCGACAAGCCCGCGAAAGTACTGTCGGGCGGCGAGAAAACCAGATTGGCGCTCGCCATGCTCGTCGTCTCCGCCGCGAACGTGCTGTTGCTTGACGAGCCGACGAACAACCTGGACCCGGCGTCGCGTGCCGAGGTGCTGAACGCCATCCGCACCTACTCCGGTGCCGTCGTGCTCGTCACGCACGACCCCGGCGCAGTCGAGGCGCTCGAGCCCGACCGCGTGCTCGTCCTTCCCGACGGCGTCGAAGACCTCTGGAGCGACGACTACGCCGAACTCATCGACCTGGCCTAGCCACGCTTCCGCCCCGCTATGCGGGAGCGATACCATGAAGCAATGCACCGCCTTCGCAACGCGCTCCTCGGCTCGGCACTGCTGATCGCAGGCGCTGTCGTTCCTGCGCAGGCCTCGGCGCACGTCGTCGAAAACTGCTATGGCGATCTCGTCGCCACTATTCCGCTGGTCGACCGCGACGGCCTCCATGCCACCACGGATTCGGGCGTGCTGCGCGCCGAGGTGTACCACTCCGAGGTGTCCGGGGGCACGACGTGTGTGCTCAGCCTCGGCGGATCCAACTCCATACCCCGCATCGCCATGATCGTGGCCGAAGATGGTGCCGCTGTCATCGACCACGGCGAGTATGAGTACCATGCCGCCGTTGCCGCGACGCGCACGGAAGGCACGTGTGTGCTCATCTACGCGGCGGCTGAAATGCGCGCCTTCGGTCCGGAAGCCCCAGTCTCGTCGGGCGACACCTACATGCTGCCCGCCGACGAACGCAGCGTGTGCGTGTGACGTCGCTCAGCCCGCAGCGTCGAGTCGGCTGATGGTCACCGACCAAGGAGCCATCGTCGCGCCCCGAGCCCCAATGACAGGCGTGGGGTTGCCCGTCGCTCTCGGACGCCGACGCTGCTTCCCGCCCAGGTTGAGCTCAATCAACCAGCTTGATGCATCGTCGCGACGCACGAAACAGAAGACGTCCTTGCGATGGTGCACCACCTCGAGCCGTCCGGTTGCCAGCGCCGAATGCTCCCGACGAAGCTGCAGCAAGGTGCGATACCAGTGCCATACCGATCCGGGGTCGGCCTGCTGCGCCTCCGCCGAGAACCCCGGTTCCCGCTCTATCCCCGGCAACCACGCCTGGCTGTCGTCCTGGTCTTCCGTCCAGCGCATCGGCGTGCGGGCGTGGTCTCGTGAACCCGCGATGATCTGTGCCCACGCCTCAGCATCGCTGAGCCCCTCGCCCTTGAGCGCCGCGTAACGGTTCGTCGATTCCACATCCCGCAAATCTGACGGTCCGGTGAACGGCTCGTTGACCGTGCCGAGCTCCTGGCCCTGGAAGATAAACGGCGTACCCCGCATGGTGAGCTGCATCGCCGCGATGAGCTTCGCCACACGCTGTCGTAGTGCGGGGTCGTGTGCTGCGTCGGGGCAGACCTTGCTGACCATGCGCGGGTTGTCGTGATTCTCGACGAAGAGCGCCACCCAGTCGCCCTCCCCGAGCTGCGCGTTGTAGTGGCTCCAGAACCGTGCCAGGTAGTTGAGGTCGTAGGTGTAGGAGTCCCACCGCAGGCGCCCTGGATTCTCCAGCCCGTCGAAGTTGAAGACGAGATCCATCTCTTGGCGCGACCAGCTGCTGAGCAGACGTCCAGTCTGAATACCGATGCCTGGGGTTTCGCCGATCATGACGGCGGTGGATCCGTCGGGGCGCGTGAAGCCCTCGCGACGCAGCTCGGCGAGGTATTCGTCGAGGCGCGGGCCGTAGAAGTAGTGCTCGATGCCGGTAAAATCGAGCAGCTCCCCGACGAGGGGGTGTCCGTCGGTGAGCTCAGCGGGTTTCGAGATGTAGTTGATGACGTCCATGCGGAAGCCGTCGACGCCGCGGTCGAGCCACCAGCGCACGAGCTCAGCCACTTCTCGGCGCACGTCAGGGTTGTCCCAGTTGAGATCTGGTTGGTGCTCGTCGAAGAGGTGGAGCACCCAGTAGCCCTGCTCCGGCAGCCATCGCCACGCCGAGCCGGAGAAGAACGACTGCCAGTTCGTCGGTGGTGTATCGGGGGATCCTTCGACGAAGAAGTAGTAGTCACCGTACTTCCCCTTCGGATCGGCGAGGGCCTGCTGGAACCAGGCATGCTCGGAACTGGTGTGGTTGACGACGAGATCAAGGATGATGCGCATGCCGCGCGCGTGGCATTGCGCGATGAGTTCGTCGACCTCATCGAGGGTGCCCATCTCGTCCATGATCGCGCGGTAGTCGCTGATGTCGTAGCCCATGTCGCGATTGGGGGAGGCGAAAATTGGGGAGAGCCACAGGCAGTCGACTCCGAGGTCTTGGAGGTAGCCGAGCCTGTCGATGATGCCCCGGATGTCGCCGATGCCGTCGCCGTCCGAGTCGCAGAAGCTGCGGGGGTAAATCTGGTAGAACACGGCGCTGCGCCACCACGGGTGCTCGTCGGGGCCATCATGCGTCAGGGTGCCGTCGATGGAGTTGCACACGTCGATGAACTGGTCGACGAGTCCCTTGCCGCCGGCGAGCCCCGCGAGGCGGTCGATCGTGCTCACCCGGAGCGGCCCGAGCACACCAGGCAACCACGTCGGAGCCCCGGTGTAGAGGGTGAGCTTGTCCGCTATGTCGCTGGCCAGAGGGTGGCGCAGAAAGTCGCGGAGTTTGGTCTTCCTGGTGAATGGGGCACCGCTCATGGTGTCAGTCTATGCATCCGCTGATTGTTCGCGCTCGCGAAGCTCGTCGACGATGCCTTGGTAGGTGGCCTCGTCAAGGCGATACTTGGCGCGCAATACCGCCCAGCTCACCACCACCAGTACCGCGGGGAGGCCGAACATGGCCATGCGCACCACCGTCTTCCCCGACTCGTCGATACCGGAAGCTCCGAGAGCACCGGCATCCGCGATTCCGCTGAGCATCACCGTGATGCCGACGACCGCCGTCGCCAACGCGTTTGAGAACTTGTAGATGAACGGCTGGAGGGCGAAGGTGACCGCTTCGTTGCGCCGCTTGAACTTCCACTGCCCGTACTCGGCACTGTCTGCGATGAACATCACCATGAGCAACTGAATCGGCGCCTGCCCCGCAAAGAGGAGTACCCCGGCTACTCCAACGCCCAGCAGCGAGGTGCCCGTCGAGAGGAATACGACGTACCCCACGGCCATGATGATCGTCGCGCCCAGATGGATCGTAAAGCGTCGAAAATAGCGTGCGACAACGGGAAACAGTAGCAACGCCACGATTTGCGTGACGCCTAGGAGCGCGGCGAACACCGAGTATGTGTTCTCGTCGCCAAACACGTACTTGAAGTAGTACAGCGCCAGCGCCGTCGTGGTGGTGTAGCCGGTCATGAACAGCACCATTCCTAAGGTGGTCCACATCAGCTGATCGTTGCTCGCGACGGCCTGCCACAGGCCGCGCAGCGTCGTTGCTTCGTTGCGAGTGTGCACCTGCTCTTTGGAGAAGCAGATCGGCAGCAGCTGGAACACCACCATGATGCCCGCGAGGATCACGGCGAACCAGAACCACGCCTGGCTCGGCCCGCCCACCGCCCGTTCCATTGCCTTCGTGATGGGCACAATCCCGACGACCACAGCGAACAGGCCGATATTCGCGCACACGCGCGCCACCATGCCGATGCGCTCTCGCTGCTTCTGGTCTCTGGTGAGCGAGGGGAGCATGCCCCAATAGGAGATGTCGTTGATGGTGTACGCGATCTCGAAGGCGACGTACACCAGCGTGAACACGACGACGAACCGCCAGCCGTCTAGCCCGAAATAGGTGAACATGAGGATGCTCGTGACAGCCCAGCATGCGGTGCCGATCGCCATCCACGGCTTGAACTTCCCCCAGCGGGTGTGGGTGTTGTCGACGATCCAGCCCATGAAGGGGTCGTTCATCGCGTCAAAGACGCGCATGAACACCATCACGCCGGTGACGACGACCAGCGTCTGGCCACCGATGCCCAGCACATCGGTGAGATAGAACATGAGGAACATGCTCACCATGCCGGCAACCATGTCGCGACCGAGCGTGCCCAATCCGTAGGTGAGAGCTGCCACCGTCTCAGCGTAGTGCTCGCGCCTTGGGCGCGGACGAGCAACCGGACAAATGGTGGCCCGGGACGCCTACTGGTAGCTGCCGACGACGACGCTCACGTCGACGGTGGTGGAGCAGGCGGCCGCCACCTGGCGTTGGTGGAATGCATTCGGTCCCATTCCGACGAGGTCTGTCGCGGCTTCGGCGTCGAGATCGAGCGGGAAGCGCAGGCGGGTGGTCGTCGCATCGGCCAACGACGCGGTGAGGCGCTCGGCCTTGTCGCCGTCGATGCCGAGGAGGCCCTCCGCCGCGCGCAGTTCAGCCAGGTGGCCCTCGTTGGGCACGACGATGCACACTCGCCCGCCTGGGTTGAGCACCCGCTGGAACTCCGACATGTTGCGCGGGGCGAAGACGCACAGCACCGCATCGACGCACGCGTCCCGCAGCGGCAGACCCGCCCACGTGTCGGCGACGACGGCCGCGACGCGGGCATCCACCTTGGCCGCCCGCCGACACGCTGGCACTGAGATATCGGTGGCGAGCCCCGTCGCACCCGCGCGCAGCGCGTGCGCCAGGTAGTAGCCGGGCCCGGCTCCCACCTCCACCACCGAATCGGCGCCTGACAAGGCCTCGCGCACCGCATCCGCGATGGGGGAGTACCAGCCGGCGTGCAGGAAGCGCTGGCGAGCGGACACCATCTCCGCAGAGTCAGCGTGCTGGGGAGCGCCATGGCCGAGCAGGTTGACGTAGCCCTGCTTCGCGACGTCGAAGGTGTGGCCGTGATCGCAGCGCAGGGAGCGCTCGTCGAGGGCCATGGAACCTGCGCACACGGGGCATCGTAGCCACGGCGCCACCGTTGCCAATGCCGTCATTGCTGCTCCGCCGCGTCGGCCTTCGCGGCACGCTGCGCCTTCTTGCGTTGGGCCTTGCGGTAGTCGCGGATGTCGGCGCGGATCAGCACAATCACGCCAATACCTGCGATCACCGCGAATGAAAACCACTGCCACGCGTAGCCCTGGTGCGGGCCCTCGTCGAGGCTGGGTAGCGCGATGGGCTGCAGCGACGTGGCGTCGGCCGGGCTGGACTCGAACGCGGCCACGTAGCCGTTGACGAGCTCGACGCCGAGCGACTCGCCAATCTTGTCCGAGTTGATGAGCCGCACCTTGTACTCGTGTGGCACCACGGCCTCGTCCTTGCCGCGCTCATTGCGCTGCACGTAGCCCGTGACGGTGACTTCTCCGTCGGGCGGTGGCGGAGGCTCCGGGTCGGGCTGGCCGTTGGGGCGAGGAATGAACCCGCGGTCGATGAGCACCGTGCGCCCGTCGGTGGCGCGCATGGGGGAGACCACCTCGGTGCCCGGGCCGTCTTGGTTGCGGTAGCGCACCTGGAACGTCTCGCCGGTGTACTGGCCGGTGACGGTCACGACGTGCCACTCGTCGTCGTCGGTCATCACCCGGTTCATGTGTTGCTCGTACGGCACAGGTTGCTCGTGTGAATGCTCGATGACGCGCGCGTTGCTCGCTCGGCGTTCGTCCAGGCGTCGCAGCTGCCACTCGCCCAGCTGCACGAAGGTATAGGCCAGCGCTGCGATGAGTACGACGAGCGCAACCCAACGCACAATCATCTTCTTTTTCATTCCGGCTCCACCTCCCCGGGAATCACCTCGGCTGCCGGTAGGGCTAGCGGGTCGTCGGTGTCGTCGTCGGAAGCGTAGTGGGTTGCGCGGTGATCTTCCCCATTGGCCAGCACGACGGCAAACGCGGGGATGACAGCCGCGCCCGCTAGCGCCACGATCTTCCACCATCCAGGAACGACGAGGAACAGCAGGAAGCACGCCGTGCGGACGATCATGGTAATGGTGTACCGCTTTTGGCGTTCCTCCACGTCGAGCGAGTGACCACGCGGAGCGATGGGAGCATGGTGGGTTCCCTCGTCGCTTCTGGCCATGCGAGCCAGCCTACTCCAGCATGAGCGAGGAAATGCTGTGGGAATTACACAGTCCGGTGCGCGCCTGGCTCCGGTAGGTTGCAGTCCATGACTGATCGAGTGGTACTTGTCACCGGCGGATCCAAAGGGATCGGCCGCGCCATGGCCGAGACATTCCGCGACGCCGGCTACCGCGTCGCGGCCACCTACCGCAGCGGGGAGGTGCCCGACGGAGTGCTCGGCGTGCAGTGCGACATCACTAGCCAGAGCTCTGTCGATGAGGCGTTCGAGCAGGTGGAACGTGAACTCGGGCCGGTGGAGGTGCTCGTCGCCAACGCAGGCATCACGAAGGACACGCTGCTCATGCGCATGTCCGACGACGACTGGCAGCAGGTGCTCGACACCAACCTCACCGGCACGTTCCGCGTCGTCAGGCGGGCAGCGCGCCCGATGATGCGCGCTCGCTTCGGTCGGATGATCCTCATCTCGTCCGTGGTCGGCCTCATGGGCAACCCTGGCCAGGTGAACTACGCGTCCTCGAAGGCGGCCCTCGTCGGCATGGCGCGGAGCGTCACCCGTGAGCTCGGCGCCCGCGGGGTCACCTGCAACGTGATCGCGCCCGGATTCATCGACACCGACATGACGAAGGCCCTCGACGCCGACGTCATCAAAGGCTACGAGCAGCGCATCCCCGCTGGCCGACTGGGCAGCGTCGACGACGTCGCCGCCGCCGCGCTGTTCCTCGCGGGCGATGCGGCCGGCTACACCACTGGCGCCGTCATCCCCGTGGATGGCGGGCTAGGCATGGGGCACTGAGAGATAAGGACGAACACATGGGCATCCTCGAAGGCAAGAACATTCTCGTCACGGGCGTGACGATCGACACATCGATTGCGTACGTCGTCGCCGACATCGCGCAGCAAGAAGGCGCCAACGTCGTCATCTCCGGAGCAGGGCGCGCGCTGCGGCTCGCCAACCGCGTCGCAAAGCGGCTCGACCCGACACCGCCGGTGATTGAGCTCGACGTCACCGTCGACGAGCACCTCACCGGACTGCCCGCGGCACTCGAACCGCACTTCGGTGAGCGCCTCGATGGCGTCGTGCACTCCATCGCCTTCGCCAACCCAAAGACCGCGCTCGGCGGGCGATTCCTCGATACTGAGTGGGCCGACGTCGCACAGGCGCTGCAGATTTCCGCGTACTCGTTGAAGTCCCTCGCCATGGCGGCCAAGCCGATGATGGCAGACGGAGGCTCCATCGTCGGGCTCACCTTCGACGCGCAAGTCACGTGGCCGGCCTACGACTGGATGGGTGTGGCGAAGTCGGCGCTGGAGTCGACGTCGCGTTACCTCGCCCGCTACCTCGGACCCGACGGCATCCGCTCCAACATTGTGGCAGCCGGCCCCATCGACACCCTCGCGAAGCAGGCCATTCCCGGCGCGAGCGAGTTCAACGACATCTGGGGCACACGCGCCCCGCTGGGTTGGGACGCCAAGGACGCCCGCCCGGCGGCGAAAGCCGTCGTCGCGCTGCTGTCCGACTGGTTCCCCGCCACGACGGGGGAGATGGTGCATGTCGACGGCGGTCTCCACTCGACGGGGGCTTGAGCGCAGCTAGGCGGCTCGCGGTTGGATCGCCCGCCGACGAAGCCCGCGGCAGGTAGGCTTGGGAACATGGCAACAGCGGTAGCGGAATTGGCGGGCGTCACGGTTCGACGTGGGCAGGCGGTGCTGCTGGACAACATCGACCTGCGCATCGACGAAGACCAGCGCTGGGTGGTGATCGGCCCCAACGGCGCCGGCAAAACCACGATGCTGCAGCTCCTCGCCGCGCAGCTGTACCCGAGCGACGGCGTCGTCGGTGTGCTCGGCGAAGTGATTGGCGCCGTCGACGTGTTCGAGCTGCGTCCCCGCATCGGCCTCACCTCGTCGGCGCTAGCCGAACGCATCCCGGCGCACGAGAAAGTGCGCGACCTCGTCGTCTCCGCGGCCTACGCTGTCGTCGGACGGTGGAACGAAGACTATGACGAGTGGGATTTCGCCCGCGCCGATCAGCTGCTCGACGAGTTCCGCATCGCGCAGTTCGCCGACCGCACGTTCGGCACGCTGTCATCCGGCGAGCAAAAGCGCGTGCAGGTGGCGCGCGCCCTCATGACCGACCCCGAGTTACTCCTCCTCGACGAACCCGCCGCCGGCCTCGACATCGCCGGCCGCGAGGCACTCGTCGCCACACTGGGTGACCTCTTCTCGAACTCGTTCTCGCCCGCCTCGGTATTGGTGACGCACTACGTCGAGGAAATCCCGGCCGGTATCACGCACTGCATGCTGATGAACCACGGGCGCATCGTCGCCTCAGGTCCTCTGCACGACACCTTGACCTCCTCCAACCTCAGTGACGCATTCGACACCGCACTGCGTGTGAACTACATCGACGGCCGGTGGGCCGCGCGAGGAGCGTGACCAGTGGGTTGGCTCGTCGAGTGGTTCCGTGACAACGGCTGGATCGGCTGGGGGCTCATGGCTATCGCCCTTGCCGCAGCCGAGCTCCTCACCCTGGATCTCACACTCCTCATGCTCGCCGTGGGCGCCCTGGCCGCGGGGGCGACGTGGCTCGTCGCGCCCGGTTTGGTGTGGCTGCAGGCGCTCGTGGGTATCGCGGTAGCGGCGTTCACGTTGTGGCTGCTTCGCCCATCGCTGCTCGACCGCGTTCGGAACTCGCCCGGCTACCGCTCGTCGCTCGATCAGCTCGTCGGCGCCACAGGGGTAGCGACGTCCGAGATTACGCCCGGCGGCGGCGAAGTGCGCGTCGACGGGCAGGTGTGGGAAGCCCGCCCGTACGATCCGCAGGTGCGGATTCTCGAAGGACAACACATCGAAGTGTTCGGCATGGACGGCATCACGCTGCTCGTGTACCCATCCTCTTCAGCAACACCGCTCGACGCCGGATTCTAGAAAGGAACGTGACGTGGAATACGTAATCGGTGCTCTCATCGTGCTAGTGATTTTGCTGCTAGCGATGAGTCTGAAAATTATTCGTCAGCAACAGATGGCCATCATCGAGCGCCTGGGCAAGATGCACAAAGTGCTGGGCCCCGGCCCGCACCTGATCCTGCCGTTGTTCGACCGCGTGGCGTACCTGCTCGATATGCGCGAAGAGGTGGTCTCGTTCCCACCGCAGGGCGTCATCACGGAGGACAACCTCATGGTGTCGATCGACTCCGTGATCTACTTCCAGATCGTCGAACCCCGCCGCGCCGCGTACGAGGCGCAGAACTACCGCGCAGCCATCGAACAGCTCACCATGACCACCCTGCGTAACATCATCGGCGGCATGGATCTGGAGGCGACGCTCACCTCCCGCGAGGAGATCAACCAACGGCTGCGTTCGGTGCTCGACGAAGCCACAGGCAAGTGGGGCATCAAGGTCAACCGCGTTGAGCTTCGCTCGATTGAGCCGCCGGCGACGATCCGCGACGCCATGGAGAAGGGTGCTCGCGCGGAGCGCGACAAGCGGGCCCAGATTTTACTCGCCGAGGGCCAGCGTCAGTCGCAGGTGCTGAACGCGGGCGGTGACCGCGAGTCGGCCATTCTGCGCGCCCAAGGTGAGCGGGAAGCGGCGGTGCTGCGGGCGCAAGCCGACCGTCAGTCTGCGATGCTGCGGGCAGAGGGCGAGGCGCAGGCGATCACGACGGTGTTCCAGGCCATCCATGCCGGTCAGCCCGACCAGGCGCTCCTAGCCTATCAGTACATGCAGATGCTGCCGCAGCTCGCGCAAGGCGATTCCAACAAGGTGTGGGTTGTGCCCTCCGAACTCAATGACGCGCTCAAGGGCTTGGGCAACGCGATGGGCGGCGGCAACGGCAACGAGAGCCGCACCTACGTCTCCGAGGGAGCAAAACGCTTCACGCCGCCGGAGAAAATCGACGTCCAGGCCGAGATTGCTGAGCAGACGGAGAAGGACCGCAAGGCCTCGCAGGAGACTGTCCAGCAGGCTATCGACGAGGCCCAATCACTCGACGACCAGGGCGCTGCCAGGCGCAAGGCCACCGGCAAGCAGGCACAGGGGCCGACCACTGAGCAGATCGCAGGGGCGCCGTCGCAGCTGGAGCCCCCGCTGCAGGCGTCGGCGCAGCAACAGGGTCTGGCCCCGCAGACTTCTGTCGCACAGCCGCAGGCCCAGGAGGCTGCGCCTCAGCCCCCGCAACAACACGGGGGGCCCACCGCTTAGTGGGCATCACGGTGCTGGGCGCGGCCGAGGCCCTGCCCTCGAGAGTTGTGCCTTCTGCGGAGATTGAGGATCGCATCCGTCAGGCCTCTGGATTCCGGCTGCCGCAGGGTGTCGTCGAACGGGTTACCGGCATCCGTACCCGACGCATGGTGGCTGAAGGTGAGTACGCCTCGACGCTCGCCGCCCGCGCTGGGCAGACAGCGCTGGAGGCAGCACACGTGGCACCGTCGGAGGTAGACCTGCTGGTGTTCGCATCCGCCTCACGAGACTTCATCGAGCCTGCGACCGCGCACGTCGTCGCGCACGAGCTGGGCATCCGCGCCCATGCCTTCGATGTGACCAACGCCTGCAACTCGTTCATCAACGCGATCGAGATCGCGACGACACTGCTCGCCTCGGGCGCGTACTCGCGGGCACTGGTGGTCACGGGGGAGACCCCGACGCGCTCGATCAGGTGGCAACTGGAATCGCTTCGGCAGTTCATGACGCACTTCGCAGGCTTCACCTTCGGCGACGCTGGTGGGGCCGTGGTGCTGGGCCAAGGGCCGGGCCCAGGCCTCGGGCGGCCGATGGCTGAGACCCGCTCCGAGCACTGGGATGTCGGCGGCATCTTCGGTGGTGGCTCCCGGCATCCATTCGATTTCGACAAGCTCTACTTCACAGGTGCCGGCGCGGAGCTGCGGCTCGCGTTCGAATCTATGGGGCCCGATGTGATCGACGCCCTGCTGCGCCGCGACGGTCGGCACGTGCAGGACTTCCGGCACGTCTTCGTCCACCAGGTGACGGTGCCGTATGCCGAACGATTCTGTGCTGTCGTGGGCGCGCGCCGCGAACAACTCGTGTGGACCGTACCGGAGCTGGGCAACGTCGCCTCCGCGTCGCTGCCCATTCAGCTCTCGCGAGTCTGGGAGGGCATCACGCCCGGCGAGCGCAGCCTGCTCGTTGGGCTGGGTGGTGGTATCTCCATCCAGGTCATGCCGTGGGAGCGTGGCTGAGATGGCTGTGCCCGGCGTGTTGATCCCCGCGTACAACGAGTCGCGCGGCATTGCAGCCACACTCGACGCGCTCGCCCGGCAGACGTGCCACGAGTTTCAGCTTGTGGTTGTCGACAACGCCTCCACCGACGACACCGCCGACGTCGTGCGGCGTTTCGCGACGTCGGCACCGTTTCCGGTCACGGTCCTGGCCGAGCCGGAGAAGGGAGTGGGCTGCGCCGCGGACACCGGTGCACGCTGGCTCATCTCCCGGGGCGCGCCGTGGTTTGCCCGCACGGACGCCGACTGTCTGCCAAGACCTGAATGGTTTGCCCACGCCCGGGAAGCGATCAGGGAGGCCGATCTGGTGTGCGGGGCAATCACCGCCCGTCGCGATGAGAACGGGTTGCCGGCGCGGCTTGTGTTTGCTGCCCAGGTGCGGCTGGCGGCGTGGTTCGGACGGTGGCGCCCGACCAATCGCGGGCCACAGTTTCTCACCCCCTACCGCATGCACGCCGGCAACAACATGGCAGTGCGCGCTGACGCCTACCTCGCCTCAGGTGGTTGGCTGCGGCGCGGCGCCCCCACGGACAGGCAATTTCTCAATGCGATGCGTGCCACGACGCCGCGCATCGTGCAGTGCCGCGGCATGGTCAGTGAGAACTCGACACGGCGGTTGAAGGCGATGGGTGTCGTCCAGACGGCACGCTGGTACCTGGACCAGGGCGCCGGCGGGAAGGAGGAGGACCCGCGATGAGTGAGCTGCTGCTGCAACGCGTGCTCGACGGGCTCGCCGATCGTCCCGACGACCCGGCCTTCCTGGGGCTCGATCGGATCTCGCGTGCAGAGTTCGCCGATCTGGTGCGGACGTACGCTGGCGGGCTGCGCAAACGCAAGGCCCGCAACTTCGTCCTCATGGCCCGCCCCGGCCCGGCCTCGTTCGCGCTCGCGCTCGCGGCGGTCGGCATGGGAGTCCGTATCGACCTTATCAGTCCCAAAGGCGGCACCGAGCTGGTGCAGAGCAGGCTTGAGGAGACGGTGCCGGACTTCGTCGTCGCTGAACCGGGGCTCAGATTCCTGCTCAAGGGGCCGGGCTGGCTGCGGCGCCCGGCAGGACTGCCGGACTGGAGGATCTGGCCGGAGATCATCTCCATCGACGATGTGGGTGGCGCGCAGGTGCGGCGCTATGGAGTGGAGGAGGACCAGTCTGCGCTGACGGTGTTCACCTCCGGCACCACCTCGCATCCGGTGGGCGTTGTGCACACGGCCGGTTCGTTGTCGGCGGGCGCGGAGATGGTCTCGACCCTCTTCGACGCCGATGCTCCGGGGCCCGTCATGGCGGGCACCTTCTTCGCGATGCTGCCGGCCTACGCGCTCGGCAAACCCATCGTGCTGCCCGCACGCAATCCCCGACGACTGGCCGGGCAGCTGCGGAAATGGCGTCCATCCCACACCTATCTGACCCCGCCCCAGTGGCGTGCCGCGCTGGCTGCAGGAGCCACGACGACCGGCCGCGTCTTCGCGGGCTCGGCCACAGTGACGGCCAATCTGCTCTCCCGGCTGCGCGCAGCCGGTGCTGACGAGGCGTGGGGAGTGTACGCAATGACCGAGGTCTTCCCGGCCGCGGTGATCGAGTCGCGCAACAAGCTCACCGACGACGCGCGCGGCGATCACGTGGGCCGGCTCTTCGACGGCGTGGACGCGCGCATCGAGGATGACGAGATCATCCTCTCCGGCCGCTCGATGGCCCCGAGATGCATCGATGGGGCATGGCGCGACGATGTCGCCACCGGCGACCTGGGCGTGCTCGAGGGCCGCGAGTTGTGGCTTCAAGGACGCCGCAAGGACATGATCCTTCGGGGCACAGACAACATCTACCCAGGCCTCTATGAGCCGAGGCTCACCGTCGAAGGGGTCGACGTCGCGCTCCTGCTCGGCGTACCCGCCGATGACGGGGACGAGGAGCTGGCATTGCTCGTGGATGCGGGAGCCCGCTCGGACAAGCTGCGCGGGGTGCTCCAACGCAGGGCTCGGGAGCTGGGGCTCGTCGTCGATCACATCATCTTCGACACCGTGCCCACCTCCGGCCGCTCGAACAAACCTGATCGTCAGGCAGCCCGGGCATTGGTGCAGCAGCACATCCGGAAGGGGCAGGGGCGCTGATGGGGAAGGCACGCATCCGCGACCGGTTCGTACACGTGGCCGCTCATCCGCTGGTGTTCGCGGCGCTCGGGATCGGCAGGCACACGGGCCTGCCGGGGCGACGGATCGTCGCCAGCGCTGAGGGTGTGCGTGGGGTCCTCACGAAGGTGCCGCTGGATCGCACCGACAAACACACCACCGGGGGGCTCGTGCGTGGCCAAGGCAGCGCAGGCGAGAGCTGGTTCGACGGGCACGGGAGCGCGCACCGGCAGTCCCGACGCGAGTTGGGGGCAGCGCTGACGGGTGCGGGGATCCGCGGGCTCGCCCGCCATTGGCAGCCCGTGTTGGATCAGTACGCGCAGGCGATGACCGCAGAGGCCGTCGACGTGGTGACGATGTCCCGCATCGTGTCGGGGCTCGTCACACTGGACCTGCTCAGCATGACTGCCGATCGTGAGCGTGCCCTGGCCCTCACCGCCGCTACACGTGTCGTCGCCGCCATCTCCGTGCGTGCTCACCTGGCCGGCGACACGTCCCGCAACCTCATGGCACCCCTGGAGAAGGAGTTTCCCGGGCTGGGGCCGAGCGAGGCGATGCTGGCCGTCGCTGCCACCACGACCATGATGAGTGCCATTCCCCGCGCGCTGGCTTGGTGCGCCGACGATGACCTTTTCCCGGACGCCCAGCGCGACCCGGAGGTGATGGCTGCCGAACTCGTGCGCGTGATCGCACCTTCGCCGCTGTTGCCGCGGATCGTCGGGGATGACAGCCAGGTTGAGGGACGCCCGGTGCGTCGGGGGCAACATCTGCTGCTGTACCTGCTGCCTGCGATTGCCCGACCGGAGCCGAGCGTGCATCATCCGCAGCCGCCGGCCCAGGCACAACTGGCATTCGGTGCGGGCTCCCACGCCTGTCCGGGCCGCGGATTGGCGCTGGCGATGATCGCGGACGCGCTGCGTACCTTCGCTCCCATCCGGCCCCGCGTCATACGTGCAGTCCCCGACGTCGGTGCCGGGCTGCCGCAGTGGAGGTCATTGTGGCTGCGCTGACGGTGGCCGTGACGGGGGCGAGCGGGTTCGTCGGCAGGCACGTGGCGCAGGCGCTGCGTCAGAGGCAGCACCGTGTCGTCGCGCTGGGCAGGACTCCGGTGCCGGGAGAGTTTCGACGGTGGGACGCCGCCTGCGAGACCCCGGACCTCAGCGGGTGCGACGCGGTGGTGCACTGCGCGGCAGCCGTGGGGGACACGGGCCAGGCGCGGCACTTCCGGGCGGTCAACGTCGAGGGCGCCAGCCGTCTGTTGGACGTGGTGGGGGAGCGCCCGGTGGTGTGGATGTCGAGTTCGTCTGTCTACTCCACACGCCAGCAGCGGCACCTAGCCGACGAGTCCCATCCGACGACCGAGGGCCACCTCGGCCACTACGGACGCACCAAGGCCGTGGGCGAGATGATGGCCCTGGCGCACGGCGCCGTGGTGTTGCGCCCGACGGCGGTCTACGGGCTCGACGAACGCCACCTGGTGCCGAGGCTACGGCGCCTGGTCAGGGGGCACACGCTGCTGCTGCCCGGTCCCGACGTGCAGCTGAGCCTCACCGACGTCAATGGGCTCGCCCGCGCTGCTGTGCAGGCACTTGCGTGGGCACCCGGGGCATACAACATCGCCGATCCTGAGCCGTATTCTCGCGACGACGTGCTCATCTCGGTGTTGGGGCAGGTGACGGGCCGGGCGCTGAGGCCGCTCAGGCTTCCGCTTTTGCCGGTAGAACTCATTGGCCCACGGCTGCCGGGCATCAACCGCTATTCGCTGGACCTCATCACCCACGAGCACACCTACGACGTGCGCAAGGCCCTCGCCGCCGGCTGGGATGCGGGCAAGGTGCGGGTGCACGATCTGGACTGGGCGCGGGTCGAGCCGCGTTGAGCGTCGCCGACGTGGCGGCTCAGGCGGGGGTCGTCGCTGTACCGGGCCGCCAGCTCGGCCTGCACGACTCAGGCCGAAACCCAGCCTACGCGGAATAAGGAGCACCGTAGATTAGGAATGCTGGAACCCACCTATTTTGGTGGGTTCCAGCATTCCTAATGCAGCTAGTTGCATAAGGCTGGCGCTATTCCCACTTCGAGACATGCGTCGTGATGTAGTTGGGTTCCTCGAGCTGACCCCATGCGAGCCGTGTATCTGAACACATGACGGAAGAGTAAGCATGTGGTGCTTTCATCGAGCTGAGCGTGCTCGTCGCGGTGTCAAAGATGAACACCTTGTCTCCTTCACTACCCACGGACGTGGGTGTGAAGGCCACCTTCCCGGAACACACAGCCAGTTCCCCGACTTCTGTGTTGACTGGGAGAGGGATGCGAGCGATCGGTGCACCGTTTGCGCGAACGATGATGATGTCATCTTGGATGAGTGCGGCCACTACGTCTCCGCCGGACGCCAACTCGGATACGCCCACACCTTCATCGTCCTCTGCATTGGCGGCGGAGTAACGAATGACGTTGGTGACGAGGCCGGATGTGTCAATGCGTACCACGCCTACTTCCTGATACTTCGTATCGTTGTGTGAATCAGGGGTGTTGTGCTCAAGCTGAACCGCGACGACGCCGTCATCGATAGCAGAGACATAGTAGCCGGAGGCAAGCATCTCCTTGGGTTCTCCTCCCGCTGGATCGGCTGCCAAGACCCGGACACCAAATGTCCCATCTTGTTGCTGCGTGGCTGTCCACCACCAAACCAGTCCAGCTGAGAGTTTGGGAACCGGATCTCCACCCAACAGCGGTACTTCGGATGCGCCGGAGGAAAGCTGATCCTCCGCAGCCGCAATGAGACGTGGCGTGCCACCGGATAGTCGTTGCGAGAAGAGACGCCAGTTAGATTGGCTCAAATCGGTGGAGCTCGTCTCCATCCATACAGCCCAGTTGTCGTCGATATCGCCAGCGTACGTTTGCCGAGCCAAGCCATCACTACGAATATGTGCTGTGCTGTCGAACAGCTTGGAGGATTGGTTGTCGTAGAGAAGGCCGACCCGTCCGCTCTTCACTATCTCCTCGGAATCTCTGTTCTCGCTGGGATCGAAGCTCACCAACGCGGCATTGGACGCGAGGGCGAGCACAATGCGATCAGGGTTTCCTGCAGGAGCTCGACCCAGTTTGACGATTTCGGGCAGTGTTATCGGGCTTGCAGACGACAGATCTACGATGGGAAACGAAATCGACGTTCCATGTGCATCATGGACTGTCACGCCGTGGTCATCCGTGCCGTGGCGTTGCGGCGTCGGTGCGCTCCTGGAGGCAGTCGCGTCGGAGGTGGGGGATGGCTCTGTGCCGCCGTTGGCGGAGTGGTGAGCGCCCTGTGGCTCAGGGCTCGGTTGAGGTGAAACCGAACAACCTTGCATCGAACACAATGAGAAAAGTGCAAGGGTTGCGACGGTCTGGAGCCGGGTGAACTTTGAATGCGACACAGCGTTCCTTAGTTTCAGCATCGATGGTGAACGCTAAGGGGGAGAGTACTGCGACTGCTCTCCTAAGCACATCAATTATAAAGCAGGCGTCTGCGGCAGGGCCGGGGGGGGTTAAGAACTCGCGCTCGCTTCGTCTTCCGGAGTGTTGGCGGCGAGCCGGGCGGCGATGATGCTGGAGGTGATGATCTGCGCCTGGTGGTAGATCATGAGTGGCACGACGAGCATGCCCACGATGGATGCGGGGAACAGCACGGACGCGATGGGTACGCCGGTCACGAGTGACTTCTTTGTGCCGCAGAACATGACGGCAATCTGATCTTCGCGTGGGAACCCGAGCCAGCCGGCGACGTGCCACGTCAACCACAACATCAGCGCGAGCAGGGGGAGCGTGAACGCCAACGTCACGAGCAGATCAGACCAGCTGAGCCGCCGCCACATGCCGCTGGCGAACATCTCAGAGAACGCACCGTAGACGATGAGCACGATCACCGCTTGGTCGAGGAGCTTCAGACGGTCTTTATGACGTGCCATGAACGTAGCCGTGAAGACGCGGGAGAGCTGGCCCAAGAAAAAGGGCAGCAGCAGCTGGACGAACACGTCGAGGGCAATCTGCCACGACAGCCCACCGCTGGCCGACGGGAAGAGCAGCATGACCAGCGCGGGCGTGAGCACCACACCCAACACATTCGACGCCGTAGCCGACATCATGGCCGCCGGCACGTTGCCGCCTGCCAGGGAGGTCATGTTGATCGACGACTGCACCGTCGACGGCGCTAGGCACAGGTACACGAGCCCGATCCGAACGGGGTCAGACACGAAACCGTCAGGCATGAGCAGCATCGGGGCGCCGATGAGGGGGAACAGCACGAACGTGAACGCCAGGATGGTGAGGTGCAGGCGCCAGTGCTTGATGCCCGCCAGCGTTTCCGCGGTGCTCAGTCGCGCGCCGTAGCCGAAGAACAGCACGAACACGGCCACCTTCGTGGCGAAGTCGTAGATCTCCGCTGGCCGCCCGGAAATGGGTACGATGATCGCCAGCGCCAGCGCGCCAAGGATGACGAGCGTCATCCGATCGATCTTGAACTTCACGGGGGCTCGACGCTACTCGGCGGCGTCTTCGTCGGCCATGCCAGGAGGTATGGCCGCGGTGAGCTTCGGGCTCACCGGCCAGTCGGCGGGGTAGCGCCAGTCAAGCTCGGCCACTTCCTTGTCGAGCTTGCGGCGAGCACGCGACGAGATGCGGTCGCCGTAGACGGTGCCGTTGAGGTGGTCGGTTTCATGCTGCAAGCAACGAGCGAGCAAGCCAGTGCCGACCACCTCAACGTCGTTGCCCGACGCGTCCTGCCCGCGGCAGACGGCGTAGTCGGGGCGGGAGACCGTCGCGTATCCACCCGGGTAGGAGAGGCAGCCTTCCTCCGATGAATCGAGCACGCGCTCCTTCCCTTCGGGCAGAGTGACCACCGGGTTGCACACCACCCCGCGCTGGATGTTCATGTCTGCGTCGGGGCACTCGTAGACGAAGACGGAGAGGTCGAGGCCCACCTGCGTGGCGGCCAGACCGACGCCTTCGGCAGCTTCCATCGTGGCGAACATGTCCCTCACCAGCTGCTGAAGCTCCTCATCAAACTGCTCCACAGGGCGCGTTTGCTGATGCATCACGGGCGTGCCCCAGCGGGTGATGGGGAGCACGGTGCCACCGGTGGTGAGGTCCGTCATTGTGAATCCTTGCCTTCGACGTTTTGCTCCGCCCATTATGCCGTCTCCCGTCGTAGTCTCGAATCTATGGCCGCCTGGGAAGCCCTGATCGAGGAGTACAGCGAACACCTCGCCATCGACCGTGGGCTCTCGCCGCACACCGTACGTGCCTACGGCGCTGACCTCCGCCTGCTCGCAGCCCACATCGACGATCCGCGCGCCGTCACGTTGACCACGCTCAGAACCTGGTTGGCTGACATGGCAGACCAAGGGACAGCCGCCTCGTCGATCCAGCGTCGGGTGGCGTGCGTGCGCGGCTACTTCGCCTGGGCGGCCAGAGAAGGGTTCATCGACGACGACCCCGCGCTCAGGCTGGTGGCGCCGAAGCGCTCACGTCGGCTGCCGAAGGTGCTGTCGCACGGGGAAATCGACGACGTCATGGCGAGCGCTACGACGCGCCTGGTGGAAAGCGACGACCCACTGGCCGCCCGCGATCGAGCCATCGTCGAGCTGCTGTATTCGAGCGGGCTGCGTATCTCGGAACTCACCAGCATCAAGATTCGGGACGTGGACGCCGAGCACCGCACGGTTCGCGTGATGGGCAAGGGCGCCAAGGAACGCGCAGTGCCGATGGGAGCACCGGCTGCTAGCGCCGTCGCGGCCTGGTTGGAGCGCCGCGACGAGGTGGCCACGCCGCGGAGCCCTGACACGCTTTTCCTCGGCGCGCGCGGGGGAGCGCTCGACCCACGGGTGGCTAGACGCGTCGTGCACGAAGCGACGGCCGCCGCCGGCCCCGGTGCGGAGATCGGCCCCCACGGGCTGCGGCACGCCATGGCGACGCACCTGCTCGACGGAGGCGCCGACCTGCGCAGCGTGCAAGAGATGCTGGGGCACGCGTCGGTGGCGACCACGCAGATCTACACCCACGTCACCTCCGAGCGCCTCCGGCAGGCCTTTCAGCAGGCCCATCCGCGCGCCTGACCAGCCGCGCCAACTCACCGCAACAACGTCAGCGGGTCGACGAGTGCCCCACCCTTCCACGCCATCCAGTGCAGATGGCACCCGGTGGAGTACCCGGTGGTGCCCACCACACCCACCTGCGCGCCCGCGTCGAGGTGTTGGCCGATCTGCACGTCGAAACGCGGCAGGTGGGCGTAGGCCGTGACGAGACCGTTCTCGTGACGCACGTGGACTCGTAGCCCGTATCCCCTGGTGGTATCGCGTTTGACCACCTCGCCTGCCCACGGCACATGGATGGGCGCGCCACACGCCGCTCCGAAATCCACCCCGTCGTGCAATTTGTAGATGCCGGTGACCGGGTGCACGCGCATGCCGAACTTCGACGTGACCGGCCCCCGCACAGGCGCCTGCCCAGGCGTAACCGGCTCGACACCCACCGTCGCAGCCGGCAACGCTGCCGGAACCACAGGCGCCGTCCCCATGGGTACCAGCCGTACTCGACGAAGTGTGAGGTAGGGGAGCGGATCGTGATAGTCGGTGCCGTCGGTGAGCCCCCAATGCAGGCAGGCGGGCGTGCAATGCCCCGGCTGCAGTGTGCCGATCACCTGGCCCGACGTCACCACCTCGCCCTTGCGCACGCTGCCGGAGACCGGCGTGTAGGTGGTGCGTAGTCCGTTGCCGTGATCGATGGATACCGACGGGCGCCCCGCGACGACGCCGGCGAAGTGCACGCGCCCTTGCGCGGCGGCGCGCACGGATGTGCCCGGGCTGGCCATGATGTCGACGCCGCGGTGGCCGGGGCCGTAGCGGTGGGCGGGCGCGTCGAAGCCGCGCACGACCGGGCCATCGACAGGCATCGTGAGTTCGAGGCCCGACGCATGGGCTGGGGTTGCGCTCCACGCCACGAGCAGGAGGAAGATGAGCAGTAGTTTCTTCATACCCTTTGTTATGGCAGCGACACGCCCGAAACTTGCACGCGAATTGAAATCTGTGGATAACTCTCGACGGATACCCGCACGGCAGCTGATGCGCTCGGCAGTTGGGGGCTGGCCGAGGTTCCGCTAGAATCGCACCCGCACCCGCACACGTGGGTGACTTCGCATGCGCTGCGGGCTTGCCCCGGTTGCTCAGTGGTCCCGTCTAGACGGGTTGGGCGCCGAGCGCATCAGGACTAACCACCGTGGGCGTCGCCCACCCGATATGAGGTTGTGCGCGCTGCGCCAACCGCGAAAGGAACGGCCATGGCCGTCGTAACCACGAGGCAGCTGCTGGAAAACGGCGTTCACTTCGGGCACCAGACCCGTCGTTGGAACCCCAAGATGAAGCGCTTCATCTTCACCGAGCGCAACGGCATCTACATCATCGACCTGCAGCTCTCCCTCACCTACATTGACAAGGCATTCAACTTCGTCAAGTCCACCGTCGCGCGAGGCGGACAGATCCTATTCGTCGGCACCAAGAAGCAGGCCCAGGGCAGCATCGCCGAGCAGGCCACCCGCGTCGGCATGCCCTACGTGAACCAGCGTTGGCTGGGCGGCATGCTCACGAACTTCGACACCGTCTCCAAGCGTGTGCAGCGCCTCAAGGAACTCGAGGCCATGGACTTCACCGACGTCGCCGCCTCCGGCCTCACCAAGAAGGAACTGCTCGGCCTCGAGCGCGAGAAGGACAAGCTGTCGAAGACCCTCGGCGGCATCCGCGACATGGGTAAGACCCCGCAGGCCGTCTGGGTGGTTGACACCAAGAAGGAGCACCTCGCCGTCGACGAGGCGCGCAAGCTGAACATCCCGATCGTTGGCATCCTCGACACCAACTGTGACCCCGACGAGGTCGACTACGCGGTGCCTGGCAACGACGACGCGATCCGCTCCGTCGCGCTGCTCACCCGCATCATCGCCGACGCCGTGGCCGAGGGCCTGATCGAGCGCTCGCAGGGCAAGACTGGCGAAGACTCCGAGGCCGAGCCCATGCCCGACTGGGAGCGCGAGCTGCTGGGTGCCGAAGACGAGGCCAAGCCTGCTGAGAAGCAGGACGAGGCTGAAGCCGCCGACGCTCCCGTCGCTGAAGAATCTGCCGAGATCGTCGAGGCGGCTGCCCCCGAGGCCGCTGCTGCGCAGGAACTGGCCGAGGAGCCTGCCAAGGCTGACGACGCCAAGTCTGAGACCGAGACCAAGTAACCAACCGACTCCACCAACGAGCAAGAACGGATTACGCAATGGCAATTACCGCCGCTGACGTGAAGAAGCTTCGCGACGCCACTGGCGCGGGCATGATGGACGCCAAGAAGGCCCTCACCGAGGCCAACGGCGATTTCGAGCAGGCCGTGGAGAACCTCCGTGTGCACGGCCTGGCCAAGATGGCAAAGCGCGCAGACCGCGAAGCCACCAACGGCATCGTCGCTGGCAAGGACGGCGTGCTCATCCAGCTCGCCGCTGAGACCGACTTCGTCGCCAAGAACGCCGAGTTCGTCGAACTGGCCGACAAGATCGTCGACACCGTTGCCGAGTCCGGCGCGGCCGACGTCGAGGCCACCAACGCCACGAAGTTCGACGACGGCACCGTCGAGGACGCTGTGAAGGCGCTCGGCGCGAAGACGGGCGAGAACCTGTCGCTCGCCAACGTCGCGAACTTCCAGGGCACCACGCACCTGTACCTCCACCGTCGCGCTTCCGACCTGCCCCCGCAGGTTGGCGTGCTCGTCGAGTACGAGGGTGGCGACGATGCGCTGGCTCACCAGGTGGCCATGCAGATTGCCGCCATGATGCCGACCTTCGTCTCCCGTGATGAGGTGCCGGAGGAGACGGTCGCCAACGAGCGTCGCATCGCCGAAGCCACCGCCGTCGAGGAAGGCAAGCCTGAGAAGGCTATCCCGCGGATCATCGAGGGCCGCCTGAACGGCTACTTCAAGGAAGTGTGCCTCGTCGACCAGCCTGCGGTGTGGGAAGACAAGCAGACCGTCGGCAACGTGCTCGACGCTGCTGGCATGAAGGTGCAGCGCTTCGTTCGCTTCGCTATCCAGGGCTGAGCCGAGGGGTTGTCCTCGCGAAACAGAGAAACACAGTAGAGTGGCGTGCGCCGCGTGGGATTCCCCGCGGCGCACGCGCACATCAGGAGGTCCTCACATGCCGCAGCCATTCCATCGTGTACTGCTCAAACTCTCCGGTGAGGTGTTTGGCGGTGGCAAGCTCGGGGTCGACCCCGTCGTGGTGTCACAAATCGCCAAGGAGATCGCCGACGTGGTGCGCGGGGGAACGCAAGTATCCGTCGTCGTGGGCGGTGGCAACTACTTCCGCGGTGCAGAGCTCTCGCAGTCCGGCATGGATCGCGACCGCGCCGACTACATGGGCATGCTCGGCACCGTCATGAACTGCCTCGCACTGCAAGACTTCTGCGAGAAGGCAGGCATCGAGACCCGCGTGCAGAGCGCAATCACCATGGGCCAGGTGGCCGAGTCGTACATTCCGCGTCGCGCGGAGCGCCACATGGAGAAGGGGCGGCTCGTCATCTTCGGTGCAGGCTCCGGCATGCCGTACTTCTCGACGGACACCGTCGCCGCCCAGCGGGCCCTGGAGATCGGCGCTGAGGTGCTGCTGATGGGCAAGAACGGCGTCGACGGGGTCTACGATTCCGACCCTCGCACCAACCCGGATGCCAAGAAATACGAGCACCTCAGCTACGCCGACTTCCTCAACAAAGACCTCAAGGTGGCCGACGCCACCGCCATTGCGCTGGCACGCGACAATGACCTCGATCTCATTTTCTTCAACTTGTCCAAGACTGGAAACATCGCCCGCGTCATTGCTGGTGAGGAAATCGGGACCACGGTCTCGAACTAACGAACAGGAAGGAGCGGTCGTCCATGATCGCCGAAACCGAGAAGGAAGCTACCAAGGCCATGGAGGCCGCGGTTGATTTCGCACGAGAAGACCTTGCCACCATCCGCACCGGACGTGCGCACCCGGCAATGTTCAACAAGCTGAACGCCGACTATTACGGCGCCCCGACGCCGCTGCAGCAGCTGGCGACGTTCACCTCGCCGGATGCGCGCACCATGCTCATCACCCCCTTCGACCGCAGCTCGATTGGCGCCATTGAGAAGGCCATCCGCGACGCCGACCTCGGCGTGAACCCCAGCAACGACGGCAACGCTATTCGCTGCGTCATGCCCACGCTGACGGAAGAACGTCGCAAGGAATACACCAAGCTCGCCAAGCAGAAGGCCGAGGACGCGCGCGTGGTGGTGCGCAACGCTCGACGCAACGCCATGGACGCGCTCAAGAAGGCTGAGAAGGACGGCGACATCAGCGAGGACGATCTCGCCCGCGCTGAGAAGTCCATCGACGGCATCACGAAGAAGCACGTCGACCAGGTGGACGAAATCCTGAAGCGTAAAGAGCAGGAGCTCCTCGAAATTTGAGGCCGCACCCAGTCGTCAAGCGCCCGGCGCCGAGTGCAGGCAGGAACCTTCCTGTCGCAATCGGCGTCGGTCTCGCGTTGCTGGCTCCCATCGTCGTGGGGCTGGTGTGGATCGACTGGATCTTCGTCGCCTACGTGACGCTGATGCTCTGCCTCGCGGTGGTAGAGGTCAGCCGTGCGCTGCGCCTCGTCGGTATGCATGTGGAGACGGTGCCCATCGTCATCGGAACGGCGCTGTGCCTGTCTGGTGTGTATTGGGTGGCCGCCAACCCTGACGTCGGGGTGTCTCCGATGACGGTCATCGTCTCAACGCTCGGCGGCACCGTGCTCGCCTGCATCGTGGCCAGGCTCTTTCGCTCCGAGCCGCTGGGATTCGTTCGCGACGTCTCCGCAAGCTCGTTCGTGATCGCCTACATTCCTCTCATTGGGCTCTTCGTGGCATTGCTCATGGCCCCCGACGACGGCTCGGCGCGCATCGCCACGTTGCTCGTCTGCGTCGTGCTATCAGACACCGGCGCCTACGCCACCGGCGTGCTGTTCGGCAAGCACAAGATGGCGCCCAAAATCAGCCCCAGTAAAACCTGGGAAGGGTTCGCGGGCGCCCTCATCTGGACGACGATCGGTGCCACGGTGTGCGCGCACTTCATGCTGCACATTGCCTGGTGGGTGGGTATTCCGCTCGGCATCCTCGTCGCCATCGCAGCGACGGTGGGTGACCTCACCGAGTCGCTGATCAAACGCGACGTGGGCGTGAAAGATATGTCGAATTGGCTGCCCGGCCACGGCGGCATCATGGATCGACTCGACTCGATGCTGATGGCTCTGCCTGTTGGGTGGTTCATCCTCAACCTGACGATGGGATCGTGACATGGAGCCTCGCAAACAGCTGCCCCTGGTCTTCGAAGCGCCACCGCGTGGTAAGCCGCCGAAGCACTGGTTTGATCTCTCCACCGACGAGCGCAAGGACGCCATCGTCGCCATGGGTCTCCCGCGATTTCGAGCCGACCAGATCTCGAGGCACGTCTTCGACCGTCTCGAAGACGACGCGAACAGCTTCACCGACGTGCCTGCCGCCATCCGAGCGGAGCTGGGGGACCAGCTGTTCCCTGAACTCCTCACTCAGGTTCGTCAGCAAACCGCAGACCAGGGCCGCACGGTGAAAACGCTGTGGCGCCTGTTCGACGGCTCGCTGCTCGAATCGGTACTCATGCGCTACCCGGGGCGCACCACGTTGTGCATCTCGTCGCAGGCAGGCTGCGGCATGGCGTGCCCGTTTTGCGCCACCGGTCAAGGCGGGCTCAGACGCAACCTCTCGCAGGCTGAAATCGTGGCGCAGGTGCTCGCAGCCAACCAGATGCTCGCCCAGGGCGTCATTCCGGAGACCACCGCGCGGCTCAACAACATCGTGTTTATGGGCATGGGTGAACCCCTGGCGAACTACAAGGCGGTGCTCGGCGCCATTCGCACCTTCGTCGCGCCAAGCCCCAACGGGTTCGGTATGAGCGCTCGCGGCATCACCGTCTCCACCGTCGGGCTGGTGCCGCGCATGCAGCAGCTCGTCGACGAAGGCCTCCCCATCACGTTGGCGCTCAGCCTGCATGCGCCCAACGATGAACTGCGTGACGAACTCGTGCCCATCAATTCGCGTTGGAAGGTCGACGAAGTGGTCGATGCCGCCTTCGAGTACGCGCAGCACACCAAGCGTCGCGTCTCTATCGAGTACGCGATGATGCGCGACATTAACGACTCCAAGGAGCACGCCATCCAGCTCGCCAACGTGCTGCAGCGACGGGGCGACTGGGGCTGGGTGCACGTCAACCTCATCCCGCTCAACCCGACGCCCGGGTCGCGGTGGACCGCGTCGCGCAAATCCGATGAGCGCACGTTCATCGAGGCCCTCGAAGCACGCGGTGTTCCCGTCACCCTTCGTGACACGCGCGGTTCCGACATCGACGGCGCGTGCGGGCAGCTGGCTGCCTCGGCGTCGTAGCGGGTGGGCAGGGTATCAGATTTTTGGCGGCTGTTTCACTCCGTGGACAGGCGCGGTTCCTAAGCGATGGCGATGGCCCACCCACCATTAGAGTGTGGCGCGGTTCAGCAACCGTTAGGAGAACTCATGGATCAAGCTCTCGAGGCAGTGTTCGACACTGTCGTCGCCCGAAACCCAGGCGAGGCCGAGTTTCATCAGGCTGTGCGCGAAGTCTTCGAGTCGTTGGATCCGGTGATCCACCGCCACCCCGAATACCTCGAATGGAAAATGCTGGAACGCATCTGCGAGCCCGAGCGCCAGATCATATTCCGCGTTCCGTGGACGGACGACAACAACGAAGTGCAGGTCAACCGCGGCTTCCGCGTCGAGTTCAACTCCGCCCTTGGCCCCTACAAAGGGGGCTTGCGCTTCCATCCGAGCGTGTACCTGGGTGTCATCAAGTTCCTCGGCTTCGAGCAGATCTTCAAAAACTCGCTGACTGGTTTGCCGATCGGTGGCGCCAAGGGCGGCTCCGATTTCGACCCTCACGGACGCTCCGAGGGCGAGATCATGCGCTTCTGCCAGTCGTTCATGACCGAGCTCTACCGCCATCTCGGCGAGTACACCGACGTGCCCGCAGGCGACATCGGTGTCGGTGGCCGCGAGATTGGGTTCCTGTTCGGGCAGTACAAGCGCATTACGAACCGTTACGAGGCCGGTGTGCTCACGGGTAAAGGCCTCGATTGGGGCGGCTCCCTGGTGCGCACCGAGGCGACGGGTTACGGCACGGTCTGGTTTGCCGAGGAGATGCTGAAGACGCGTGGTTCGTCCTTCGACGGCAAGACGGTCACCGTCTCCGGTTCGGGCAACGTCGCCATCTACGCCATCGAGAAGGCGCAAGAGCTCGGCGGCAAGGTGATCGGGTTCTCCGACAGCTCCGGCTACGTCGTCGACAAGGACGGCGTCGACCTGCAGCTGCTGAAGCAAGTCAAGGAAGTGGAGCGCGGACGCGTCTCCGACTACGTCGAACGCCGCGGCTCCGCCGAGCTGGTCACGTCGGGCAGCATCTGGAGCGTGCCGACGGACATCGCTATTCCGTGCGCAACGCAGAACGAATTGAATGGCGACGACGCCGCCAGCCTCATCAAGCATGGTGTCGAGGCGGTAGCGGAGGGCGCGAACATGCCGTCGACGCCGGAAGCCATCGAGGCGTTCAAGCAGGCCGGTGTGCTCTTTGGGCCGGCGAAGGCTGCGAACGCGGGCGGTGTCGCCACCTCGGCGCTGGAGATGCAGCAGAATGCGTCGCGCGATTCGTGGGACTTCGACTACACCGAGCGTCGACTGCACGAGATCATGGTCAACATTCACGAGCAGGTTGCGGAGACGGCGGAGAGCTACGGCATGCCTGGCGACTACGTCGCAGGTGCCAACATCGCAGGCTTCGCCAAGGTTGCCGAGGCGATGCACGCCTTCGGTGTGGTGTAGTAGCGCCGCTCAGTGCTCCCGCTGGCTGAGGTAGTGCTGGCAGCGGTCTTCATCGGGCTGGACGCCGTAGGACGCGAACAATTCGCCCCCGGCGTCCAGCCCGAAGTGGTTCGTCAACGACCATGATGCGACGGCGAGGTCGGCCCACGGATCTCCTGGCCCAAGCTGCCCGACGCCGACGAACCCGGCGAATGCGCCGTCGTCGGTGAGCAGTGCGTTGGACACCACCGGGTTGCCGTGGAGGAGTACGACATGGCTGCCCACATCGTCGGAAATCCATTCGGGAGGGTCGAAGAAGCACTGCGTGGGGTCGAGGGAGTGCAGCTGGGCGAGCCCTTCGCCGACGGCGGCGGCCACGCGTCGCGGCTCATCACGCCACTGATCGGCGGCCGCGGAGCACCCAGGCAGCGCCATGGTGGCGAGGACGAATCCATCGTCCAATTGGGCGTAGTCGACGATCGCAGGGCAGGCGAGTCGCCCGTACAGCCAGGACAGCCGTTCGGCCTCGTCGATGGGATCCTCATCGCAGTGCTTGGCGAACACGTCGGGGTGGTCGTCGCGCACGAGTTTGGCGGTGACGGCTCCCGTCGGGCCTTGCCACATCAGTGCTGCCACGTCGTAGTCGTGCGCGGCGGCCCACTGCGCGATGGTGGGCGGGCAGGGCGTTCCGGGGGCGGGTTTCGCGTCGAAAGACATGGTGTTCATCCTGCCATGGACCCGGGAAACGCAGCGCCTTTGCGGGGCGTGCCACACTGGGGCCGTGCGTACTGTAGTTCTCCTCGGATCCACCGGCTCGATCGGTACCCAAACGCTCGACGTCATCTCCACCAGGCGAAAGCAGTTCCAGGTGGTGGGCCTGTCGGCCTCGGGCGGGAATATCGCGACGCTCGCCCAGCAGGTCGTCGAGTTCGAGCCCGAGTGTGTCGCCCTCTCCCGCGCTGACAAGCTCGACGAGCTGCGCGAGGCGATTGCGGCGGAGAGCCAGCAGCGCGGCATCGCGCCGCACGAGCCGGAGTTTCTCGTCGGCCCGGACGCGTCGACGCGCCTGGCTGGCCGGGAGTGCGACGTGGTTGTTAACGCCATCACCGGGGCAGCCGGCCTCGAGCCGACGCTCGCCGTGCTCGAGCAGGGCACGACGCTGGCGCTGGCGAACAAGGAATCCCTGGTCATCGGGGGAAAGCTCGTCACGTCGGCAGCGAAGCCGGGGCAGATCGTCGCCGTCGATTCCGAGCACTCCGCCTTCGCGCAGGCATTGCGCAGCGGTCGGGGCGAGGAGGTGCGTCGGCTCATTCTCACGGCCAGTGGTGGGCCGTTCCGCGGGCGTACCCGGGCTGAGTTGCAGGCGGTCACGCCGGAGCAGGCCATGGCGCACCCGACCTGGAATATGGGGCGGGTTATCACCATCAATTCATCGACGCTGGTGAACAAGGGGCTCGAGCTGCTTGAAGCGGCGCTGCTCTACGACGTCGACCTCGACGACATCGTCGTGACGGTGCATCCGCAGTCGGTGGTGCACTCGATGGTGGAGTTTTGGGACGGCTCGACGATCGCCCAGGCCTCGCCGCCTGACATGCGCCTGCCCATCGGGTTGGCGCTCACCTGGCCCGACCGCCTCGAAGGATCCGCTGAGCCCTGCGACTGGTCGCGTGCTGCGCAGTGGACGTTCCAGCCCCTCGACGACGCCACCTTCCCGGCGGTCGAACTCGCTCGGCGCGCTGGCAAGGCCGGAGGCACTGCTCCGGCGGTGTTCAACGCAGCCAACGAGGCCTGCGTCGACGCCTTCTGCGACGGCCGCCTGTCGTTCCTCGGTATCACTGACACCATCGCCCGATGCCTCGACGAGCACCTCGCAAACGGGCATGTGAGCGACGATGCCCTCACCCTCGACGACGTGCTCGCCGCCGATCAGTGGGGACGCGCCCGCGCCGCGGCACTCGCGGGGGAGGGCCAGTGAGCGCACTCATCATCGTCGGGCTGGCCATTCTGTTCTTCGCCCTCATCATGGCGTCGATTGCGCTGCATGAGATTGGGCACCTCGTTCCGGCCAAAATCTTCGGCGTGAAAGTCACCGAATACTTCGTTGGCTTCGGTAAACGCATCTGGTCCACGCGCCGGGGCGAGACTGAGTATGGCCTCAAATGGATCCCATTGGGCGGCTACGTCAGGCTCGTCGGCATGTATCCGCCTGCGCGTCCAGGCCAGCGCAGAAACTGGCTCGCGCGCATGGCCGACGACGCGCGCGCCGCCGAGTGGGACGAGATCACGCCGGAGGACGACGGCCGCCTCGTCTACCAGCAGAAGACGTGGAAAAAGATCATCATCATGCTGGGCGGGCCAGCCATGAACATCCTGCTGGCCTTCCTCATCTTCCTCAGCATCAATCTGTTCCACGGCATGGCCGTGTCGACGACGACGGTCGCCGCCGTGAGCGAGTGCGTCGTCGCCGCTAACCGCTCCGACACCACGTGCAACGCCGACGATCCGCCCACCCCCGCACGCGAGGCCGGTATCCAGCCGGGTGACGTGATCGTCGCGTTCAACAAGCACGAGGTCTCGAGCTGGGAGCAGGTGAGCCAGCTCATCCGGGACAACCGCGACGGTGAGGCGCGCATCACGGTGCTGCGCGGCGGCGAGCGCATCGAGCTCCCCGCGGTGCACACGCGCCTCAACCACGTCCCCGATCAGCTCGATCCGACGCGCACCGTCGAGGCGGGTTTCCTCGGGGTGACCCCGACGCGCGAGATGCGTCGCGGCGGGCCGGGGGAGACCGTCGACCTCATGTGGACGATGACGAAACAATCCACCGTGGCGCTCGCGAGCCTGCCCGTCAGGGTGTACAACGTGGCGGCGGACGTGGTGACTGGCAAGCCGCGCGACGTGAATTCGCCGCTGTCGATCGTCGGCGCATCTCGGATTGCGGGGGAGATCGGCGCCGATGAGTCGCTGTCGTGGGGCGACAAGGCCGCTACCTGGTTCTCGCTGTTGGGATCGGTGAACCTTTTCGTCGCGTTGTTGAACCTCGTCCCGCTGTTGCCGCTCGACGGCGGGCACATCGCTGGGGCGATCATCGAGTGGCTGCGCAGGCAGTGGTGCAAGCTGCGCGGGAAACCAGATCCGGGCCCGCTCGATACGGCCAAGGGACTGCCCATGATCTTCATCGTCGGCGGATTGCTGCTGATCTGCGGGCTGGTGTTGATCGTCGCAGACCTTGTGTCGCCGTTGCAGCTGCAGTGAGGGGGCTAGACTCAGCTTCATGACCGTGAGCCTTGGCATGCCAGCACCCGCACCAGTCACCATCAGCCCCCGACGCAAGTCCCGGCAGATTCGGGTCGGGAAGGTGCTCGTGGGTGGGGACGCACCCGTATCCGTGCAGTCCATGTGCACGACGAAGACCACCGACATTAACGCCACGCTGCAGCAGATCGCTGAGCTGACGGCTGCCGGCTGTGACATCGTCCGTGTCGCTTGCCCCAGTCAAGACGATGCCGACGTGCTGCACATCATTGCGAAGAAGTCGCAGATCCCGGTGATCGCCGACATCCATTTCCAGCCCCGCTACGTGTTTCAGGCCATTGAGGCGGGGTGCGCGGCGGTGCGCGTCAACCCTGGCAACATCCGAAAGTTCGACGATCAGGTGGCCGAGATCGCGAAGGCAGCCGAGGACGCGGGCGTGTCCATCCGCATTGGCGTGAACGCCGGGTCGCTCGACAAGCGTCTCCTCAACAAGTACGGGGCGCCGACGGCGGAAGCCCTCGTCGAATCCGCGATGTGGGAGGCCTCGCTGTTCGAAGAGGTGGGCTTCCGAGACTTCAAGATCTCCGTGAAGCACAACGACCCGGTGGTCATGGTGCAGGCCTACCAGCAGTTGGCGGAACAGTGCGATTACCCGCTGCACCTCGGCGTGACGGAGGCAGGCCCGGCATTCCAGGGCACCATCAAGTCGTCCGTCGCGTTCGGCGCGCTGCTCAGCCAGGGCATCGGCGACACCATCCGTGTGTCGCTCTCCGCGCCGCCGGTGGAAGAGGTGAAGGTGGGCGTCAAGATTCTGGAGTCGCTGAATCTTCGCCCACGCAAGCTCGACATCGTGAGCTGCCCGTCGTGTGGGCGCGCACAGGTTGACGTATTCACCCTGGCCGAGCAGGTCACCGAGGGCCTCGAAGGGCTTGAGGCTCCGCTGCGCGTGGCCGTGATGGGCTGCGTCGTCAACGGCCCCGGCGAGGCTCGCGAGGCTGACCTCGGCGTCGCATCTGGCAACGGCAAGGGGCAGATCTTCGTGAAAGGCGAGGTCATCAAGACCGTCCCTGAGGAAGACATCGTCGAGACGCTGCTGGCCGAAGCGCGACGCATCGCCGACGAGATGGGCGAGGTCGGCAGCCCGCAGGTGTCGGTGTCCTGAGAGCGTTCTGGAACCAGGCACCCATGGCTGGACGGCTCCGCGTTCTGCGCTCCGACGAGACGAACCTGGCCTTGGCGTTCCTCGAGTCGTCGCCGCACGAGAACCTCTTTCTCACGTCCCGGATTGGGCAGGCCGGCGCGGATCGTTGTCGCCTAGGCAGGCTGCTTGCGTACTTCGACCGCGACGATCAGATTCGCGGCATCTGCCTCGACGGCGGCACCATCTTCGTCACCACCACCGACCCCGCAGCGCTGCCGCTGTTCGTCGATGAGCTCGGAGATTATCGTCGGGCTACGTCGATCGTCGGCCCGAGCTTTGCCGCGCTCGGGCTGTTCACGGGGTTGTCGCAGCGCTTCGGGGAGATGTGGAGCACCTGCAGCAATGTGCGTCGCAAGCAGCCGCTCATGGTGCTCGACGAGCCGGTCGCCGTCGACGGTGACCCGCGCGTGCAGCAGCTCGACGAGGGCGTGTTCCAGGCGTATCTCGATGCTTCTGTCGACATGTACACCGGCGAGATTGGCTCGTCGCCGTTCAAGTACGGGCCTGGGTACGAAACCTTCGTGCTTGATCGTCTCCGCCAAGGCGACGCCTACGGCATCGTCGAAGACGACGAGGTGGTCTTCAAGGCTGACCTCGGCCCTCGCCATCGCAACCAAGTGCAGTTGCAGGGCGTGTGGGTGCGCCCTGACCTACGAGGGCAGGGCCTCTCGACGCGAGCGCTGGCGCAGATGATGACGCTCGTGCAGCGGCGCTACCCGGTGGTGTCACTGTATGTGAACGACTTCAACGTGCCTGCGCTGCGTAGCTACGATCGGCTCGGCTTCCGTACCGTCGGCAGCCTCTCGACGGTGCATTATTGAGCGTGCTGTGATGCGGTCACCGCAAGACTGCGGGGTAACGGGCTACAGTTGCGTGCGTGATTACTCGACTTTCTTCGCTCTTCGTTCGCACACTGCGCGACGACCCGGCCGAGGCTGAGGTTGCCAGCCACAAGCTGCTCGTGAGGGCCGGCTACGTTCGCCGCGCCGCCCCGGGAATCTACTCGTGGCTCCCGCTCGGGTGGAAAGTGCTGCGCAAGGTGGAAGCCATCGTGCGCGAAGAAATGGATGCGATCGGGGCGCAGGAGGTGCACTTCCCGGCGCTCCTGCCGCGCG
The DNA here is from genome assembly GCF_947286155.1 of uncultured Tessaracoccus sp. Taxonomy (GTDB): domain Bacteria; phylum Actinomycetota; class Actinomycetes; order Propionibacteriales; family Propionibacteriaceae; genus Arachnia. The sequence continues at coordinate 42,879 of NZ_CAMYPD010000021.1, forward strand.
AACCCTACGAAGCCACCGGACGGTGGACTGACTACGGCGACAACCTCTTCCGCCTGCAGGACCGCCGCAAGGTGGACATGCTGCTTGGGCCCACCCACGAGGAAATGTTCACCCTGCTGGTGAAGGACCTCTACAACTCCTACAAAGACCTGCCGCTGCACCTGTACCAGATTCAGACGAAGTACCGCGACGAGGCCCGTCCCAGGGCTGGCTTGCTGCGCGGGCGCGAGTTCGTGATGAAGGATTCGTACTCCTTCGACGTCACCGACGAAGGGCTCGAGGCCAGCTACCAGCTGCACCGTCAGGCATATCAGCGCATCTTCGACCGGCTCGGCCTCGAATACGTCATCGTCTCCGCGATGGCGGGCGCGATGGGCGGGTCCGCGTCGGAGGAATTCCTGGCCGTCTCGCCCATCGGCGAGGACACGTTTGTACGCTCGCCGGGTGGCTACGCCGCGAACGTCGAGGCCGTGCGCATTCCCGCACCCGAACCGCTCTCGCTCGACGGCATCCCCGCCGCGCAGGTGCACCCCACCCCGGATTCCGCGACGATTGAGACGCTCGTCGACCAGGCCAACTCGCTGTTCCCGCGTGACGACAGGCCATGGGAGGCCGCCGACACGCTGAAGAACGTCGTCGTCATGCTGGCGCACCCCGACGGCATCCGCGAACCCCTCGTCATCGGGCTGCCGGGCGACCGCTCCGTTGACGAGAAACGCCTCGAAGCCGCCGTCGCGCCCGCCGAGGTGCAGGACTTCGGCGATGAGGACTTCCGCAACCATCCCGCGCTGGTCAAGGGCTACATCGGCCCGGTCAAAGACGGCGAGAAGATTCTGGGCGAGGATTCCCAGTCGAAGATCCGCTACTTGTGCGATCCGCGCGTGGTGACGGGCACGCGCTGGCTGACCGGCGCCAACATCGACGGGCATCACGTGGTCGACCTCACCGTCGGACGTGATTTCACGCCCGACGGCGTGATCGACGTGGCTGAAGTGCGCGAAGGTGACCCCTCGCCCGACGGGTCCGGTCCGCTCACGCTTGAGCGCGGCATCGAGATGGGGCACATCTTCCAGCTCGGCCGCCGCTATGCCGAGGCGCTCGGGCTGAAGGTGCTCGACGAGAACGGCAAGCTCGTGACCGTCACCATGGGCTCGTACGGCATCGGTGTCTCGCGCGCGATTGCCGCCGTCGCCGAAGCCACGCACGACGAGCTCGGCCTGTGCTGGCCGCTCGAACTGGCTCCGTTCCAGGTGCAGGTGGTGGCGACGGGCAAGGACGCAGCCATCTTCGAGGAGGCCGAACGCATCGCGACGGCGCTCGACGAGCGCGGCGTCGAGGTACTCTACGACGACCGCAAGGCCAGCCCTGGCGTGAAGTTCAAGGATGCCGAGCTCATGGGCATGCCCATCATCGTGGTGGTCGGGCGCGCGTTGGCCGACGGCATCGTCGAGCTGCGCGACCGGCGCACGGGGGAGAAGCGCGAGATCCCCGTCGAGAACATCGTCGACGAAGCCCACGCGCTCGCTCGTCCGTAGCAACACGCGAAGATAGATCAAGTTCGTGGCGCGTCTGCCCACCATGAACTTGATCTATCTTGGGCGGCGCGGTCAGCCCTCCGACGGTTAAGTACGCAGTGGCACAAGCTGGCCGACGGGCTGTACATCGTGGGCGAGGTGACATGGCACGCCTTCGCGTGGGCGGCGCTCCTGCGCGGCGGGGCGTCCGCGTCGTTGGGCGGTGGCGCGGCGTGTTATCTGCACGGGCTGATTCAACGCGAGCCCGACTC